>NZ_JBEOYE010000026.1:0-105828 GCF_040296945.1 Streptomyces sp. NPDC001941 | reverse complement strand
CGTGTTTCCAGCTTAGCAGATCCGATTTCCGTTTCTGCCACCCGCTGGAGCGGGCTGCCGGGCCGTTCTTCGCTTTCGCGTTTCCCTTTCCGGCGGTTCCGACTCTATCAGATCCTTTCGGGCCTGATTCCCAGTCAGAGGGGGTTGTCTTCGCGGCTGTTGGGCCGTTCCGACGTTTCAAACTCTAGCCGATTTCCCGGGCGACTCATAATCGGGTCTTTCGAATGAATTTCGGCATGCCGAAATTCTCTCCGGTGGGAGATCGTGCTGAGTTTGGTTGCCGCTGTCGCGGCGGGATGGCTGTCCGCAGAACCGTTCCGGCTCCGTGACAACTCGAAGAACTCTACGCATCGGGGTGGGGCGTGTCAACCCCACCCCGGTGACCTGCTCAGTCCAGGTCGGAGAGCCTGCCGCCCGCGTCCGGCTGGGCCTGCTCCACCCGGCGCAGCACCCGGATCAGCAGCTCGCCCAGGACGCCCCGCTCCTCGCTGGAGAGGTCCTGGAGGAGGTCCTCCTCGAAGTCGGAGGCCATGCGCATCGCCTCCAGCCACTTCGTACGGCCCTCGTCCGTGAGCTCGACGATGACGCGCACCCGGTTGTTCTCGTCCCGGTCCCTGGTGACCAGGCCCTCGCCGGCCATGCGGTCGATGCGGTGGGTCATGGCGGCGGGGGTGAGGCCGAGGCGCTTGGCCAGCTCGCCGGGGCCGAGCCGGTAGGGCTCGCCCGCGAGCAGGAGGGTCTTGAGGACCTCCCACTCGGCGTTGCTGATGCCGAGCTCGGCGACCTGGCGGCCGTACGCGACGTTCATGCGGCGGTTCAGCCGGCCCAGGGCCGAGACCACCTTCTCCACCTGGGGGTCCAGGTCGCGGTACTCCCGCTGGTAGGC
Organism: Streptomyces sp. NPDC001941; assembly: GCF_040296945.1. Lineage (NCBI taxonomy): Bacteria > Bacillati > Actinomycetota > Actinomycetes > Kitasatosporales > Streptomycetaceae > Streptomyces > Streptomyces sp. NPDC001941. The sequence goes on along the minus strand of NZ_JBEOYE010000026.1, from coordinate 104,942 downwards.
GGCGATCTGCTCGTCGAGGCTCGGCTCCTGCGGGCCCTGGGGGTCCGCGCTGCCTGGCTTCGCTGGGGTGTCGTCGGACATGCGGGGAGTATCCCACGGTCCCCGTTGGCTTTGAAGTCCTTCGATGTGTATTGTTAAGGCTCTAACTTTAGTGCTAAAGTCTTCAGGCTTCAGTACTTCGCGATCTAGACCTCGAGGCAGGTGAGTGTGACCAGGGAGATGGGCGCGGCGATGCGCCGGATCCAGGCAGGGAACGCGCTGAGCGCGTTCGGACTCGGATTCACCGTTCCGTATCTGTACATCTACGTGGCGTCGGTGCGCGGGCTCGGCTCCTTCTGGGCCGGCATCGTGCTCGGCGTCTTCGCGCTCGCCGCCCTCGTCGCCCTGCTCTTCACCGGCCGGATCATCGACCGGCGCGGGCCGCTGCCCGTGCTGGTCGGTGCCGCGGTCGTGGCCGCCGTCGGCGCGCTGTCCCTGGGACTCGCCACGAGCCTGGTCGCCGTCGTGGCGTCCGCCGCGCTGCTCGGTGCCGGTACGGCCGTGATGCAGCCCGCGCTCGCCACGATGATCGTCTGGTGCTCGGGCGCCACCTCCCGTACCCGTGCCTTCGCCATGCAGTTCTTCCTGCAGAACCTGGGCCTGGGCATCGGCGGCCTGCTCGGCGGGCAGATCGTGGACGAGAGCCGTCCGGGCTCCTTCACCCTGCTGTTCGCCATCGAGGCCGTGATGTTCCTCGTCCTCGTCGGCATCGGTCTTTCGGTGAAGCTGCCGCGCGACGCCTCGCTGGCCGAGTCCCGGCCCGGCGACGAGTCGTCCAAGGGCTTCCGCGCGGTGCTCGGGCACCGGGCCATGGTGCAGCTGTGCGTGCTGGGCTTCGTGCTGTTCTTCGCCTGCTACGGCCAGTTCGAGTCGGGCCTGGCGGCGTACGGCACGGAGGCCGCCGGGATCGAGCCCGCCACGCTCGGCATCGCCCTGGCCGCGAACACCGCGGTCATCGTGGTCGCCCAGTTCCTGGTGCTGCGCTTCGTGGAGCGCCGCCGGCGCACCCGCGTGATCGCCTCCGTCGGCCTGATCTGGACCGTGGCGTGGCTCTTCGCCGGGTACGCGGGCCTGGGGCACGGCAGCCAGGCGATGGCGACCGCCGCGTTCATCTCCACGTACGCCCTGTTCGGGCTCGGCGAGGCGATGCTGTCGCCGACCGTGGCCCCGCTGGTGGCCGACCTGGCGCCCGAGTCGATGATCGGGCAGTACAACTCGGCCTTCGCGCTGGTCAAGCAGATGGCCCTGGCGCTCGGCCCGTTCGTCGGCGGTCCGATGGGTGCCACGCTGCACGGCCCGTACATCGTGACGTTCGTCCTCTTCTCCCTCGGCATCTCCGTCCTGGCGCTGCGGCTCGGCAAGAAGCTGACCGTGACGCAGGACCACCCGGCGCTCGCGGCGCAGTCCCGCGTCGTCGCCGTGCACAAGCCGCAGGAGCAGGTCTCGGCCTGATCCGGACGGCTGTCCCTAGTCGGGCAGCGCGAACTCGCACCAGACCGCCTTGCCGCCCCCGGGCGTGCGGCGGCTGCCCCAGGACGAGGCGATCGTGGCGATGATCGAGATGCCGCGACCCGCCTCGTCCTCCGTTTCCGCCCGGCGTCTGCGCGGCAGGTGGTCGTCCCCGTCGGTCACCTCGATGATCAGGCGGCGGTCCGTGCGGCGCAGCCGCAGCCGCATCGGGGGCGTCCCGTGCTTCAGGGAGTTCGCCACCAGCTCGCTGGTGGCCAGCACCCCCAGGTCGCGCAGCTCCACCGGGAAACGCCAGCTGGCGAGCACCCCGGAGGCGAAGGCACGCGCGCGTGGCGCCGCCTCCACTCCGCCGAGCAGTTCCAGCGCCGCGTTGTGGAAGAGCTCCGCGTCCGGTCCCGTACGGCTGGGGTGCTGGACCACCAGGACGGCCACGTCGTCGTCGTGCTCGGCGGTCACGCCCTGGGAGCGGATCAGCCGGTCGCACACGATCTGCGGAGTGCCCGTCGCCCCGGACAGGGCGCGCTCCAGGGAGGCCACGCCCTCGTCGATGTCCTCTCCCCTCCGCTCGACCAGGCCGTCGGTGTAGAGGACGGCCGTGGAGCCGGGGGGCAGCGCGATCGTGCCGGAGGTGTGCAGCCAGCCGCCGGTGCCCAGTGGCGGTCCGGTCGGGTCGGCGGCCCGCTCGACCGAGCCGTCCTCGTCGCGCACCAGGATCGGCAGGTGCCCGGCCGACGCGTACACCAGACGGCCCTCGTTGGGGTCGTGGACGGCGTAGACGCAGGTGGCGATCTGACTCGGGTCGATCTCCGCGGCCAGTCCGTCCAGCAGTTGCAGTACTTCGTGCGGCGGCAGGTCCAGGCGCGCGTACGCGCGCACGGCGGTGCGCAGCTGCCCCATCACGGCCGCCGCGCGCACGCCCCGGCCCATCACGTCCCCGATGACGAGCGCGGTGCGCCCCGCGCCGAGCGTGATCACGTCGTACCAGTCGCCGCCGACCGCCGCGTCGGTGCCGCCCGGGCGGTAGTCGGCGGCGATGCGCAGGTCGTCGGGCTGCTCCAGCTCCTGCGGGAGCAGCGAGCGCTGGAGGGTGACGGCGGTCTCGCGGTGGCGGCGCTCGCTGGCGCGCAGCCGCTCGGCCGCCTCGGCGTGCGCGGTGACGTCCGCCGCGTGCACCAGGACCCCGCCGTGCTCGCGTCCCGGGGTGTCCACGGGCAGGCAGGTGACGGTGTACGAGCCTCCGGTGCGGGTGCGCCGGGACTTCACCGTGCGGGGCTTGCCGCTGCGCAGCACCTGGTCCATCAGCGGGAGCAGGCCGAGTTCGGACAGTTCGGGGCAGCAGTCGGCGACGGCCGTGCCGGGGCGGCGGGGGCCGAAGGCGGCGGCGTACGCGTCGTTCACGTAGGCCACGCGGTGCTCCGGTCCGTACGCCAGGGCGACCAGGCCGGGCAGGCTGCCGAGGATCTCCCGTACGGAGAAGTCCTCCAGGGCCGGCAGGTCGGCGACGCCGTCGGGCAGGGGCTCCTCCTGCTGGTCGTACTCGCCGCGGGCCGCGGGCACGGAGCCGCGGTCGGTCCGCGCTGCGGCGCGACGCTGCGTACCGGGGAGCCGGGCGCTCCAACGCGTGAAGTTCACGGTTCTGCAAGCCTCGTTGTGTCGTTGCCGTGCGGAGTCACTCTGTGCAGGTGTGAGCCCACCTATGGTCACACGTCCAGTGTGACCGAGCGCACTGACAGTGGTGTCAGGCCCGGGGTGCCTGGCCGTCCTCGGGGGGCTTCGGGGGCGCGGCGGCCAGTTCGAACTCCGCGCGCGGGTTCTCCAGCGAACCGAGCGAGACGATCTCCCGCTTGAACAGGCCGGAGAGCGTCCACTCGGTCATCACGCGCGCCTTCCGGTTGAAGGTGGGCACGCGGCTGAGGTGGTACACGCGGTGCATGAACCAGGCAGGGTAGCCCTTGAGCTTGCGTCCGTAGACGTGGGCGACGCCCTTGTGCAGTCCGAGGGAGGCCACGGACCCGACGTACTTGTGGGCGTACCGCTTCACCGGCTGTCCGCGCAGGGACGCGGCGATGTTCTCGGCGAGCACCTTGGCCTGGCGCACGGCGTGCTGGGCGTTGGGGGCGCACTCCTTGCCGGGTTCGCCGGCGGTGACGTCGGGGACGGCGGCGGCGTCGCCGGCCGCCCACGCGTGCGCGACGCCGTCGACGGCGAGTTCGGCGGTGCACTTGAGGCGTCCGCGCTCGTTGAGCGGCAGGTCGGTGGCGGCGAGCACCGGCGCGGGCTTGACGCCCGCGGTCCACACGACGGTGCGGGTGGGCAGGCGCGTGCCGTCGCTGAGGACGGCGACGCGGTCCTCGCAGGACTCCAGACGGGTCTCCAGGCGTACGTCGATGTTGCGCGAACGCAGCTCGCGGATGGCGTACTTGCCCATCTCCTCGCCGACCTCGGGCAGGATCCGGCCGCTGGCCTCGACGAGGACCCACTTCAGGTCCTCGGCGCGGATGTTGTGGTAGTAGCCCGCGGTGTAGCGGGCCATGTCCTCCAGCTCGCCGAGCGCCTCCACGCCCGCGTAGCCGCCGCCGACGAAGACGAAGGTCAGGGCCGCGTCGCGGATGGCGGGGTCGCGGGTGGAGGAGGCGATGTCGAGCTGTTCGATGACGTGGTTGCGCAGCCCGATGGCCTCCTCGACGGTCTTGAAGCCGATGCCGTAGTCGGCGAGGCCGGGGACGGGCAGGGTGCGGGAGACGGATCCGGGCGCGACGACCAGTTCCCCGTACGTCATCTCGACGGCGCCCGTCCCCTCCTCCTCCGTGGCCAGAGTGGTCAGGGTGGCGGTGCGCTTGGCGTGGTCGACGGACCTGACCTCGCCCACGACGACCCGGCACCGGTCCAGGACGCGGCGCAGCGGGACCACGACGTGGCGTGGCGAGATCGAGCCGGCGGCCGCCTCGGGCAGGAAGGGCTGGTACGTCATGTACGGGTCGGGCGTCACCACGACGATCTCGACCGCACCGCTTCTGAGCTCGGGCTTGAGCAGTTTCTGCAGCCGCAGCGCGGTGTACATCCCGACGTAGCCACCACCGACAACGAGAATGCGCACAGGTTCCGTCACCTTCCCATGAGGCAACGGGCTCCGGGGTTTGTCCACAGCCCCGACGAATCGTGTGACCGGAAGTCGCCTGTGACGGACGGGGTCACGGGTGCTCGTGGGGACCTGAGGTGCGCAGGTCAGACAAGGAAAGAGGGGGGTCGGGAGTGGGCAGAATCGGGAGTGTTCCGGTCCTTGCGCCGATCGGGGGGCGCACCGTACGGAACTGCCCCTTCTGAATTGACCCCGACTCAACTATGTTCGTACCTCGTCGGGGTGTCGGACCCAGCGCTACGGACCGCAGCGCACGGGGGCCGGGAGTCCCCGGCTGTCAGGGCGGGGAGTCTCCGGGGGGAGACATCATTACCGGGGGAACGCTTATGCACATTCAGGATTCGCATTGGCAGGCCGTCGTGACCGCGGACGGCAACGGCCGCGTGGGCGGAATGGGCCGCTCGGCCCCGCTGCGCGTGGACGCGCAGCGCAATCTGGAGCACGTGCTGCGGGCCGCTCGCGAGGTCTTCGGCGAGCTGGGGTACGGGGCTCCGATGGAGGACGTGGCGCGCCGCGCCCGGGTCGGCGTCGGCACGGTCTACCGGCGCTTCCCGAGCAAGGACGTGCTGGTGCGCCGGATAGCCGAGGAGGAGACCTCCCGGCTGACCGAGCAGGCGCGTACGGCGCTGGGGCAGGAGGACGAGCCGTGGTCGGCGCTCTCCCGCTTCCTGCGCACGTCGGTGGCGTCGGGCGCCGGGCGGCTGCTGCCGCCGCAGGTGCTGCGGGTCGGCGTCGACGTGGACGAGTCGACGGTCGTCGCGCCGGAGCCGGACGGGGCGCGGGTGCCGCAGCAGCGGCAGGCCGCCCCCTCCCAGCCCGACCTGCGCGTGGTGGGTCCGCGGGCGGTCCCGGCCGAGGAGCAGGACGACGCGGGCGCGTCGGAGCTGCTGGAGGTCGTGGGCCAGCTGGTGGACCGGGCCCGGGAGGCGGGCGAGCTGCGGCGTGACGTGACGGTGGCCGACGTCCTGCTGGTCATCGCGACGGCGGCGCCCTCGCTGCCGGACGCGGCGCAGCAGGCGGCGGCCTCGGCCCGGCTGCTCGACATCCTCCTTGAGGGCCTGCGCTCGCGGCCCGCGTGAAGCTCCGTCCCGGACGGTGACCGTTCGGGGTGATCCTCGTCGGCGGGGGCCCGCGCGGTCCCCGTCCGGCGGGGGTCCGCTCCCGGCGGCGCCAACTCGGTTGCGGGACAGGCGCGTTGATCCTTCCCCGAACGGGTGAGGACTAGTGCTCGGATTCGGGAAGTCTCCCCGGATGAGTGGTTGGCGTGCATGAGGGTTCGACGCGCACGCGCTCTGTGGCACGCTTTCCCGGTGTTCGGTGCCGAGGGTGCTTACGGAAGCTTCCGCGATGAGCGGTGACGGTCGGGACGAGCCGCTCGACGGCGGCATGGAGACCGGTGGGTTGCCGTCGCGGCAGGTCCCGAACCAGGGCGGCCCGCTGGGCTCCCCGGGCTCTCCCGGGGGTCCCGCGCACGCCGCTCCCCCGCCCGCCGCGGGGGGTTCGTCCGGCGGCCCCGTCGTGCCCGGGGCGCGCGCGCCCGGGAGCGCCGACGGAGGGCGCGGCGAGGCCAGCGTGCCGCCGCAGCGCGAGCGCGTGGAGCGCGCCGCCGAGGCCGATTCCGTACTGCCCCCGCCGCTGGAAGCGCCGCCGTCCGACGGCGACTTGGTGCAGCGGATGCGGGGCGGCGACGACAGCGCGTACGAGGAGCTGTTCCGCCGGCACTCGGAGGCCGTGCGCCGGTACGCGCGCACCTGCTGCCGGGACGCGCACACCGCGGACGACCTCACCGCCGAGGTGTTCGCGCGCACGCTGCAGGCGGTGCGCGGGGGCGCCGGGCCCGAACAGGCCGTGCGCGCCTACCTGCTGACCACGGTGCGGCGGGTGGCGGCCGCGTGGACCAGGACGACGCGGCGCGAGCAGCTGGTCGACGACTTCGCGGTGTTCGCCGCGCAGGCCGCGCGCGCGTCGGAGGTGTCCGACGCGGACACCCTCGACCTGGGCGCGGACGTGATGGCCATGCACGAGGCCGAGCGCTCCATGGTGATGCAGGCGTTCCGCAGCCTGCCCGAGCACTACCAGGCCGTCCTGTGGCACACGGCCGTCGAGGAAGAGTCGCTGAGCGAGATCGCCCCGCTCTTCGGCAAGAAGGACACCAACTCCACCGCGCAGCTGGCCTACCGGGCGCGCGAGGGCCTCAAGCAGGCCTACCTCCAGGCGCACGTCAGCAGCGCGCTGGTCAACGACGAGGAGTGCGCGCAGTACGCCGACCTGCTCGGCGCGCACGTGCGCAAGCGGCTGCTCACCCGCAAGCAGCGCAAGCTCCAGGAGCACCTGGCGCAGTGCCCCAAGTGCTCGCTGGCGGCCATGCAGCTGGAGGAGATCGGGGCGGGCATCCCCGGTCTGGTGCCGATCGCGGTCATCGGCTGGTTCGGGGCCGCCGGGTACTCGGCGAAGGTGCTCGCGCTGATCGGCGGCGGTGCCGCGGCGGCCGGCGGGGCCGGTGCGGCCGCTGCCGCCGCCGGGTCGGGGGCCGCTGCCGGTACGGGAGCGGCCGCGGGCTCGGGCGCGGCCGCGGGATCCGGGGCTGCCGCCGGGTCCGGTGCGGCGGCGGGCTCGGGCGCGGCGGCGGGTTCCGGGGCCGGTGGCGCGGGTTCGTCGGCGGGCGGCGCGGCCGCCTCCGAGGGCCTGGGCGCCCCGGCCAAGGTCGCCATCGCGGCGGCCGCCGCGGTGGCGGCGACGGCGGGCCTGGTGTGGGCGTTCGCGGGCGATCCGCAGCCCGCGCCCGAGCCCGAGGCCAAGCCGGCCGCCAGCGTGCCCGTCGTACCGCAGAAGCCGAAGCCCACGCCGAAGCCCAGCCCGACGCCGAAGCCCGCGCCGCCCGCTCCGGCGGAGCCCACGCCGACGCCCGAGCCGACCCCGACGCCGACACCGACCAAGCCCCGGCCGACACCGACACCCAGCCCGAAGCCGACGCCGACGCCCACCCCCACGCCCGTACCGCCGAGGCCGACGCCCCGGCCCACGCCGACGCCCACCCCGACGCCCGCGCCCGCACCGGAGGTCTTCCAGGTCAACCGCCTGGAGTACGGGGCGTTCGGCGACGGCACCAAGCCGGAGATCCGGCTCGGCGAGTCCAGCTGGCTGTGGCAGCGCTGGGGCCTGTCCATCGCCGACGTGCGGTACGCGCACGGGGTGACCGTCCACGCGCGCTCCTCGGTCACCATCGACCTCAACCGCCAGTGCTCCTCCTACGACGCGCTGGTCGGCGTGGACGACCTGACGATGGGCCTGGGCGCCGTGCGGTTCTCGGTGTACGGGGACGGCGGGCGGCTGTGGCGCTCCCCGGTGGTGCGGGGCGGCGACCCGGCGGTCCCGGTGCACGTGGACCTGTCCGGGCAGAAGACCCTCCGGCTCGTGGTGGAACCGCACACGCCGTTCGGCTCGGTGGCGCTGGCGGACTGGGCCGAGTCGCGGATCAGCTGCCGCTGACGCTCAGCCCTCCGGCTCCTCGCGCTCCACCCCCGCCCCGTCCCCGGCCAGCGCGTCCACCAGGGCCAGCGCCCCGGCCGGGTCCAGGAGCGCGCCCGCCGCGCGCTCCGCCCCGTACCGCCGCGCGCCGAGCGCCGTACGGGACCGGTCCTCGATCCGGTCCGCCTCCGCCCGCTCGGGCACCGACCGGGGCAGGTCCGCGCGCCAGCTCCCGGCCGCCGCCAGCAGCCGCGCGGCCGGGGCGAACTCGCCGGCCAGGCACAGCACCCACGCCGTGCCCTCCGCCACACCCGCCATGACCGCCTCCGCGCAGTGCGCCTCCACGGCGGTGCGCAGCGCCCGCGCCATCCCGCGCACCGCCGCGCGCGCGGTGGCCGTGCCCCGCACCTCCTCGGGCCGCAGCCCGGCCAGCGCCTCGCACGCGTCGACCTGCGCGTCCAGGCAGGCGACCGCCGCGGCGAAGTGCGGCGGCGGAGTGCCCGCCGCCATCAGCCCGCGGTTCCGCTCGGCCAGCCGGCGCGCGGTCGCCAGGTCGCCCCGGTCCAGGGCGATCGCGGCCCGCAGGAAGCGCACGTACGCCTGGGTCTCGTCGACCCGGTAGCGGTCCGACTCGGCCTCGGCCTCCGCCAGGCCCTTCTCGGCGCCCTCCGGGTCGCCCGCGCGGTAGCGCAGCTCGGCGATGCGCGCGATGAGGAACGGCGCCTCCGCGTGCGCGCCGACCTCACGGGCCAGGGACAGCGCCTCCGTGAACGCCTCGCGCGCCTCCTCGTACCGTCCGCGCGCCATGCCCGCCTCGCCCCGCGCGCTGGCGACCTGGGCGCGCATCCAGCGGTCGCCCACGCGCGGCGCGAGCACCCGCAGCTCGGCCAGGTCGGCGTCGACGCCGGAGAGGATGCCGGGGTAGTCGATGGCCATGTGGGCGCGGAACATCAGCATCACCCCCAGCTCCCACTCCTCCGCGTGGCGGCGGCAGTTGGCGAGGGCGGACTCCAGGAGGGGCTGTACGTCGACGGGGTCCTCGCCCATGAAGGCGGTGAACGGCCACAGCAGCCCGGGGAAGCGCGCGGCCTGCGGCCCCCCGGCGGAGAACGCGGCACGCACCCGCCGGGCGTTCTCGCGGGCCTCCTCGTCCTCCTGGAGCACCGTCTCGCCCTGGTTCTCCACCATCAGGAACACCTGCGCCATGCGCAGGTGCAGGGCGGGCCAGTAGCGCGGGTCGGCCTCGTCGTCGGGGACCGGTGCGAGGCGGACCGCGCGGGTGGCCCAGGCGAGGCCCTCGGAGCGGTAGTTGCGCAGCCACCAGAACCAGCTCATGGCGAGCACCAGACGGACCGCCCCCGTCTCGTCCGGCGCGTCGCCCAGGACCCGCTGCAGGGCCGCCCGGATGTTGTCCAGCTCGGTCTCCAGGCGTTGGATCCACGGCAATTGGGCGCCCGAGCGCAGCAGCGGGTCGGCCTGCTCGGCGAAGGCGGTGAAGTGCGCGGTGTGGGCGCGCTCGGCCGCGGCGCGCAGGGCGGGCGTCTCGGCGGCGCGCTCCTCCGCGTACTCCTGGATGGTCTCCAGGAGGCGGTAGCGCATCCCGCCCGCCGCGTCCGGGGCGGCCACCACCAGCGACTTGTCCACCAGCGCGCCCAGCGGGGGCGCCGCGTCGGGGTTGAGCGCCTCGGCGGCGGCCAGGTCCCAGCCGCCGGCGCAGACCGAGAGCTGGCGCAGCAGGGTGCGCTCCGGCTCGTCGAGCAGGTCCCAGGACCAGTCGACGACCGCGCGCAGCGTCTGCTGGCGCGGCAGTACGGTGCGGCTGCCGCTGGTCAGCAGCCGGAAGCGGTCGTCGAGCCGGTCCGCGATCTGGCGCGGGCTCAGCAGCCGCAGCCGGGCGGCGGCCAGCTCGATCGCCAGCGGCAGGCCGTCCAGACGGCGGCAGATCTCGGCGACGGCGGACCGGTCCTCGTCCGGGTCGTACCCGGGGCGGGCGGCGCGGGCGCGGTCGGCGAACAGCCGGTGCGCGGGGTCCGGCGGCAGCGGCTCGACCGGGCGCACGGCCTCGCCGGGGACGCCCAGCGGCTCCCGGCTGGTGGCCAGGATCCGCAGCTCGGGCAGGTGGGTGAGCAGGGTCTCGGCGAGCGCGGCGGCGGCCTCCACCACGTGCTCGCAGTTGTCCAGGACGAGCAGCAGCTCGCGGTGGGCGAGCAGTTCGACCAGGTGGGCGGTGGGGTCGTCGGGGAGCAGGACGCCCTCGCGGGTGATCAGGCTGGTCTCGCGCAGGCCCAGCGCGGACAGCACGGCGCCCGGTACGGCGGCGGGGTCGTCCAGCGGGGCGAGCTCGACCAGCCAGGCCGCCTCCCCCGCGGCCTGCTCGGCGAGCCGCGTCTTGCCGGAGCCGCCGGGCCCGGTGAGGGTGACGAGCCGGGCGCGCGTGAGGTCCGTACGGATCGCGCGCAGCTCCGGCTCACGGCCGACGAACGAGGTCAGACGGGGCCGGATGTTGCCCTGCACCGGTGCGGCCGGACGCTCCCGCTGGTGCAGCAACTCCTCGTACAGCCGTGCCAGTTCCGGCCCCGGATCGGCGCCCAGGGAGTCGGCCAGGGTGCGGCGGGCGTCCTCGTAGGCGGCCAGCGCGTCGGCCTGGCGGCCCTCGGCGCGCAGGGCGCGGACGAGCTGGGCGCGGAAGGGTTCGTCGTACGGGTGGGCGGCGACCAGCTCCGTCAGCTCGGGCACGAGGCCCTCGACGGCGCCGCGCAGCAGGTCCGCCTCGACGCGGCGGCGCAGGGCGGCGAGCCGGAGCGCCTCGGGCCGGGCGGCGGCAGCGGCGGCGTCGGGCAGATCGGCGAGGGCGGGTCCGCGCCACAGGGCGAGGGCGGTGCGCAGGGTGGCGGCGGCGGACTCCGGATCGCCCGCACGGGCGTGGGCGTCGGCCTCGGCGGTGAGGCGGGTGAAGCGGTGGAGGTCGGTGAGGTCGGGGGTGGGGTTGGAGTTGGGGCCGGAACTGGGGCCGGTGCGGGGGCCGGGGTCGGGGTCGGGGTCGGCGCTGAGTCGGTAGCCGCCGCCGTCGGAGGCGATCGCGCCGTGGCCCAGCACCCGGCGCAGCCGCCCGACCAGGGCCTGGAGGGCGGCGGGGGCGTCGTGCGGCGGCTCGTCGCCGTACACGTCGTCGACGAGCTCGTCGACGGACGCGCTCCGGGGGGCGCGCAGGGCGAGCGCCGCGAGGAGGGCGCGAAGGCGGGGGCCACCGAGGGGGAGGGGGTGGCCCTGGGGATCGTGGGCCTCGGTCGGGCCGAGGATGAGGTACCGCACGGGGACATTGTCGTACGGGGGTGCGGTGGGGGGTGGGGGCTGTGGATAACCGGTGCGGGGGCGGGCCCGCAGGGGCGGCGCCCCTTGGGCCTGGTGCACGGGGTGCGGGGTGCGGGTCTTGGGGAGGTCGCCTCCCGCACCCCTTGGTCCCGGCGGGACGGGGTGCGGGTCTTGGGGGTCCCCTCCCCGCCCCTTCCCGAAAGCCTCCGGCGGCGGGAGGGGGAGGGTGTTCCGGGGGCTTCGCCCCCGGGCCCCGCGCGGGGCTGCGCCCCTGCACCCCCTTGGGGCGCTTGGCCCCGGGCGGGGTGCGGCGCGACGTGGGCCCTCGCGTGTCCTGGGACTGCGATGGCGCACACAGGTACGAGGACCGCGCCCAGGACACCGCACACCAGGCCTCGGGGCGCAGGGGCGGAGCCCCGCAGGGGGTGCAGGGCGCAGCCCCGCACGGGCGCCCGGGGGCAAAGCCCCACACGGTGCAGGCGCGGAGCCCCGCACAGGCCCAAGGTCGAGCACCACACGCGCCCGGGGGCGCAGCCCCGCACGGGGTGCAGGGGCGCAGCCCCGCAGGGGGTGCAGGGGCGCAGCCCCGCAGGGGTTCGGGGGCGGAGCCCCCGTGAGTCTGCCCCCTCTCGCCGCCGGAGGCTTTCGGGAAGGGGTGGGGAGGGGAATCCCGGGCCCGCCACCCCGCTACGGCCGCACGCCGCAGGGGCGTGACCCGGGCCCCGGGGCTCCCAAGGACCGCCGCTCCGGTACCGCCGCACGGCGCAAGGGCGTGGCCCGGGCCCCGGGGCTCCCGAGGACCGCCGCTCCGGTACCGCCGCACCGCGCGAGGGACCCGGAAGCCCCCAGGACCCCCTACGACCGCAGCGTCGGCCTCGGGGGCACCCCCGCTGCCACCGCGCGCTGGCGCGGCGCCGCCGTTCCCGTCCAGCAGGTGCCCCTGCGCGACAGCAGGCGGCGCAGCCAGAGTTCCGTGGAGACCAGGTCCGCCACCCCGTCCAGCGGCACCGGCTCGCCCTCCGCCGCCGCGCGCAGGGCCCTGCGGACGACCCTCGCCTCGATCAGGCCCGCGTCCGCGAGGAGCGGGGCCTCGAAGAGGGCCAGGAGCGAGGGGAGCGCGGCGCGCAGGCCCGTGCGGGTGGCCGAGGGGGTGTGCGACGCGGCGCCCCAGCCGGGCGGCAGGTCGTGGATCCCGGCCCCGGCGAGCACCGTGCGCAGGATCGCCGCGCGGGCGCCCGGCTGGACCCGCAGGGACTCGGGCAGGTCGCGGCACGCGCGTACCACCTGGTTGTCCAGGAAGGGGGCGTGCAGCCGCTGGCTGCGGATCTCGGCCGCCTGCTCCAGCACCCGGTGGTCGGCCGCGTGCCGGGCGAGGGCGGCACGCGCGCGTGCCTCGCCGGGGCGCTGCACCGAGGACGGCCGTACGGCGGCCTCCCCCAGGCGAACCGATACTTCCGCGAGCGCCTCCCCCGTCATCCAGCGCGCCGCCGGGCCGGGCCGCGACCAGGTGAGGGCGGCCAGGGAGGCGTCCAGCGGGCCGATCGGGGAGGAGCCGTCGCGGTGGGCGTCCAGCAGGCCCAGCGCGGCGGCCTCCAGGCCCGCGCGGTAGGGCGTGCGGGCGAGCCGGCGGGCCGCGCGGTAGACGGTGAGCGGGACGAGCAGCGAGCCCGCCGGGGTCCCGGTGGCCTTCGCCAGGGCGGTGACGGGCTTCAGGAGGGATCTGCGGCGGCGGTCGAGCAACAGGTCGGCCAGGCGCGCCGGATGGGCGTCCAGGACCTGCCGGGCGCCCAGGCCGGTGAAGTGGTCGGCGCTGCCCGCGGCGAGGCGGCGGCGGTGCCGCTCGGCGGTCACCAGGGACGGTCCCGGCTCGTCGGTCAGCGGGCCCGACTCCAGGTCCGCGTACGGCAGGGCCTCCTCGCCCGCGGCGACCACCACGTGGTGCAGCCGGGGGTTCTCCGCGATCGCCCGGGCGCGCTCCAGCTCGGAGGTGCCCGAACGCCCGCCCGCGGCGAGGTCGTTGAAGGTCACCGCGAGGAGGCGTTCGCCCGCGCCCGTGCCGTGTCCCAGGACGGTGCCCGGCACGCCCGGCAGGCCCGCGGCGAGCAGCGCCAGGGTCCCGGAGGCGCTGCCGCCGGACAGGTCCGCGCCGATGCCGGGGGCGGGCGCCCCGCGCGCCGCGCGCCGCTCGGCGGGGCCCATGCCGGGCACCGGGCCGGGGTCGGGCGGCAGGGTCTGCGGCGCGTGCCGGGGGGCGGTGAGGCGGGCCCGTACGGCGCCGACGAGCGCCTCGCGCACGCCCTCCACCGCCCGCTCCGGCTCCAGTTCGGGCGTGGCCACGGCGAGGGAGGCCACCGGCTCGTACCCGGTGATCTCGCGCGAGCCCTCGCGCAGGATCAGCGCGTGCCCGGGCGGGACGCGTCTGACCCCGACGTACGGGGTGGAGTCGCGCAGCGCCTCCGGGGTCTCGGGGCAGGCGAGCAGCGCGGCCAGGTGACCGATGTCGAGCTGGGCCTCGATGAGGTCGGCGAGCGGCAGGGCGGCGGTGGCGTACGCGGTGCCGTTGGCCCAGGGGGTGTGGAAGACGGGGCGCGCGCCGGCGAGGTCCCCGGCGACGGTGATGCGCCGGCCGACCTGGACGACGGCCGTGTAGCTGCCGGGCCAGGCGGTCAGGTGGCGCATGGCGCCACCGCGCGCGGTGACCAGGCCGAGCTTGAGCTCCTCGTCACTGGCGGCGCAGCAGCCCAGGACGGCGAGGCGGGTGAAGGGGTCGAGGCTGACGACGCGGACCTCGTCGGGGCGCCAGTCGCCGACCGCCCAGAGCGGGTCGGGGTCGCCCCAAAGGAGCTGGGAGCCCACCGGATGCACTGTGCGCCCCTCGGACGCGGCGCCGACGGCGCCCGCCGTGCCGAAGCTCGCGGCGATACTGCTCCACCCCACCAGCCACCGCATCGCCGCCTCCACAGGTTGTGGACAACCCTCAGCACCTCAGTGAACTCCAGTGAGGACCATGCTGCCACGAAGGAGGCGCGCGGGAGGGGCCCCGGGTAGCGCGCGCAAAAAGTGAACGCGCCCCCGGCTGTGGCCATTTGACGACGGTCCGGGACGCATGGGACGCCCGGGCGATGGGCATCATTCAGCCATTCTCCGTGCCCGGGAGAAGCGAACGACCGTACGCGAGCACAGCCCGGGAGGCGCACGTCGCCTCCCGGACCGGTCCGCCGCCCGCGGGGATTGAGGCGGCGGTGTCCCCCAGCCCACTGGATCCAGTTGCAGTGGGCCGACCCACGCAGCACTCATGGAAGCGCTCCCCCCGTGACCCGCACAGAGCGCACGGACAGGCGCACGGCCACACGGCGGGAGCACGAAGGGGGCGGGCAGAGCGTTCGTACAGACAACAATCTCGCCATACGGAACACCGCCTCTTAACGGTCGGGATGCGGCGAACTACGCTGGGTTTACGAATGCCGCGCGCCTATGCCTGGCGGCCTGCGGCCGTCTGCGTGTCGAGGGGTGGCTCATGTCCAGGGAGCAACGCGGGCCGAACGAGAAGCTCGGCACCGTTCTCGCCCTCGCGGGAATCAGCAACGCCGGGCTCGCCCGGCGGGTGAACGACCTCGGGGCGCAGCGCGGTCTGACCCTCCGCTACGACAAGACGTCGGTGGCGCGATGGGTGTCGAAGGGCATGGTCCCGCAGGGGGCCGCGCCGCACCTCATCGCGGCCGCCATCGGGCAGAAGCTCGGCCGTCCCGTGCCGCTGCACGAGATCGGCCTGGCCGACGCCGACCCGGCGCCCGAGGTGGGCCTCGCCTTCCCGCGCGACGTGGGCGAGGCGGTGCGCTCGGCCACCGAGCTGTACCGGCTGGACCTGGCGGGGCGGCGGGCCGGCGGCGGGGGCATCTGGCAGTCGCTGGCCGGTTCCTTCGCAGTGAGCGCTTACGCGACCCCGGCCTCCCGCTGGCTGATAACGCCCGCCGACTCCTCGGTCGAGCGGCCCCTGGAGGTCGTGACGGGCGCGGCGGGCGTGACGCCCGTGCCGGACGGGCCGGAGGAGGCCCACGCGCGCGTGGGCCACAGCGACGTCGCCAAGCTCCGCGAGGCCGCCGAGGACGCGCGCCGCTGGGACTCCAAGTACGGCGGCGGGGACTGGCGTTCGTCGATGGTGCCGGAGTGCCTGCGGGTGGACGCGGCGCCGCTGCTGCTCGGCTCGTACTCCGACGAGGTGGGCCGGGCGCTCTTCGGGGCCACCGCCGAACTGACCAGACTGGCCGGCTGGATGGCCTTCGACACCGGCCAGCAGGAGGCCGCCCAGCGGTACTACATCCAGGCGCTGCGGCTGGCCCGCGCGGCCGCCGACGTGCCGCTCGGCGGGTACGTGCTGGCGTCGATGTCCCTGCAGGCCACCTACCGCGGCTTCGCCGACGAGGGCGTGGACCTCGCGCAGGCCGCCATCGAGCGCAACCGGGGCCTGGCCACCGCCCGCACCATGTCGTTCTTCCGGCTCGTGGAGGCACGCGCGCACGCGAAGGCGAGCGACGCCCCGGCGGCCGGAGCGGCCCTGCGGGCGGCCGAGGGCTGGCTGGAGCGCTCGCGCGAGGGCGACCCGGACCCGTCGTGGCTGGCTTTCTACGGCCAGGACCGGTTCGCCGCCGACGCCGCCGAGTGCTACCGCGACCTCAAGGTGCCGCGCCAGGTGCGCCGCTTCACGGAGCAGGCCCTGTCGCGGCCGACGGAGGAGTTCGTACGGTCGCACGGGCTGCGCCTGGTGGTGAGCGCGGTCGCCGAGCTGGAGTCGGGGAACCTGGACGCGGCGTGCGCGGCGGGCACGCGTGCGGTGGAAGTGGCGGGGCGCATCTCCTCCGCGCGTACCACGGAGTACGTACGGGACCTGCTGCACCGGCTGGAGCCGTACGGGGACGAGCCCCGGGTGGTCGAGCTGAGGGAGCGCGCGCGCCCGCTGCTCATGGCTCCGGCGTGAGACCCGCGTCCCACCTGGCGCCCGCGCGTTTAGAGCCGTTGTCAGTGGGCCAGTGCACTATCGGGGTGGGAGGTGGCACTGGTGTCCGCGGGTAAGAGCCGTTTCGACGGTGACGTACTGGTGGTCGGCGGCGGGATCGTCGGCCTTTCGACGGCGTACGCGATCTCGCGCGCCGCGCCGGGCACGCGCGTCGTCGTGCTGGAGAAGGAGGACGCCCCGGCGCGCCACCAGACCGGGCGCAACAGCGGGGTGATCCACAGCGGGATCTACTACCGCCCCGGCTCCCTCAAGGCGCGCTACGCGGTCTCCGGCGCGGCCGAGATGGTCAAGTTCTGCGCGGAGCACGGCATCGCGCACGAGGTCACCGGCAAGCTGATCGTCGCCACCGAGCGCGACGAGCTGCCCCGGCTGCACGCGCTGGTCCAGCGCGGCAGGGAGAACGGGATCCCGGTGCGCGAGCTGGGCCCGGCGCAGATCGCGGAGTACGAGCCGCGGGTGCGCGGCCTCGCCGCGATCCACGTCGGCTCCACCGGCATCTGCGACTACCCGGCGGTCGCCCGCGAGCTGGCGAGGGCGTCGGGGGCCGAAGTGCGCTACGGCGCGCGGGTGGAGCAGGTCGACCGCCGCCCCTGGGGCGTGGCGGTGCGCACCCGCGCGGGCGAGGTGGTGCGGGCCCGGGCCCTGGTGAACTGCGCGGGGCTGCACTGCGACGAGGTGGCCCGGCTGGCGGGCGACGACCCGGACGTGCGGATCGTGCCGTTCCGGGGCGAGTACTACGGGCTGGCCCGGCCCGCGCTGGTGCGGGGCCTGGTCTACCCGGTGCCGGACCCGGCGTTCCCGTTCCTCGGCGTCCACCTGACCCGGGGCATCGACGGCTCGGTCCACGTCGGGCCGAACGCGGTCCCGGCGCTGGCCCGCGAGGGGTACGGCTGGCCGGTCGTCCGGCCCCGCGAGCTGGCCGGGACGCTCACCTGGCCCGGCACCTGGCAGATCGCCCGCCAGCACTGGCGGTACGGGGCGGGCGAGGTGCACCGCTCGCTGTCGAAGGCCGCGTTCGCGCGGGCGGTGCGGCGGCTGCTGCCCGCGGTCACCGAGTCCGACCTGCGGCCCTCGCCGGCCGGGGTGCGGGCCCAGGCGGTGCTGCGGGACGGCACGCTGGTGGACGACTTCCTGATCCAGGAGGCGCCGCGCACGGTCCACGTGCTGAACGCGCCCTCGCCCGCCGCGACCGCCTCGCTCCCCATCGGCCGCGAGGTGGCCCGCCGGGTCCTGGAGCACCTGAAGTCCGACTGAGCGCGCGTGGCCGGGGGGCCTCCGGCCGGACGGGGCCCGGGCGCGGGGCCGGGGCGGCCACCGGCGGGCGGGGCCCGGCCGTGGGGCCGGGCTCGGGCAGAGCCGCCCGGCCCGGCCCCGTAAAATCGGGGCATGTCCCACCCCACCCGCAACAACGAGCCGCGCTTCCCCGACGGGCCCGCCCCCGACCCGGCCGGCTCGCACTTCGAGCGGCGCATCCGCAGCTTCCAGCCCCGCCGCAGCCGGGTCACCACCAGCCAGGGCGAGGCCCTGGAGCGGCTGTGGGGCACCTGGGGCCTGGACATCGACGGGCGGCGGGTGCTCGACCTCGGCGCGATGTTCGACGGGCGTCCCGTGGTCCTGGAGATCGGCTTCGGCATGGGCGAGGCCACCGCGCAGATGGCCGCCGACGACCGGGACACCGGCATCCTCGCCGTCGACGTGCACACCCCCGGCCAGGGCAACCTGCTGGGCCTCGCCGAGCGCGCGGGCCTGGACAACGTACGGGTGGCCAACGGCGACGCGATCATCCTGCTGCGCGAGATGCTGGCCCCCGACTCGCTGGACGGGATGCGCGTCTACTTCCCGGACCCCTGGCCCAAGAAGCGGCACCACAAGCGGCGCCTGATCCAGGCCGAGTTCCTGACGCTGGCGGCCACCCGGCTCAAGCCCGGCGCCGTGCTGCACTGCGCCACGGACTGGGAGGAGTACGCGGAGCAGATGCTGGAGGTGCTCGACGCGCACCCCGACTTCGAGAACACCGTGCCCGGCGGCGGCTACGCGCCCCGCCCCGCCTTCCGCCCGCTGACCCGCTTCGAGGGCCAGGGCCTGGACAAGGGCCACGTGGTCCACGACCTGCTCTTCGCCCGCCGCCCGCACGCCTGAGGCCGGGCACCCGCGCGCCTGGGGCCGGGCACCCGCGCCCCGCCTCCCAGCACGCTCCGGGCGTCACGGGTCCGCGCCCCGCCTCCCAGCACGCGCACCGCGCCGCCCCGGCTCCTAGCACGCGGCGCGATCGCGTGCCCGGAAACCGAACTCCGTCGCGCGGTGTCAGTGGTCCTCGTTAGGGTCGTCAGGTGTCCGAGACGTACCCGCAGCACCAGCCACCGCACCCGGCGGTCCCGCCGCGCGAGGACGAGCCGTCCTTCGCCGCGGTCCCGGCGCGCGCGCACTGGCGCTACAAGCCGCGCCGCGCCTTCTGGCGCAGCAGGGCCGTGCGGGCCGTCGCGGTGGCCGTGCTGCTCGCGCTGTGCGGCCTGGTGATCCTGGCCATCGTCCGCGACCAGACCGGCACCCGGGGCTTCCTGGTGGGCCTGGGGCTGGCCGTGCTGCCGGTGCCGCTGCTGATGACCGCCTTCCGCTGGCTGGACCGGGTCGAGCCGGGCCCCTGGCGGAACCTGCTGTTCGCGTTCGCCTGGGGCGCCTTCGCGGCTGCCCTGGTGGCGATCATCGCGAACTCCTTCGCGACCCGCTGGATAGCCACCGCGACCGCCGACCCGTCCTCCGCCGACACCCTCGGCGCGACGGTGATCGCGCCGGTCGTGGAGGAGAGCGCCAAGGCGGCCGCGATCCTGCTGATCTTCCTGTTCCGCAGACGCGACTTCACCGGCGTGGTCGACGGGGTGGTGTTCGCGGGCTTCACCGCGACCGGCTTCGCCTTCACCGAGAACATCCTCTACCTGGGCAGCGCCTTCGGCGAGGACCAGGAGATCGGCACCAGCGGCATCAACTCGGTGACGGCCGCGACCTTCTTCGTACGGGTCGTGATGTCGCCGTTCGCCCACCCGCTGTTCACCGTGCTCACCGGCATCGGCTTCGGCCTCGCGGCGCTGGGCGCCCGGCACCGCCGGGTGCGCCGGGTGCTGCTGCCGCTGCTCGGGCTGACCCTGGCGATGGCGATGCACGCGGTGTGGAACGCGTCGGGGTCGCTCCTGGGCCCCTGGGGCTTCTACGCGGTGTACGGCGCGTTCATGGTCCCGGTGTTCGGGCTGCTGACCTGGCTGGCGATCTGGAGCAGGCAGCGGGAGCTGCGCACGATATCCGGCGAGCTCCCGGCGTACGCGGCGGCGGGCTGGCTCTCCCCCGCCGAGCCGCTGGCCCTGTCCTCGATGCGCTCCCGCTCGATGGCCCGGGACTACGCGGGCCGCACGCTGGGCCCGGCGGCGGCGCGGGCGGTCGGCGAGTACGAGGCGTTCGCGACGTCGCTGGCGTTCCTGCGCCACCGGGCCCGGCGCGGGGCGATGGACCCGGACTTCACCGCGCGCGAGCAGGAGCTGCTGCACCACCTGTGGCAGCGCAAGGAAGCCGCGGGCCCGGCGCTGACGTACGCGGCGCAGGCGACGGGCCAGGTGTGGACACCGCCGCCGCACCGCAACTACGGCGCGGGCTACAACCCGTACCGCGGCTGACCCGCCGCCGCTCCCCGGCCCGCCGCCTCCTGGATCACGTCGGCCGGCTGGCGTCCCTCAGTCCGAAGCGGCCGTCAGCAGCGCGAGCTCCGCGTCGGTCAGGCCCAGCTCCACCCCGGCGATCAGCGCCGGGAGCTGCTCGACCGTGCGGGCCGAGGCGATCGGCGCGACGACCGTGGGCCGCGCGGCCAGCCAGGCCAGCGCCACCGAGGCCACCTCGGCGCCGCGCGCGGCCGCCACCTCGTCCAGCGCGGCCAGCACCTTGCGGCCGCGCTCGCTCTCCAGGTGCTGGGCGGCGCCCTGGGCGCGGGCGCTGTCGACGGCGGTGCCCGGGCGGTACTTGCCGGTCAGGAAGCCGGAGGCCAGGCCGTAGTACGGGACGGCGGCGAGCCCGTGGTCGCGGGCCACGTCCAGCAGCGGGCCCTCGTAGGTGTCGCGGGAGACCAGGTTGTAGTGCGGCTGGAGCGCGACGTAGCGGGCCAGGCCCTCGCGGTCGGAGACCTCCAGGGCCTCGCGCAGCCGCTCGGGCGAGATGTTGGACGCGGCGATCGCCCGCACCTTGCCGGCCCGCACCAGCTCGTCGAGCGCGCCGAGGAACTCCTCGACCGGCACGGACGGGTCGTCGTAGTGCGTGTAGTAGAGGTCGATGTGGTCGGTGCCCAGGCGGCGCAGCGACTCCTCGGCGGCGCCCTTGATGGTGGCGGCGCCGAGGCCCTTGAAGCCGGGCTGGGCGCCCGCCTTGGTGGCGATCACGACGTCGTCGCGGTTGCCGCGCGCGGCCAGCCACTGGCCGATCACGGTCTCGGACTCTCCGCCTTGGTTGCCCTGCACCCAGTGGGAGTAGGCGTCGGCGGTGTCGATGAAGTTGCCGCCCGCCGCGGTGTAGGCGTCGAGGACGGCGAAGGACTGGTCGCGGTCGGCGGTCCAGCCGAAGACGTTGCCCCCGAGGGCGAGCGGGTGGACGGACAGGTCGGAAGCGCCCAGAGCGCGGCGAAGGGTCATACGGGGTGAACAGCGCGCCCGGGGGCGCGTGTTCCGGATTCCCCGTACGACCCTGCGGCGTCGGACCCCGTACGACCCTGCGGCCGGACCCGGTGTCGGGCCCGGCCCCGGGCGTCAGGCCTTCAGACCTTCAGGCCCTTCGAGCCGAGCCAGCCCATCGGGTCGATGCCGGTCCCGCCGGGCGTGTGCACCTCCAGGTGCAGGTGCGGCCCGGTCACGTTGCCGGTGGCGCCGACGCGGCCGATGGTCTCGCCGGTGCCGACCTGCTCGCCCGCGCCGACGGTCATCGACGACAGGTGGCAGTACCAGAGTTCGGTGCCGTCCTCGAGCTCCAGGACGATGCGGTAGCCGTACGCGCCGGACCAGCCGGCCGACTTCACGGTGGCGCCGTGCACGGCCTTGACCGGGGTACCGGTCGGGGCGGCGAAGTCCAGGCCGGTGTGGTGCCCGGAGGACCACATGGAGCCGGACTGGCCGTAGGTGGAGGTGATCGTGTACGAGGACGTGGGCAGCGAGTAGCTGGCGGCGAGCTTGGCCAGGCGCTCGGCCTCGGCCTTCGCGGCGGCCTCGGCGGCGGCCTTCTTCTTCGCCTCGTCGGCCTTCTTCGCGGCGGCCTTCTGCTGCTGCGCGGCCTGCTCGGCGGCGGCCTTGGCGGCGGCCTGCTCGGCGGCGGCCCGGGTCTCGGCCTCGGCGGAGGCCTGCTGCTGCTCGGCCTGCTGGAGGATGCGGGCGCGCAGGGCCTCGCCCGCGGTGCCGCCCTCGGAGGCGTCGTCGGCCCCGGTGGTCGCGGCGGCGGTCAGGGGCCGGGTGTTCCGGTCGGTCGCGTCGTCGTGGGCGACCAGGGCGCCGATGCCGGGCAGCGAGGCGGCGTCGGGGAGTTCGGGCAGGTCGGGCAGGTCCGGCAGCGATATGGAGACCGGGGGCTTGTCCTGGGCGGTGGCCATCCCCGCGCCGCCGACCGCGGCGATGACGCCGACGCCGAGGACGGTGGAGCTGCGGGCGAGTCCGCCGCGCTGGCGGGCCACGCGGTGCCGGCCGCGGACGGGCCGTACGGATTCCTCGGTGGGGTTCCACTCCTGCCACTCGGGGGGCGCGGAGGGACTGTTCCAGTCCTGCTGGGCAGGGCCGGACGGGACGGGCGGGGTCGCCACGGAGGCGTGCTCCTTCCTTCCTTCTCGCCTACCGGGTTAGCTGACGGGTTCGGAGCAGGAAGGTCTCCTACGGGCATGCGTGATGCCCGATTCACCCCAAGTTGGTGGTTCCCCGGTTCCCTCGCGGGATTCGGCGCGTGCGCACGGTGCCGCCTCTGGCGGCGGCGGGGACGACCGCGCTGCGTTATCGAACGTTAATAGACACGGGGGTCCGATTCCAAGCTGTTCCGGCTTGATCGTTAAGCCCTCCGGCCGGGACTTAAGCAGGCAGATCCGGGCGGAACGGCGCAGTTGACGGAGCGTCGGCCGATCATCATTTTCTGACGGTGTGTCAAATGTTATGCGCAGCGGCGCCTTCCGCTCACACCGCGTGAGCGGGCGCGGGCGCCCCGCCCTGGCGGCCCCTCAGCCCCCGCGCGGCCCCCGCACCACCGGCATCGTCCGCCGCCGCTCCGGCTGCCCGGCCGCCGGGCGCGCCACCGCCAGCAGCGCCATGTCGTCGCTGGCGCCCCCGCCCGTGTAGCGGCGCACGTCGTCCACCAGCGCGTCGAGCAGTTCGTCGGGCCCCGGGAAGATCCGCCCGGCCAGCCGCTCCGCCGGGTCGTAGAAGACGCCCCGCGCGTCCCGCGCCTCGCTCAGCCCGTCCGTGTACAGCAGCAGCGTGGTGCCCGGCGGGAACGCCGCCTCGTCCGCCCGGTCCGGCCAGGTCCCCAGGTCGCCCATGCCCAGCGGCAGCGCGGGCTCGCTCGGTTCGAGGAGGTCCAGGTCCCCGTCCGCGTACAGCAGCAGCGGCTCGGGGTGGCCCCGGTTGACCACCCGCAGCACGCCCTCGCCGCGCGGGATCTCGGCGAGCAGCGCGGTCGTGAAGCCCTCGAAGGCGTCCAGGCCGTCGCGCCGGGTGCCCTCCCGCGCCAGCGCCCGCTCCAGGCGCTGGGCCACGCCCTCCAGGGTGCGCTCCTGCTCGGCCGCCTCCCGGAAGGCGCCGATCACCACCGCCACCGCCTCCACCGCCTGCAGCCCCTTGCCCCGCACGTCGCCCACCACCAGGCGCACCCCGAAGGGCGTGTCCTGCACCGCGAACAGGTCGCCCCCGATGAACGCGTCCGCCTGCGCCGCCTCGTAGCGCGCCGCGATGTGCAGCCCGCCGATCCGGTCGGCGGGCGTGGGCAGCACCGCCCGCTGGGCCGTCTCGGCGATCTCGCGCGCCGAGGCGAGCCGCCGCCCGCTGCGCCGCACCACCCGGTTGATCAGCAGCGCCAGGCCGGACACGGTCAGCACGGTCGCGCCCTCGGTGAGCGAAGTGGGGTCGTCGATCGTGTGGTTGTACAGGTGCAGCCCGAGCCCGGCCAGCACGGCCGCGAGGCCGGTCAGCAGGGTGGCCCGCAGCGAGAAGAACGGCGCGGCGATCAACGGGGCCGCCGCGAGCAGCGGGGAGGCGGTGAACTGGGGCGGCGTGGCCAGGTCGAAGACCACCCCGCCGGCGATGAGCACCGCGGGCAGCGCGCGCAGGAACCGGTGGACGCCCTCGCCGTCCGTACCGTCGTACCCGTCCGCCGCTCTGTTCCCCACCAGTGCTCTCCTGCCCGGTCCGCCCACGGCTGCGGACGGTACCGCGCCCTCCCCAGGCTTGCCGGAGCCGCGCCGCACGGCGACTCTCCGTCGGCCAACCGGGGGACGGCGGCCCGCGCCGCCGCCCCCGGCCCCGGCTACCCGGCCGCCGCGGGCACCAGCCGCCCGCCCCGCAGCAGCGCCCCGACCGCCCCCGCGCACGCCAGGCCGACCGCGCACAGCACCAGCCACGGCACCGGCGACCAGCCGGTCACGTCCAGGAGCGCGCCGGTGCCCAGGTTCCCCAGGGTGATCCCGATCCCGCACACCGTGTTGTAGAGCCCGTAGTGCGTGGCCACCCAGCGGTCGCCGGACAGCGCGACGACCGTGTCCATCTCGTACGGGTAGAGCACCGCGTTGGCCACCGCGAGCACCGCCGCGCACAGCAGCAGCCCCGCCACCCCGCCCGGCGCCACCGGCAGCAGGAACGCCCCGCCCATCAGCGCCAGACCGGCCACCAGGCACCGCTCGCGCGGCCAGTACCGCTTGCACCACTCGGTGATCCGCAGCTGCCCGGCCAGCGCGACGAGCGCGGAGACCACGAACAGCGCGGTGGTCACCAGGGTGCTCCCGGCCGCCAGCGGCAGCGCCAGGTAGACCTGGAAGGACAGCACGTACGAACCGGTCATGGCCAGCGCGAACAGCCAGAACGGCCGGTTGGCCAGCACCGTGCGGAACTGCCCGCGCTCGCGCCCCGCACCCGCCGCCCCGCCCGCCCGGTCCGGCAGGTGGCGCAGCTGTACGAGCGTGAGCACGGCGAAGAGCAGCGCGGCGACCACGCACGTCAGCCGGAAGGACACCCCGGTCAGCGCGATCCCCACCAGCGGGCCCAGCAGGATGCCCGCCTGGTAGTACGCGTTGAAGACCGCGAACGCCTCCACGCGCCGCTCCCCCGCCCCGGCCGCCAGGTAGGCCCGTACCGCCGGGTTGAACAGGGCGCCCGCCAGGCCGGTCGCCGCCGACGCCGCGATCAGCACCGGCAGCGACTGCGCCACGGCCAGCGCCCCGAAGCCGGCCGTGCGCAGCGCGCAGCCCGCGACGATCAGCGGCTTGTAGCCGAGCCGGTCGGCGAGCGCGCCGCCGGCCAGGAACATGCCCTGCTGGGACAGGTTGCGCACGCCGAGGACCAGGCCCACCGACCAGGCCGCCATGCCCAGCCCGTCGGACAGGTGGGCCGCCAGGTACGGCATCAGCATGTAGAAGCCGAGGTTGATGGTCAGCTGGTTGACGAACAGCAGCCGTACGGCCGGGTCGAAGGTGCGGGTCTGCCGCAGTACGGCGATCAACGGACCCGCCCCAGCACCCGCCGGGTCCAGCCCTCGACCTCGGTGCCCGCCGCGTACGGCGCGGGCTCGGCGCGCACCGGCCCGTCCAGCAGCCCGTGGGCCGCGCAGTACGCGTCGTTGAAGACGGTGTCGAAGTAGCGCTGCGGCCCGTCCGGGAAGACGGCCGCGATCCGGGTGCCCGGCGGCCGGGTGCGGGCCAGCCACCCGGCGACCAGCGCCACCGCGCCCACGCTCCAGCCACCGGTGGCGAACTGGCGCGACGCCAGGCGGCGGGCCGAGCGCACCGCCTCGGCGGGCGCCACCCAGTGCACCTCGTCGAACGCCGCGTGGTCGACGTTGCCCGGGTGGATGGAGGAGCCGAGCCCCCGCATCAGCCGCTCGCCCGGCTCCAGTCCGAACACGGAGGAGCGGATCGAGTCCACGCCCACCAGCTCCAGGGCGGGCGTCGAGGTGCGGCGCAGCTCCCGGGCGATGCCGGCCGAGTGGCCCCCGGTGCCGACCGCGCACACCAGCACGTCGATCCGGCCGAGCTGCCCGGCCAGTTCGGCGGCGAGCCCGGCGTAGGCCGCCGGGTTGTCGGGGTTCTGGTACTGGTTGGGCCACCAGGCGCCGTCCAGGGTGGCCAGCAGCTCGGCGACCCGGTCCATCCGGGCCTGCTGCCAGCCGCCGCGCGGGCTGGGCTCGGCGACGACGTGGACGCGGGCGCCGTGCGCGACGAGCATCCGCTCGACGATCGGCTCCAGGCCGGGGTCGGTGACCACGTGCACCGGGTGGCCGTGCACCACCCCGGCGAGCGCGAGGCCGAGCCCGAGGGTGCCCGAGGTGGACTCGACCACCGGGGCGCCGGGGCGCAGCTCGTCGCGCGCGCGGGCGCGCTCGACCATGTAGAGGGCGGTGCGGTCCTTGATGCCGCCGAAGTTGAAGCCTTCGAGCTTGGCCCAGTAGCCGTCGTCGGTCCACAGCACGGGGGTGGCGGACAGCGAAAGGGGCTCGCGGGAACGGGAAAGGGTCTGCGAGGTCTGCATGGGGGGTCCTCGGTGTGCTGAGCGGATGCGGAACGCGGGGGACGGGCGCGTCGGTCCCGTCCGGTTCCGGTCTCAGTTGCGGTCCACTCCGAGGGCGATGAGCCGCGCGCGGGCGGCGGGGGCGGCCGGGCCGTCCCGGTCGTAGGGCCCGGTCCGCCGGGCCTCGCCGAACAGGGCGCCGGGCCGTTCGCACGGCGCGGTCCCGGGGGCGTCGGGCAGCGGGGGCTGCGGGGCGGTCTGGGACGGCAGGTGGGCGTCGAAGCCCGCGCGCTCCCCGGGCTGTTCGCAGCCGTGCGGCGAGGCGGGCGCGGCCACCGAGGGCGTCCCGGTGCCGGGCAGCAGATGGCCGTGGGAGCCGTGGCAGACGCTGAGGACCAGGGCGCAGAGGGCGAGCAGCAGCACCACGGCGGGCGCCCGCCGTCGTACCGCAACCGCCGCACCGAAGCTCTCGTCACCCATGGCGCACGAGACACTACGGTGAGCAGCCGTTCCCCGCCAACGCGGCGGGCGTACCACCCCTGCGATTTCGGACGGTCTTTACATGTGGCGTTCGGCGTAGATCCGCAGGGCGTCGCGGACCAGGACGGCCGTGCCCTCGCCGTGCCGGTCGTAGTTCGCGGTGAAGCGCGGGTCGTCCACGTACATCTGCCCGAGCCCGATCACGTACTCCTTGCCCGGCTCCACCGTCCGCCCCAGCCAGGCGACGTGGCGCCGGGCGACGTCCTGCACGGTGTCGCTGCCGGCGTCGAGCCCCTCGGCCCGCGCCCGGCCGAAGTCGGCCGCGATGCCCTTCTGTTCGTCCATGAACGCCTTCCTCTCGGCGTCCGACAGCGAGCGCCACCAGCGGTCGCCCTTCTCGTAGGCGTCCCGCCCCCAGCGCTCGGTCACCTCCTCCTCGTACCGCGTGTGGTCGAAACCGTCGAACACTTCCTCGGCCATGAGTTCCTCTCCTCGCTCGGTCTTGCGCAGGGTGGTCCGCACGGACTCGATCTGCCGCCCCAGCCGCTCACGCTCGCGCTCCAGCAGCTCCAGGTGCCCGCGCAGCGCGGCGGCGGTGTCCCGCTCCCCGTCGAGGACCTCCCCGATCCCGGTCAGCGAGAGCCCCAGCTCCCGCAGCAGCAGGATCCGCTGGAGCCGGACGAGCGCGGCCTGGTCGTAGTAGCGGTAGCCGTTGCCACCGACCCGGCTGGGCTCGAGGAGCCCCACGTCGCCGTAGTGGCGCAGGGTGCGACTGGTGGTGCCGGCCTTGCGGGCGACTTCCTGGATGGACCACTCCATGACGGAAACGCTAGATCTTGACGCAACGTAAAGGTCAAGCGAGGACGGCCGCCGCTGCCACTGTCACCGGAAATGCCGAAGGCCCGGTGCGCTGTGCGCACCGGGCCTTCGATCTAGTAGCGGGGACAGGATTTGAACCTGCGACCTCTGGGTTATGAGCCCAGCGAGCTACCGAGCTGCTCCACCCCGCGTCGGTGAAACCAACCTTACGCCATGTGCGCCGGAGGGCCTAATCCATTGCGGACGGGGGCCTGCGGGGAGGTGCGCGGGGCCCGGGCTCCGGGGTGCAGGCGGGTGCCCCGGACGCCCCAAGCCACAGCCCCGGGCCGCCGGGCACGCACCGGGCACGCATCGCTCCCGCCGCCTGGTGAAGAACACTGCGGCCCGACCGGCAGTAGCCGATCGGACCGAGGGTCCCGCAGGTCAGGGGGTTGCACATGCCGTGCAGCCCGGTAGGCCATGTCGGACTCGAACCGACAACCAACGGATTAAAAGTCCGCTGCTCTGCCAATTGAGCTAATGGCCCTTGGCGAGACACCCCTGAGCATAGCCGGACGGGGCCGGTGAGCCGATCGGGTATCGGGTCACCGGCCCCGTCGCGGTCGAGCGGGTGTCCTCGCCGGTCGTTACGACAGGGACTTCATGCCGGACCAGCCGGTACCGATCGCCTCGGGCGTGCCGAAAGCGCCACCCGCGAGGCCGCTCAGCCGGTACAGCGCGCCCGTCTTGTCGCGGGCCACCAGGTCGGCCTTGCCGTCGCCGTCCAGGTCACCGGGCGAGGCGATCAGGTCGTAGTCCGCGCCCCAGCCGTCGGCGACCTTCACCGCGGACTTCAGGCGGCCCGCGCCGTTGCCGTCGTAGCGGAACAGCGTGCCGTCGTTGCGGCGGGCGACCAGGTCACCGGAGCCGTCGCCGTCGAGGTCGCCGACACCGACGATGTGCGTGAACGACTTCCAGCCGGAGCCGATCTTCACGCCGCCGGCCAGCTTGCCGTCGGCGCGGCCCGCGTACACGTAGAGGTCGCCGCCGCTGGTGCGGCCGACCAGGTCGGCCAGGCCGTCGCCGTTCAGGTCGCCCGGCGAGGTCAGCACGTCGAAGCCGCCGAAGCCGGTGCCCGCCGTGGTGTGCGCGGACGCGGGCACCAGCGGGGCGCCGCAACCGCCGCGGTAGTTGCGCAGCTCGCCGTCGGCCATGCGGACCAGGACGTCGCCGCAGCCGTTCTTGTCGGAGTCGCCGAAGGACACGGCGCGCGCGGAGGTCCCGAACCCGGCGCCGGCCACCTTTCCGGTGACCCGGCCGGTGCCGGTGCCCTTCCACACGTCGAGCGAGCCGGAGCCGCTGATCGCGAGGAGGTCGCCGATGCCGTCGGCGGTGCGGTCGTGCCACGCGGTGGCGCCGTCCACGGCCAGCGCGCCGGTACGGGTGAGCTCGGCGCCCTCGCCGTCGGCGGGCTTCGCCGTCAGCGTCCAGGTGTACGCACCGGGGGCGGCCTGGCGGCCGTTGCCGTCCTTGCCGTCCCAGCGGACGTTCACCAGGCCGCGGGCCTCGCCACCGGTCAGGGTGCGCACGGTGGCGCCCGCCTTGTCCTTCAGCGCCAGGCTCCAGGACGCGGCGGGCTTGGACAGCCAGAAGCGCGGGGCCCAGCGCGCCGACTTGTCGGCCTTCGCCCGGACGTCGGCGTCGATCACGGCGAGCGCCGAGCGCGGGGCGCGCGAGGGCACCGCGTGGGTGTCGCCCTCGGCGTCCTGGTAGACCGCGGCACCGCCGAAGCGGTCGACGTCCCAGGCCGAGCCGGCGTTCGCGGCGGCCGCGGTGCCCAGTTCCCGGGAGACCGGCTTGGCACCGGTGACGTCGGTCAGCGTCAGCTTCCCGGCGATCGAGGCGGAGACCACGTAGCCGTCGCCCAGGCGCGCCTGGGTAGCGAACGGCACGGTGGTGTTGACGCCGGTACGCGTGTCGTACACGCCCGCGCGCCACTGATCGGCGCAGGACCAGTAGACGCGCGCGGCCACCGCCTGGAGGTCGGACAGTCGGCACCCGGCGACCGAGAACGGCTTGCCGGGCTTGCCGCCGACCTGCTCGACGGCGATCCGGCCGGGCTCGCCGGGCTGGACGGTGTAGAGCGTGTTGCCCCACAGGGCGTAGCCCCCGTCCGTGAGCGGGCGGTTGACGACCTGGGCGCCGGTCTCGAGGTCGACGACCGACAGCTTCGCGGCGCCGGTGTACGCGGCGTAGCGGCCCGAGACCGACCTCAGGTCGTCCAGCCCGGCCGGGGCGAGGGTACGGCCCGGTGCCCCTTCGCCGTCGGCCACGAAGTGCAGCGGTCCGCGGCCGTTCACCTGGTACACGACCTGGCCGGAGCCGGTGGAGAAGAGACGGGTGCACCTGCCGGAACCGCCGTTGCACTGCGCGGCGAACGTCTCCTCGCCGCGGTCGGTCCGACGGCCCGGAGTGAGCCGCCCGCTGACCGACAGGTCGACCGAGCGCATCTGCGGGTTCATGACCCCGGGGCGGCGGTCGAAGCTGGTGATGCGTCCCTGGCCCGCCGTGAGGAACTCGGCCTTCGTCGGCGCCTTGGGCACGTCGGCGAACTTCACGCCTGCCGCCCGGCCGTCCGCGCCCGGCGCGACCAGGGTCAGCGCGCGCTCGCCCTCCGGGCCCGCCTTGACCACCACGACACGGCCCCTGGAGTCCGTGCGGGCCACATCGGCCACGTAGTCGACGACCGTCCTCGGCTCCCCGCCGGCCAGCGGGTAGGCGACCAGCCGGTCCCAGTAGCCGGCCGGAGGTGTCCACCCCGTACGGAACTTGACGTCCTCGATCGCCAGCAGCTCGTCGCCCTGGACGCCGACGACCTTGTCCGTCTCGGGGTCGATGGAGCGCTCGGCCTCGGGCTCCGTCGCGCCGTTCAGGCCCCAGACGCTGACGCGGCCGCCCTCGGTGCGGACGACCTTGTCGCCGAACACGGCGAGGGTGGCCCCGTCCGTGAGGGGCGTCACGCCGAGGGTCAGCGCGTGACCGCTGCGGTCGATCCGGACGTGGTGACGCCGGCCGTCGAGGTCGTACGAGACGATCGCGCCGTTGCCGTTGTGCGCGAGGACCTGGGTCCGGATCTGCGCGCCGTCGGGGATCCCGGTCACCGGGCGCACCACGGTCCGGCCGTCCTCGACGGTGGCCACGCCCAGGCCGTCGGCGGCAGTGGGCCCGGAGAGCAGCACGGACGAGCCGAACACCGCGAGGCGGCCGCGGCCCTCGGGGACCTCCACGGGCGTGGCCTTGCCGGTGCGCGGGTCGCGCAGCTCGATGGCGCCGTTCAGCCCGGCGGAGCCGTACAGCACCACCTGGTCGGAGCCGGTGTCCAGCGCGCCGTCCAGCGCGGCCGGGCGCTCGACGGTGGTGGCGGATCCGTCGGCGTACGAGATCCAGTGGTAGGCGCTCGTGTACCTGCCGAGTACGGGCAGCCCGCCGGTCAGCACACCGGTCTCACCGGCGCTGATCACGGACGCGGCGTCCCGGGCCACGTTGGGCTCCGCCAGGATGGTGGCCTCGCCGGGGTCCACCACGGACGCGGCCTGGGCGAGGGCGGGCGGCAGCGCGCCCGTGATGATGCCGGCGACCGCGACGGCGCTGGTCAGGACGGTGCTCTTGAGCGCACGACGTCTCATGGTCGGTATTTCCTCCCCGTACGAACGCGCGGGCGACTCACCTCGCGCACACGGGCGGGGGGTGCGGCGGTGGTACGGCCGCGCTCGCTGGAAGACCCCCCGGTTCCCCTGGTCCCCACCCGGACCTCGACCTTACCCCGCGCTTATCCGCCGCCCCACGGACCCCACCCGCACGCGGAAAAGCCCGAGGGCCCGTACGCGATCGCGGCGCGTACGGACCCTCGGGCCCAAGTGGTTCCGCTGCTCGGAGGCTCAGCGGCTCAGTGCTCAGCCGTTGCGCTTCCAGCGCGGCTTGTCGTCGCGGCGGCCGCCCCCGAAGGAGGACGAGGAGCCGCGGTGGTCGTCACGACGGCCGTACGGGCGGTCGTGGCCGCCCGAGCGGAAGCCGCCGCCGGAGGGGCGGTCGTCACGGCGGTCGCGGTTGAACGGACGGTCGCTGCCACGGCGCTCGTAGCCGCCACCGGCCGGACGGTCGTCACGGCGCTGGAAGCCGCCGCCGGCCGGACGGTCGTCGCGACGCTGGAAGCCGCCACGGTCGTTGTCACGACGCTCGAAGCCACGGTCACCACGGTCGTCACGACGCTGGAAACCGCCGCCGGCCGGACGGTCGTCACGACGCTGGAAGCCGCCACGGTCGTTGTCACGACGCTCGAAGCCACGGTCACCGCGGTCGTCACGACGCTGGAAGCCACCGCGGTCGTTGTCCCGGCGCTGGAAACCGCCACGGTCGTTGTCACGACGCTCGAAGCCACGGTCGTTGTCGCGACGGTCGCGGTTGAACGGACGGTCGTTGTCCCGGCGCTGGAAGCCGCGGTCACCGCGGTCGTCCCGGCGCTGGAAGCCGCCACGGTCGTTGTCGCGACGCTCGAAGCCACGGTCACCGCGGTTGTCGCGGCGCTCGAAGTTGCCCCGCTCGTCGCGGCGCGGGCGCTCGTCGCGCACCGGGCGCTCCTCGCGGACCGGCTCGGGCTCCGGCAGGGCGGCCAGCTCGGCCTCGGCGGCCTCGGTCATCTCGGCGACCGCGGCCTCCGGGTCCTCACCGCGCTCGCGGGCGGCGCGGGCCACCAGGCGGTCGGCCTCCTCGCGCAGCTCGGTGGCGCGGCGCTGGAGGCGCTCCAGCTCCTTGGTCAGCTGGACGACCTCGCGCTCGGCCTGCTTGGCGGAGTTGTTCGCGGAGTCGGCCTGGACCTCGGTCAGCGAACGGGCGCCGGTGATCTCGGCGACCTCCGGGTCGAAGGCGCCGGCGCCGCCGACGATGTGGCGCGAGGCGTCGACGCCCGCGTCCTCCATCAGGCGGAAGATCTGGCGGCGCTGGTGCGGCAGGGCCAGCGAGACCACGACGCCGGAGCGGCCGGCGCGGGCGGTGCGGCCCGAGCGGTGCAGGTAGTCCTTGTGGTCGCCGGCCGGGTCCACGTTGAGGACCAGGTCGATGCCGTCGACGTGGATGCCGCGGGCGGCGACGTCGGTGGCGACCAGGACGTTGACGTAACCGTCCTTGAAGTCGGCGAGGGTGCGGGTGCGCGCGCCCTGGGTCATGCCGCCGTGCAGCGCGTCCGCCTTCACGCCGGAGTCGCGCAGCTGCTCGGCGACGCGGTCGGCGCCGAGCTGGGTGCGCACGAAGATGATGGTGCGGCCCTTGCGGGCGGCGATGGCGGCGGTGACCGGGGCCTTGTCCTTGGGCTTCACGACCAGGACGTGGTGGGTCATGGTGGTGACGGCGCCGGCGGACGGGTCGACCTCGTGCGTGACCGGGTCCACCAGGTAGCGCTTGACCAGGCTGTCGATCTCGTTCTCCAGGGTGGCGGAGAACAGCAGGCGCTGGCCGCCGGCCGGGACCTGGTCGAGCAGCTCGGTGACCTCGGGCAGGAAGCCCAGGTCGGCCATCTGGTCGGCCTCGTCGAGGACGGCGATCTTGACCTGCTCCAGGGAGCAGGCGCCGCGGTTGATGATGTCGCGCAGGCGGCCCGGGGTGGCGACGAGGATGTCGACGCCGCGCTCCAGGGCGTAGATCTGGTTGCCCATGGAGGTACCGCCGCAGACGACCTTCATCTTGAGGCCGAGCACGTCGCCGTAGGGCTGGAGGGCGTCCGCGACCTGCATCGCGAGCTCGCGGGTCGGGGTCAGGATGACGCCGCGGGGCTTCTTCTTCTCCGTGCTGCCGCCGGCCAGCGTGGCCAGCAGCGGGAGGCCGAAGGAGAGGGTCTTGCCGGAGCCGGTGCGGCCGCGGCCCAGGATGTCCTTGCCCGCCAGCGCGTCCGGGATGGTCGCGGCCTGGATCGGGAACGGCGTGGTGACGCCGTTCTGGGCGAGCTTGCGGACGACGCCCTCGGGCAGGCCGAGGTCGCCGAAGGTGATGGTGGGCTCGGTGTCCTCGTCCGCCGCCTCGGGGGCGTCGGCCGCCTCGAGGGTCTCGACGGTCTCCGTCACGGCCTCGGCCGCCTCGGTGTTCTCGTCGTTCTCGGGCAGGACAGACTGATCAGCACTGAAAATGGACATGCGAAATGCGAAACCTTCCGGAGTCGTCTCGGCACGCGCCCGTCAACTCCGTGATTCGCGATTCGACCGCCTCGATGCGGTCAGCCACGGCTGCGGAGAGTACGCGCCACACGCGGCGCTCTGGGTGATGGCGCCGGGCAAATGGGAAATGGGATCAAACGATCTACCACCATACGCACCCACCCCCACTCGACGCAAATCACCCCCCGTCACCTCGGGTCCGCCGGGACACTCCTCGCAGGTCAGGGCACGGGCGGGGCGGGTGAGCCATCGGGCGTGTCGGTCGGCTTCGGCGGCTCGGGGGTGGGTGTCGGGGTGGGCGGCTCGGGCGTCGGGGTGGGCGTCGGCTCGGGCGCCGGCGGCTCCTCGCTGGGCGTGGGCGAGACGCCCCCGCTGGGCACCGGCTCCTGGACCGGACCACCGCCGGGACGGCCGCCGACCGCCGGGGGCCGCGCGGAGGGCGCCCGGGACGGGGTCGCGCCGGGCGAGGGCGAGGCGTCCTCGCCCTCG
The DNA here is from genome assembly GCF_040296945.1 of Streptomyces sp. NPDC001941. Lineage (NCBI taxonomy): Bacteria > Bacillati > Actinomycetota > Actinomycetes > Kitasatosporales > Streptomycetaceae > Streptomyces > Streptomyces sp. NPDC001941. The sequence continues at coordinate 70,817 of NZ_JBEOYE010000026.1, read as the reverse complement.
TGGCCGCCCTTGCCGTCGCCCCCTTTCCCGGCGTGCCCGTACGGCCCGCCGTTGCGGGCGGTGCCGCCGTCCGGCTCGGCGGCGGCACCGGGGTGCGCCGACGAGCGGCTCGGCCGGGGCTTGCCCCCGTCGTCGCTCACGCTCATGCAGCCGGCGCAGGACGCCACGGTCAGCGCGGCGACGGCGGCCCATCGGACAGGGACGGAGACAGGGCGCACGGGCGGCACCTCCGGGGGCGGGAGAGGGCGTTCGGACGGCGACCGCGCCTCGCTGTCGAAGCGGGTCACCGTGCCCAACTCCCTTTGCCCCGCCGGGGACACGCCCCGGGACAGAGCCGGGACGGTGCGGTGACGGACCCGCGAAGCGCGCCCGCGAGCGGCCCTACCCCGTGAAGGCGCGCGCCAGTTCGGACCCCAGGACCACCGCGCCCAGTCCGACCAGCACCGACACCCCGGCGTTGGCCGCGGCGAGCGTCCGCCGCCCGGTCTCGGCCAGCCGCAGCGTCTCGTACGAGAAGGTCGAGTAGGTCGTCAGGGCGCCGCAGAAGCCGGTACCGAGCAGGGCGTACGCGGAGGAGGACACCGAGGCCCCGGCGAGCGCGCCGAGCACCAGGCTCCCGGCCGCGTTCACGGTGAGGGTGCCCCAGGGGAAGCCGGTGTCGTGCCGGGCGTTGACCGCACGGTCCGTCAGGAACCGCAGGGGCGCGCCGACCACCGCGCCCGCGATCACCATCAGCCAGGTCACCGGGCCACCGCCCGGCGCGTCACGGCGGCCGCGCACCAGACCGCGCACAGGGCCGCGCACAGCGTCCCCGCGGCGTACGCCAGCGCCCGCACGGCCTCCTGACGCTCCAGCAGCTCCGAGAGGTCCAGGGCGTACGTCGAGAAGGTGGTGAACCCGCCGAGCACCCCGGTGCCCAGCAGCGGGCGCACCCAGAACGGCGCCCCGTCCCGCTCGGCCACCAGCACCATCAGCACCCCCATCAGGGCGCAGCCCACCACGTTGACGGTGAACGTCCCCCACACCGAGGGCCACAGCTGCCCGGCGCCGTACCGCGCCGAGGCGCCCAGCGCGCCGCCCGCGGCGACGGCGCCGAGCGTGATCCGCGTCCGCGCCGAACCGCTCATCCGTACCCCAGGGCGTGCAGGCGCTCGTCGTCGATGCCGAAGTGGTGGGCGATCTCGTGCACCACGGTGATCTCGGTCTCCTCGACGACCTCCTCGCGGGAGGCGCACATCCGCAGCGTGGGCCCCCGGTAGACGGTGATCCGGTCGGGGAGCACGCCCGCGTACCACTCGCCCCGTTCGGTCAGCGGCGTCCCCTCGTAGAGGCCCAGCAGCTCCGGGTCGTCGGCGGGCGGCTCGTCCTCCACGAACACGGCGACGTTGTCCATCAGCCGCGTCAGCTCCGGCGGGATCCGGTCGAGCGCCTGGGCGACCAGTTCCTCGAACTCCTCGCGCGTCATCTCCAGCACCGGGCCATTGTCCGTCACGCCCGGGCATGGCCGCCCGCGCACCCGGGCATACGGGCACCCATGGCCAGCGCCCCCCTCCGTGCCGTCCACCGCCTCGCCCACCGGTTCGCCCGCTCCCTGCGCGCCCGCCGCCCGGCGCCGGTGAGCGCCCTCGCCCACGCCCCGCACCCCTGGGCCCGCGCGCTGGGGATGCTGTGCGTGGTGCTGCTGGGCGCCTGGCTGGGGCTCCTCGCGGTCGGCGACGTGCGCACCAAGGTCGGGCCGATGGACACGACGATGACGCTGCGGCCCTCGCTGTCCGGCGGCACCAAGATCAACGTCTCGCCGCTCGGCGCCCTGGAGCTGGACTCGCACACCGCCCCGGTCCGCCTGGACGTGGACGTGGACCGGCTCGACCCGGTGCGCTCGCAGGCCCTGGTCGAGCACCCGGAGCGGCTGGCCGGGCTGCAGCAGGAGATCACCCACGACGTGGAGAGCGGCACCCTGGACCTGGCGGTGCGCTCCTCGGTCGCGGTGCTGGCCGGGGCGACCGCGCTGGGCCTGGCCGTCTACCGCAGGCCCCGGCGCGCCCTGGCCGCGGGCGGTCTGGCCCTGGCGCTGCTGGTGTCCTCGGGCGCCTGCGCGTACGCCACCTGGAACCCGCGCTCCGTGCTCGAACCGCGCTTCTCGGGCCTGCTGTCCAGCGCGCCCTCGGTGGTCGGCAGCGCGCGCTCGATCGTCAGCGACTTCGACGTCTACCAGAAGGAGCTGGCCCGCCTGGTCACCAACGTGACCAAGCTGTACGACGCCACCTCGACGCTGCCCGCGTACCAGCCGGACCCGGGCACCCTGCGCGTGCTGCACGTCTCCGACGTGCACCTCAACCCGGCGTCCTGGCACATCATCGGCTCCCTGGTGGAGCAGTACAAGATCGACCTGATCGTGGACTCCGGCGACACCATGGACCACGGCAGCGCCGCCGAGAACGGCTTCCTGGACCCGGTCAGGGACCTGGGCGCGCCCTACGTGTGGGTGCGCGGCAACCACGACTCGGCCGCCACCCAGGCCTATCTGCGCACCCGGGTGAAGAACGCCGTGGTCCTGGACGAGGGCCGCACGGTGACCGTGGCCGGGGTGCGGATCAGCGGGATGGGCGACCCGCAGTTCACCCCGGACCGCACCGCCGCCAACGGGGGCGACGCCGTCGAGCGCGCCGCCGGGATCCGGCTGGCCGCCGCGCTGCGCGGGCAGCAGCGGGCGGGCACCCCGGCGGACATCGCGGTGACGCACGAGCCGGTGGCGGCCCGCGAGACCGACGGCGAGGTGCCGCTGGTGCTCGCCGGGCACGTGCACCACCGGGAGACGGAGGTGCTGCCGCGCGGCACCCGGCTGAAGGTCGAGGGCTCCACGGGCGGCGGCGGGCTGCGCGCGGTGCAGAACGACGAGCCGGAGAAGATCCGCGCCTCGGTGCTCTACCTGGACCGCGACACCCGCCGTCTGCAGGCCTGGGACGAGATCACGCTGGGCGGGCTCGGGCTGACGACGGCCGAGGTCAGCCGCCATCTGGCGACCCCGGTGCCGACCCGGCGCGCGCCCTCCCAGGGGCCGCCGAGCCCGTCCCCGTAAACCGTTTTGGCGATACGCCCGCCCATCCCATATGCTTCTCACGTCCCCGAGGCGCTGACGAAGTGCTCAGGTGGGCCCTTAGCCCTCATCGTCTAGTGGCCCAGGACGCCGCCCTTTCAAGGCGGTAGCACGGGTTCGAATCCCGTTGGGGGCACGCACAACCATGTGCGAGACTTGGTCTCGCACGAACAGCTTGGTCCTGTGGAGCAGTTTGGAGTGCTCGCCACCCTGTCAAGGTGGAGGCCGCGGGTTCAAATCCCGTCAGGACCGCTGCGATTCCTCGTGGATCGCGTGGCTGGGTAGCTCAGTTGGTACGAGCGATCGCCTGAAAAGCGATAGGTCGCCGGTTCGACCCCGGCCCCAGCCACGGTGAAAGGCCCCGATCTCCGGATCGGGGCCTTCTTCGTGTCGTGCCTTCTTCGTGCGTGCGCACCGGTGGGGTCGGCGGGGTCCCCCGGCCCGGAGGCCGGAGGACCCGGTGACGGCGGGTCAGGCCCGTTCGCGGCGGCGCCACCCGCGCACGGCCAGGACGATCGCGACCACCGCCACCACGACCACCAGCAGCGCCCAGTCGGGGACCGCGCGGGCCAGCGAGCCGGTCCACTGCTCGGCGGCGAAGGAGTCGTCCACCGAGAGCAGGCCCGGCAGCGCGGTCGTCCCGTCGAAGGCCAGGAACAGCGCGCCCAGGACGATGAAGAACAGCCCCGAGGCCAGCGAGGTGGTGTGCAGCCGCAGCCGGCCCAGGGTGAGGGTGCGGCCCCGCAGCCAGCGGCGGCGGCCCAGGTCGTAGCGCTCCCACAGCAGGGCGAGCAGGAAGAGCGGGACGGCCATGCCCAGGGCGTAGACCGCGAGCAGCAGTCCGCCGTAGACCGGGTTGCCGCTCAGCGCGGCGACGGTCAGGACGCTGCCGAGGATCGGGCCCGCGCAGAAGCCGGCCAGGCCGTAGACCGCGCCGAGCGCGTAGACGGAGAGGGCGGTGGTGGGGCGGATACGGCCGGAGGCCTCGGAGAGCCGGCGGGAGGCGAAGCCCATGCCCAGGATCTGCAGCACGCCGAGACCGATGATCGTCCAGCCGCCGGCCAGGACGAGCAGGTCGCGGTTGCCGTAGAAGAAGCGCCCCGCGTAGGAGCCCGCGGCGCCCAGCGGGACGAGGGTGGTGGCCAGGCCCGCGTAGAAGACGCCGGTGCGGGCCACCAGCTTGGAGCGGGAGTCGATGGAGTACGCGAAGAACGCCGGGAGCAGCAGGGCGCTGCACGGGCTGAGCAGCGCCAGCAGCCCGCCCAGGAACGCGGCGAGGTAGCCGACGTCGGTCACTTGCCCGCCCCCTTCGCCTCCCGGGCCGCCTGCTCGACGGCCTGCGTGAAGACCTCCCGGGGCTGGGCGCCCGCGATCGGGCGGCCGTTGACCAGGAAGGACGGCGTGGAGGTGGCGCCCAGCTTGTAGGCCTCCTCCTGGTCCTTCTTGACCGCGGCCTTCGCGGCGGCGCCCTCCGCGTCCCGTACGAACCTCGCGGTGTCCGGGACCCCGGCCTCGGCGGCGAGGGCCTTGAGGCGGTCGGCGCCGAAGCCCTTCTCCTTGGCGCCCTCGGCGTAGGCGGCCCGGTGGAACTGCCAGAAGCGGCCCTGCTGACCGGCCGCCCAGGAGGCGCGGGCCGCGGCCTCGGACTCGGCGCCGAAGATCGGGTAGTTGCGCCACTCGATGCGCAGGGTGCCGTCCTCGACGTACTTCTTCACCAGCTCGGGCTCGGTGTCGCGGGCGAACTTGCCGCAGAAGGAGCACTTGAAGTCGGCGTACTCGATGAGCACGACGGGGGCGTCGGCGCGGCCCTGGGCGAGCTTGTCGGCGGCGTCGCGGCGGGCCAGCTTCCGCAGCTCGGGGTAGACGCCCTGCTCGTTCTCGACCTTGGCGGCGGACCCGGCGTCCGGCTCGGCGCCGTCGGGCTTGGTGCCCGCGTACGAGGCGACGCCGAGCAGCAGCGCGGCGACCGCGACCCCGGCGCCGATGAGCAGCGGCTTGGAGCGCGGGGAACGGGAGGAACGGGGAGAACGGGACGGGGTACGGGACTTCTCGGGCATGGCTGTGCTTCCTGTGCGCGGGCGGAGGGGACGGCGTGGCGGAACGCCGCGGCTACACGCGCAGGATCGACAGGTCCATCGGAGAGGGCGGTACGAGGACGGGCGGGGCGCGCTCCGGGCCGAGCGCCAGGACCACATCGGAGGCACCGAAGGCGCCGTCGGCGGCCCGGGCGTCGTGCAGCGCGGGCAGCAGCTCCACGGCGGAGGAGGACCTCGGCGGGGTGGCCGGACGCACGCCGCCCTCGTCGTGCGGGACGCCCTTGCCGCAGCCCGGAGCGCCGTTCGGAGCGCCGTCCGGGGCGGCGGCGGGGGCGACCCCGGCCTGCTCCGCGAGGGCGGCGGGCGCGGCGGGCACCGACAGCGGGGCCGCCGACGACGTCCCCGAGCACAGCAGCACGCCCAGCAGGGCGGCCAGCACCACGGCAGCCGTCGCCGCGAGGCGGGACGGCGGTGCGGCGGTGCGGGTCATGTCCGGAATAGTACGGGCCGCCCGGTGCGGCACCCCCGGAGCGCACGAGGGCGCGGGCGAAATCGGTTCGCCGTTCCGGCGTGCCGGGTGAGATCCTGGAGTCCGTATGTCTACTTCCTTCGCCGACCTCCAGACCCTGCTCTCCGAGGTCTCGCTGCGCGACGCCCACCGCCTCGGCCGGCGGCTCGAAGGCGCCCGCCGGATCCGCAAGCCCGAGGCCCGGCAGGCGGTGCTCGACGAGATCGCCGCCGAGGGGGAGAAGGCCGCCGCCCGCACCGCCGAGCGCGCGTCCCGGCGGCCGGAGGTGACCTATCCGCCGCAGCTCCCGGTCAGCCAGAAGAAGGACGAGATCCTGGAGGCGATACGGGACCACCAGGTCGTGATCGTGGCCGGTGAGACCGGCTCCGGAAAGACCACCCAGATCCCCAAGATCTGCCTGGAGCTCGGCCGGGGCGTGCGCGGCATGATCGGGCACACCCAGCCCCGCCGGATCGCGGCCCGCACGGTCGCCGAGCGGGTGGCGCAGGAGCTGGACACCCCGCTGGGCGAGGCGGTCGGCTGGAAGGTCCGCTTCACCGACCAGGTCGGCTCCGACACCTTCGTGAAGCTGATGACGGACGGCATCCTGCTCGCGGAGATCCAGACCGACCGCGAGCTGCGCGCCTACGACACGATCATCATCGACGAGGCCCACGAGCGGTCCCTCAACATCGACTTCCTGCTCGGCTACCTGGCGCAGCTGCTGCCCAAGCGGCCCGACCTCAAGGTCGTCATCACCTCCGCGACCATCGACCCCGAGCGCTTCTCCCGCCACTTCGGCGACGCGCCGATCGTCGAGGTCAGCGGCCGTACGTTCCCCGTCGAGGTGCGCTACCGCCCGCTCCTGGAGGAGGACTCCGAGGACGCGGACCGCGACCAGATCACCGCGATCTGCGACGCCGTCGACGAACTCCAGGGCGAGGGCCCCGGCGACGTCCTGGTCTTCCTCTCCGGCGAGCGGGAGATCCGCGACACCGCCGACGCGCTGACCAAGCGCAGGCTGCGCAGCACGGAGATCCTGCCGCTGTACGCGCGCCTGAGCCACGCCGAGCAGCACCGGGTCTTCCAGGCACACTCCGGGCGCCGGGTCGTGCTCGCGACGAACGTCGCCGAGACCTCGCTGACCGTGCCCGGCATCAAGTACGTCATCGACCCGGGCACCGCCCGCATCTCCCGCTACAGCCACCGCACCAAGGTGCAGCGGCTGCCCATCGAGGCGGTCAGCCAGGCCAGCGCCAACCAGCGCAAGGGCCGCTGCGGCCGCACCTCGGACGGCATCTGCATCCGGCTGTACTCCGAGGACGACTTCCTGTCCCGGCCGGAGTTCACCGACGCGGAGATCCTGCGCACCAACCTGGCCTCCGTCATCCTGCAGATGACCGCCGCCGGGCTCGGCGACATCGAGAAGTTCCCCTTCATCGACCCGCCGGACCACCGCAACATCCGCGACGGCGTGCAGCTGCTCCAGGAGCTCGGCGCGCTGGACCCGGCGCAGAAGGACCCCGCGAAGAGGCTGACCCCGCAGGGCCGCAAGCTCTCCCAGCTGCCCGTGGACCCCCGGCTGGCCCGGATGGTCCTGGAGGCCGAGAAGAACGGCTGCGCGCGCGAGGTGATGGTGATCGCCGCCGCGCTCTCCATCCAGGACCCGCGCGAGCGCCCGGCCGAGAAGCAGGCCCAGGCCGACCAGCAGCACGCCCGCTTCAAGGACGAGACCAGCGACTTCCTGGCCTACCTCAACCTGTGGCGGTACGTGCGCGAGCAGCAGAAGGAGCGCGGCTCCTCCAGCTTCCGCCGCATGTGCAAGCAGGAGTACCTGAACTTCCTGCGCATCCGGGAGTGGCAGGACATCTACGCGCAGCTGCGCACGGTCGCCAAGCAGATGGGCATCGAGCTCAACGAGCAGGACGCGCCCGAGCAGTCGGTGCACGTGTCGCTGCTGGCGGGTCTGCTGAGCCACATCGGGCTCAAGGACGTGAGGGACGGCGCGAAGAACGAGTACCTGGGGGCGCGCAGCGCGAAGTTCGCGATCTTCCCGGGCTCGGCGCTGTTCCGCAAGCCGCCCCGGTTCGTGATGTCGGCGGAGCTGGTGGAGACCTCGCGGCTGTGGGCGCGGGTCAACGCGCGCGTCGAGCCGGAGTGGATCGAGCCGCTGGCCGGGCACCTGGTCAAGCGCACCTACAGCGAGCCGCACTGGGAGAAGGACCAGGCGGCCGTGATGGCGTACGAGAAGGTCACGCTGTACGGCGTGCCGATCGTCGCCGACCGCAAGGTCAACTACGGCCGGATCGACCCCGAGGCCTCCCGCGAGCTCTTCATCCGCAACGCGCTGGTGGAGGGCGACTGGCGCACCCACCACAAGTTCTTCGCCGACAACCGCAAGCTGCTCACCGAGGTCGAGGAGCTGGAGCACCGCGCCCGGCGCCGCGACATCCTGGTGGACGACGAGACGCTGTTCGACTTCTACGACCAGCGGGTGCCCGAACACGTGGTGTCCGGCGCCCACTTCGACTCCTGGTGGAAGCACAAGCACCGCGACGAGCCCGAACTGCTCGACTTCGAGCGGGAGATGCTCATCAACGAGCGGGCGGGCGCGGTCACCAAGGACGACTACCCCGACTCCTGGCGCCAGGGCCCGCTGAAGTTCCGGGTGACCTACCAGTTCGAGCCGGGCGCGGACGCGGACGGCGTCACCGTGCACGTACCGCTGCAGGTCCTCAACCAGGTCACCGACGAGGGCTTCGACTGGCAGATCCCGGGCCTGCGCGAGGAGGTCGTGGTCGAGCTGATCCGCTCGCTGCCCAAGCCGGTCCGCCGGCACTACGTCCCGGCGCCGAACTTCGCGGCGAAGTTCCTGGAGCGGGCCGTGCCGCTGCAGGAGCCGCTGACCGTCACCCTGGCGCGCGAGCTCCAGCGGATGGTGGGCGTGCCGGTGGACGCGGACGACTTCGACTGGTCACGGGTCCCCGACCACCTCAAGATCAGCTTCCGGATCGTCGACGAGCGGCGCCGCAAGCTGGCCGAGGACAAGGACCTGGAGGCGCTGCGCCTCCAGCTCAGGCCCAAGGCCCGCCAGGCGCTCTCCAAGGCCGCCGCGGCGGCCACCTCGGGCCCCTCGGGCACCGGCCAGTCCCTGGAGCGCACGGGCCTGAAGGACTGGACGATCGGGACGCTCACCAAGGTCTTCGAGACCAAGCGGGCGGGCCAGCCGGTCAAGGCCTACCCGGCGCTGGTGGACGCGGGCGAGAGCGTCTCCGTACGCCTCTTCGACACCGAGGCCGAGCAGGCCCAGGCGATGTGGCGGGGCACCCGGAAGCTGATCCTGCTGAACATCCCGGTGAACCCCGCCAAGTACGCCTCCGAGCGCCTGGACAACCGCCAGAAGCTGGCCCTGTCCAGCAATCCGCACGGCTCCATCCAGGCCCTGTTCGACGACTGCGCGACGGCCGCGGCGGACAAGCTGATCGCGGACCACGGCGGCCCGGCCTGGGACGAGGAGTCCTTCCGCAAGCTGTTCGACAAGGTGCGCGCCGACCTGGTGGAGACCACGATCCGCACGGTGGGCCAGGTGCAGCAGGTGCTGGCCGCCTGGCAGGCCTGCGAGCGCCGGCTGAAGTCCACCAACAGCCTGGCCCTGGTGGCCAACGTGGCGGACGTGCGGGCGCAGCTGGCGTGGCTGGTGCCGGCGGGCTTCGTCACCCGCGCCGGGCTGCGCAGGCTGCCGGACCTGATGCGCTACCTGGTCGCGGTGGACCGCAGGCTCCAGCAGATGCCGACCTCCGTGCAGCGCGACACCACGCGCATGGAGAAGGTCCACGAGATGCAGGACGAGTACGCCTGGCTGCTGGAGCAGCTCCCCAAGGGCCGCCCGGTGCCGCAGGAGGTCCTGGACATCCGCTGGATGGTCGAGGAGCTGCGGGTCAGCTACTTCGCGCACGCCCTGGGCACCGCGTACCCGGTCTCCGACAAGCGGATCGTGAAGGCGATCGACGCGGCCGCGCCGTAGGCCGGGCGGTCCGTCACGGCCCACGGCGGGCCGTGACGGACCGGTCGCCCGCGGTGAGTTCGACCTGACCAGCAGACCTGCTGTACAGTCTGTCTCGCAGCCGAGGGGAAGCCCGAAGGCCGCGAAACCTGGTCCTGTGGAGCAGTTTGGAGTGCTCGCCACCCTGTCAAGGTGGAGGCCGCGGGTTCAAATCCCGTCAGGACCGCAGAAGAAGGCCCGCACCGGTTGGTGCGGGCCTTCCGCGTTGTCCGGGCCCTTGACGACCCCGGGCGGCCCCGGGTACCCCAGTGTCCTGGGGGCAGGGGCAGGGCAGGCCCGGTGCGGAGGTGGCGCGGATGACGTCGTCCACGACGAGGCACGAGACGAGGGCGCTGCTGCGCGCCCATCTGGCGGCCGTTTCCGGCTCCCGGCACCTCACCCGCCACTGCCCGGTCTGCCACCGCCTCCTGCGGCTCGCCATGGAGTCCGCGGGCGAGCCTCCCCGGACCGGGGACGAAAGTCCCGGCGGCCGGTGACCAATGACGGGTCCGCGGCGTCCTTCCGGGTGGCAGGCTCATCTTTGGCAAGAGTTGTGCGGTGTGACGGGTGTCACCGAACGAGTTTTGGAAACCGCTTAACTTACGCCCTCCCTACAACACCCCCATTTAATATGTGCAATTGCACCACCCCGTAGCGGACCCCGGACCTCCCGGGGAGCCCTCGGGCCGGCCCCCGCACCAGGGCCCCCAGGGGCATGAAAAAGACCGCACCGGACCCGGCGGAGTCCAGTGCGGTCGGTGACGAAGGCCCGTTGGGGCGGGCAGCCGTCGGTAGAGCTAGGGGTGGGCGGAGCCGGGTTGGGGGACCCGACGAAGCCCGTTACGGGGTGTTTCAGGCCTCGCTGCGCTGCTGCGGAATGCCCGCGAGCAGTGCGCGGACCTCTGCCTCGCGGTAGCGGCGGTGTCCACCAAGGGTGCGGATGGACGTGAGCTTGCCCGCCTTGGCCCAGCGGGTCACCGTCTTCGGGTCCACGCGGAACATCGTGGCGACCTCAGCCGGGGTCAGCAGCGGCTCGGCATCAGGGGTGCGAGCGGTCATGAGCGGCCTCCTCGGGAGAACCGAACCTTCTCGGTTCTTTCCTCTAAATTCTGCACCTTGACCCGCGTTGCCCGAAATGGCGGACGCGAGCCGAGTCGGTTATAGGACGAACGGCTTGTCCTCGGCACTACAACTACACCATCTGTCCAGCGACGTCGGCCAAACCGATGGAATTGCCCTCTCAGGTGTCCATCAGCGGCGGAAGCCGATGGACCATGCCATAGCGGACAGTCACGCCACAGTGACGATCAGTCACAGAGCGATCAGGAGTCATCAGACCCCCCATAGAGTGCAATGCAAGGCATTCCGACCTTAGTTGGACGGATGGAGCCCTCCCCGGACTCCTTGTCCTATTTTGGCACGAGGGTGGGCGATGGGCGCAAGGGCGAGGTAAGTGCGATCCGTCACGCTTGAACCAAAGGCCCGGATCAGGACGTAGGTCCCGGGCGGCCGGGACGAGTGGCCCGCGCCCCTCGCGCGCGCGAGGCGCCCGGAGGGAGCCGAAGGGCCCTCAGTTGGCGAACTGGCGGTCCCGCACCGCGCGCCAGCGCCGCGTCAGCCGCTCGTACGCCACGCCCGCGCCGTCCCCGTCGCCGTCCCGCAGCGCCGCCATCCCCGCCGCCACGTCCGCCGCCGACCGGTCGTCGGCCAGCTGCTCGTCCGTCAGCGCGTGCACCAGGCCGCCGTAGTCCAGCTCCACCAGCGAGCGCGGGTGGAACTCCTCCAGCCAGCGGCCCACGTCCACCAGGCCGTCGGTGAGCGGCCCGTCGTCCACCGAGTCCCGCAGCGTGCGCAGCGAGCGCGCCACCCGCCGCCGGGCCTGCACCATCGGCGTGCGGTAGCGCAGCAGGGGCGCCCGGCCCGGCACGTACTCCCGCTCCTCGTCGGCGAAGAGCGCGAACCAGCGCACCGGCACCTGCCACACCGAGGTCCTGATCCACGGCCGGGCGTCCGGGTTGCCCTGCCGCCAGCGCTCGTAGTCCGCCGCAGCCTGCCCCCGCACCACCGGCGGCAGCGCCGCGTCGAGCAGCGCGGTCGGCAGCAGCCCGGGCAGCTCCTCCAGGGCCAGCCAGCCGCGCAGCCGGGTGCGCCACGGGCAGACGCACACCACCCCGTCCAGCACGGCCACGAAGGCGTCCCCGCTCTCGTGCACCGGCACCGGTACCGGCGGGGTCGGCAGCAGGTCCGCCAGCGAGCGGCGCAGCTCGTCCTGGGCGGTGGGGGTGCGCGGCAGGCGGGCGTAGCGCGTCCAGTGGCCGCGCTCCGGCTCGGGGAACGCCGCCAGCGGCTCGTACACGCGCAGATAGGAGGCGTACGGGACGAGTACCGAGGACACCGCTGGCATGTCGCAAATCCTTCCACGCCCGTACTCCGCGAGGGGGTGATCCCGGGCACTCGGCGGATCCTCGCCCCCCGAGGACTTACCCTCGTCCCGAACCGGTCCCTCCCCACCCGCAGGAGGGTCCTCAACCGCCGCTTCTTACAGGGGAGTCACCACCGTGACCGACGTAACCGGCGTTCCTGTCACCTCCGCAGACGTGCTGCACACGCTCTTCCGCTCGGACCAGGGCGGCCACGAGCAGGTGGTGCTGTGCCAGGACCGTGCCTCCGGCCTCAAGGCCGTGATCGCCATCCACTCCACCGCGCTGGGCCCCGCCCTGGGTGGTACCCGCTTCTACCCGTACGCCACCGAGGAGGCGGCCGTCGCCGACGCGCTGAACCTCGCCCGGGGCATGTCGTACAAGAACGCCATGGCCGGCCTGGAGCACGGCGGCGGCAAGGCCGTGATCATCGGCGACCCCGAACTGGTGAAGAGCGAGGAGCTGTTGCTCGCCTACGGGCGCTGCGTGGCCTCGCTGGGCGGCCGCTACGTGACGGCCTGCGACGTCGGCACCTACGTGGCCGACATGGACGTCGTCGCCCGGGAGAACCCCTGGACCACCGGCCGCTCCCCCGAGAGCGGCGGCGCGGGCGACTCCTCGGTCCTCACCTCCTTCGGCGTCTTCCAGGGCATGCGGGCCGCCGCCGAGCACCTGTGGGGCGACCCGTCGCTGCGGGGCCGCACGGTCGGCGTCGCCGGCGTCGGCAAGGTGGGCCACCACCTGGTGGAGCACCTGCTCGGCGACGGCGCCGAGGTCGTCGTCACCGACGTGCGCGAGGAGTCGGTGCGCCGGGTCACCGACCGCTTCCCCCGGGTGCGCGTGGTGGCCGACACCGGGGCGCTGATCCGCGTCGAGGGCCTGGACGTGTACGCGCCGTGCGCGCTGGGCGGCGCGCTGGACGACGCGACCGTCCCGGTGCTCACCGCGAAGGTCGTCTGCGGCGCGGCCAACAACCAGCTGGCCCACCCGGGCGTCGAGAAGGACCTCGCCGACCGCGGCATCCTCTACGCGCCGGACTACGTGGTGAACGCGGGCGGGGTGATCCAGGTCGCCGACGAGCTGCACGGCTTCGACTTCGACCGGTGCAAGGCGAAGGCCGCGGGGATCTTCGACACCACGCTGCAAATCTTCGCGCGTGCGAAGGAGGACGGGATTCCGCCGGCCGCGGCGGCCGACCGGATCGCCGAGCAGCGGATGGCGGAGGCGCGCCGCCGCTAGTTCTTGACAGTGCCCGCGCCCGGCGCGGTCCCGGGCCGGTTCGCCGAGAGCGAGATTACTCACGCCCGTCGGCGGGTCGGCCCTCAAGAAGGAGTTAAAATCGCAGCTGACCAGCGAGGACGGAGCGCCTCGCGGGTTCTGCGCGGAGGCGCGTCATGCGGGCGGCGTACCGTATGGCCCCGGAAGCAGGTACCGTTGAAGCTCCACGGACCGGTCTCTCCACGGAGAGTCCGTTCCGACTCATGAACGCGTGTCAAGACTCTGGGGCCGCCAAGCCCCATCACCGAGGGGGTCGAGCCATGGGGCGCGGCCGGGCCAAGGCCAAGCAGACGAAGGTCGCCCGCCAGCTGAAGTACAACGGCGGCGGGACTGACCTGTCGCGTCTGGCCAGCGAGCTGGGCGCATCGACGACTTCGAGCCAGCCTCCGAACGGAGAGCCGTTCGAGGACGACGAGGACGACGAAGACGACCCGTACGCCCGCTACGCGGAGTTGTACGACGAGGACGAGGACGAGGACGACGAGTCCGGTCCCGCGTCCCAGCGCCGCGGCGCTTGACGTCACTGAACACTGATCGTCCGACCGCGATCACACCGACCCGGTCCGGGGAGCCCCCGGACCGGGTTCTGTGCTGTCCGGGTGCCGCGTCGCCCGCGCTGATCCACTGATCAGGGCCGCCGCGGCAGAACGGCGGGTGCCCCGGCCGTCGCCGTGACGGCCGGGGCACCCGTGCGTGCTAGTTCGCGTAGTCGTTCACCAGGGACGCGCCCGTGGTGTGCTCCCCGCGCTCGGTGACCTCGCCGGCGACCCAGGCCTCGACGCCCCGGTCGGCCAGGGTGGCCAGCGCGACGTCCACCGACGCGGCGGGCACCACGGCCATCATGCCGACGCCCATGTTGAGCGTCTTCTCCAGCTCCAGGCGCTCCACCCGGCCCGCCGTGCCGACCAGGTCGAAGATCGCGCCCGGCGCCCAGGTCGAGCGGTCCACCACGGCGTGCAGCCCGTCCGGGACGACCCGGGCCAGGTTGGCCGCGAGGCCGCCGCCGGTGATGTGGCTGAAGGCGTGGATCTCGGCCGTGCGGGTCATCGCCAGGCAGTCCAGCGAGTAGATCTTGGTGGGCTCCAGGAGCTCCTCGCCCAGGGTCCGGCCCAGCTCCTCGACGTGGGTGTCCAGCGCCATGCCGGCCCGGTCGAAGACGACGTGGCGGACGAGCGAGTACCCGTTCGAGTGAAGGCCGGAGGACGCCATGGCGATCACCGCGTCCCCCGTACGGATGCGGTCGGGGCCCAGCAGCCGGTCGGCCTCGACCACGCCCGTGCCGGCGCCGGCGACGTCGAAGTCGTCCGGGCCGAGCAGGCCGGGGTGCTCCGCGGTCTCGCCGCCGACCAGCGCGCAGCCGGCCAGCACGCAGCCCTCGGCGATGCCCTTGACGATCGCGGCGACCCGCTCGGGGTGGACCTTGCCGACGCAGATGTAGTCGGTCATGAACAGCGGCTCGGCGCCGCAGACGACGATGTCGTCCATGACCATGGCCACCAGGTCGTGGCCGATCGTGTCGTACACGCCCAGCTGGCGGGCGATGTCCACCTTGGTCCCGACGCCGTCGGTGGCCGAGGCCAGCAGCGGGCGTTCGTACCGCTTGAGGGCGGAGGCGTCGAAGAGGCCGGCGAATCCGCCGAGGCCGCCGAGGACCTCGGGGCGCCGCGTCTTCTTCACCCACTCCTTCATCAGCTCGACGGCGCGGTCGCCCGCCTCGATGTCGACGCCCGCGCTCGCGTAGCTGGCACCAGTGGTCTCAGACTCGGACATGGGTTGAGAACTTTCGTGTCGTACTGCGGGGTCTGTACTGCGGGGTCTTACGGACGGCGGAGCGCGTCGGACGCCGCGGTGGCGGCGGGGCCGGCGGCCAGCTCGGTCTCCAGGAGCTGCTTGCCGAGCAGTTCGGGGTCGGGCAGCTCCATCGGGTACTCACCGTCGAAGCAGGCGCGGCAGAGCTGCGGCTTGTCGATGGTGGTGGCCTCGATCATGCCGTCGATGGAGATGTACGACAGCGAGTCGGCGCCCAGGGACTTGCCGATCTCGTCGATCGTCATGCCGTTGGCGATCAGCTCGGCGCGGGTGGCGAAGTCGATGCCGAAGAAGCACGGCCACTTCACCGGCGGCGACGAGATCCGGATGTGGACCTCGGCGGCACCGGCCTCGCGGAGCATCTTGACCAGGGCGCGCTGGGTGTTGCCGCGGACGATCGAGTCGTCGACGACCACCAGGCGCTTGCCCTTGATGACTTCCTTGAGCGGGTTGAGCTTCAGCCGGATGCCGAGCTGCCGGATGGTCTGGGACGGCTGGATGAAGGTCCTGCCGACGTAGGCGTTCTTGACGAGGCCCGCGCCGAAGGGAATGCCGCTGGCCTCGGCGTACCCGATCGCGGCGGGGGTGCCGGACTCGGGCGTCGCTATCACCAGGTCCGCGTCGACCGGGGCCTCGGCGGCCAGCCTGCGGCCCATCTCGACGCGCGAGAGGTAGACGTTGCGGCCGGCGATGTCGGTGTCGGGGCGCGCCAGGTACACGTACTCGAAGACGCAGCCCTTGGGCTTCGCTTCCGCGAATCGTGAGGTGCGCAGTCCGTTCTCGTCGATGGCGACGAGCTCGCCCGGCTCGATCTCGCGCACGAAGCTCGCGCCGCAGATGTCGAGGGCGGCGGACTCGGAGGCGACCACCCAGCCGCGCTCCAGGCGGCCGAGCACCAGCGGGCGGATGCCCTGCGGGTCACGGGCCGCGTACAGCGTCTGCTCGTCCATGAAGACGAGGGAGAAGGCGCCCCGGACCTCGGGGAGGACCTTCGTGGCAGCCTGCTCGATGGTGAGCGGCTTGCCGTCGTCGTCCGTCTGGCCCGCGAGGAGCGCGGTGACCAGGTCGGTGTCGTTGGTGGCGGCGACCTGGGTGGCGCGGCCGTTCTCCTTGGGCAGGGCGGCGACCATCTCGGCGAGCTGCGCCGTGTTGACCAGGTTGCCGTTGTGTCCCAGGGCGATGGAGCCGTGCGCGGTCGCCCGGAAGGTGGGCTGCGCGTTCTCCCACACCGAGGCTCCGGTGGTGGAGTAGCGGGCGTGTCCGACCGCGATGTGGCCCTGGAGGGAGCCGAGGGAGGTTTCGTCGAAGACCTGGGAGACGAGGCCCATGTCCTTGAAGACGAGGATCTGGGAGCCGTTGCTGACCGCGATTCCCGCGGATTCCTGACCCCGATGTTGGAGGGCGTAGAGCCCGAAGTACGTGAGCTTTGCGACCTCTTCGCCCGGCGCCCAGACCCCGAAGACGCCGCAAGCGTCCTGGGGGCCCTTCTCGCCGGGGAGCAGATCGTGATTGAGTCGACCGTCACCACGTGGCACGGCTCCGAGTGTAGGCGAGATCGACCACTGGTCCGAATTGGGGACGGGGGCGGACCGGGGTCGCACGGCGCGCTGGACGGCGCATCGGCTCGTACGTTCCTACGACCCGGCGCTCCGTTCGCGCCTGTGGAAGTGCCCGAAAAAGGGCCTCCCCCGCGTCCGTTCTTTGCTATTACGCCCCGGTTGGCGCGGGCGCCCCGGCTCCGCCCCGCCGCCACCCGCACCCCTCTGACCAGCCCTTTCACCCCACCTGTCACGGACAGCCGCCGAGTGCGCACGCAACTGCCCGGCGGGGCCCTCCCGAGGGCGCGCGGCGCACGGGGCCGACGGCCCCCGACCGGGGCCCGGAGTGTGACGGAGTTCGCAGCCGCACCGACGGCTCCCGGCCGCCCGGTCGCCCCGGGGCGACCTTGACAGGGGCACGGCCCCTCGGTCAGGCTCCGGGCCATGCAGCCCCTCGGTGACGGGTCCGTCACGCTCGTGGAGCGCCGCCACGTCGACCTGGTCCGTGTCGCGAGCGCCATCTGTCGCTGCCCGTAGCCGGAGCGCGCCGCCCGAGCGGCCACCGCGCTCCGTCCCGTACGCCTTCCCCTCCCCCCTTCTCCAGCCGCGCGCCCCGAGGCGCCCGCGGCCGGGTCGACGTACCGCTACAGGAGTCCCCTTGTCCCCGCACGACCGCACCCTGTCCCGGCGCGCCCTGGGCGGCGCCGCCCTCGCGGGCGCAGCCACCGCGGCCCTCGGCGAGGGCACCGCCCACGCCGCCGCCGAGCGCCCCTTCCGCGCCGCCCGCTCGCTGGGCCGCGGCGCCCGGCGCCCCAACATCCTGTTCGTCCTCGGCGACGACCTCGGCTGGGCCGACCTGTCCTCCTACGGCTCGCCGCACATCAGGACCCCGCACCTGGACCGCCTCGCCCGCCAGGGCGTCCGCTTCACCGACGCCTACTCCGGCTCCGCCACCTGCTCCCCCACCCGCTTCAGCCTCTACACCGGCCGCTACCCCGGGCGTACGAAGGGCGGGCTCGCGGAGCCGATAGCCGACCGGTCCGTCGGGCTCGACCCCACCCACCCCACGCTGGCCTCGCTGCTGCGCGGCGCCGGGTACGCCACCGCCCTGATCGGCAAGTGGCACTGCGGCTACCTCCCGGACTACAGCCCCACCCGGTCCGGCTGGGACGAGTTCTTCGGGAACTTCGGCGGCGCCCTGGAGTACTACTCCAAGCTCGGGCTCGGCGGCGAGTACGACCTGTACGAGGGCGACGCGGAGTACCGGGACCTGCGCTACTACACGCGGATCCTGACCGAGCGTGCCGTCGAGTACGTCGGGCGCGACCACGACCGGCCCTGGCTGCTCAACCTGAACTTCACCACCCCGCACTGGCCCTGGATCGCCGACGGCGACACCGCGACCAGCGCCGAGGTGGTGCGCCGGATCAAGGCGGGCGACGGCGGGGCCCTGTGGCACCAGGACGGCGGCTCGCTGGCCACGTACAAGAAGATGGTCGAGGACCTCGACCGCTCGGTGGGCCGGGTGCTCGACGCGCTGCGGCGCTCCGGGCAGGAGGACGACACCCTGGTCGTCTTCGCCAGCGACAACGGCGGCGAGCGCTTCTCCTACACCTGGCCGCTGAGCGGCAACAAGGCCTCGCTCCTCGAAGGCGGCATCCGGGTCCCCACCGTGCTGCGCTGGCCCGCCCGGATCGAGGGCGGCCAGGTCAGCCACGAGCCGGTGTTCTCCCCGGACTGGACGGCCACCCTCCTGGAGCTGGGCGGCGCCCGCCCGCACCCGGCCCACCCGCTGGACGGACACAGCCTCGCCGGCTACCTGCTGCGCGGGGCGGAGCTGCCCGAGCGGGACCTGTTCTGGCGGGTGCGCGGGGAGCGGGCGCTGCGGCGCGGCCCGTGGAAGTACTACCGCGGGAAGTCCGGCCGCGACCAGCTCTTCGACCTCTCGGCCGACCAGCGCGAGCAGGCCGACCGGGCCCCGTTCGAGCAGGCCAGGCTCGCCGGGCTGCGGGCCGCCTGGGAGCGGGTGGACGCGACGCTGCTGCCCTACCCGGCCGCCTGACGGCTCAGGACCCGGCGCCCTCCGGGGCGGCTCCGGCCGTCGCGCTCAGGCCCTGCCCGGACGGTCCGGTCAGGGTCAGGGTGCGGTGGTCCAGCTTGTACGCGACCTTGCCGTCGAGCACCTTGAGCAGGGCCTGCTCCAGCTCCTGGGCCGGGCCCTGGCACAGCTTGCGGGTGGTGGCCAGGCGGCCGAAGGCGAAGGTGGAGCCGGTGGCGGGCGCGGTGGCGGTGAAGGTGTTGCAGCCCAGGCTGCCGCGCACCGACCCGTCCTCGCCGAGGACCAGGTGCGCCCCCTTCTCCGTACCGGCGGGCAGGGAGCGTGCCGTGCCGCCCGAGGTGAGCGCGTCGACGGTCCAGGTGGTGCCGGTCAGCGGGGCGTCCGGCTCGGCGGTCAGCGCCACGGCGTCGCCGGAGGCGGTGGTCAGCGTGAGCCGGTCGTCGGTGACCTTCGCCGTCAGCTTCCCGGTGAGGGCGTGCTTGAAGGCGGTCTCGAAGTCCTGGACCTTCTGCTCGCAGGCCATCTGGGTGCTGACGCCCGGCTTCACGGTGACGGTGTCGCCGGAGACGGCGGCCGTGGCCTGGAAGTGGTTGCAGCCGTAGCTGCCCCGGGCCCCGCCCTTGGTGTCGATCTCGACGTGGGCGCCCGCCGGGGCGGCGGTGCGCCGGCCGCCCGCGGTCACGCTCTCGACCGTCCAGTGCAGTCCGGTCACGGGCGCGTCCTCGGCGACCGAGTCGCCCGCCTTCGGACCCGAGGCCGATTCGGTCCCGCAGGCGGTCAGGGCGAGCAGGGCTACGGCGGTGACGGCGGTGATGCGCTGCTTCTCCATGGGGGTGGGACGGGCCGGGGGAGCCTCCGGTTCCACCTTTTCTGTCATGCGCGGCTCAGGCTGCGACCCGGCCCGCCGCCCGACGGGCCCTCGTCTTCCGTCCTGCGCGGCCCAGGCCGCGGCCCGACGGACCCTCACCCCATCAGGGGCAGCAGCTCCGAGAGGTCCGCGCGCTCCCCGCTCGCGCTGATCCGCGCCGCGTCCTTCTCGTGCGCCCAGGTGGTGCGCCCGGTGGCGAGCCGGATCCAGGTCAGCGGGTCGGTCTCCACCACGTTCGGCGGGGTGCCCCGGGTGTGGCGCGGACCCGCCACGCACTGCACCACGGCGTGCGGGGGCACCCGCACCTCCACCGAGCCGCCGGGGGCCCGCACCGCGAGCGCGTCGGCGAGCAGCCGGGTGCAGGCGGCGAGCGCCTGGCGGTCGTACGGGACGCCGAGGCCCGGCACCGCGTCGTTCAGGTCGTCGGTGTGGACGACGAGTTCGACGGCCCGGGTGACCAGGAAGTCGCCGAGCCGCATGGCGCCGACCCGCACCGGCACGACCCGCTCGTCGCCGGCCGCGTCCAGGACCGCGCGGCAGTCCTCCTCGGCGCGGGCGAGCAGCTCCGCCGTCGTGGCGCCCGCCGCCAGGGCCCTGGTGTCCTCGTCGATGCTCCCGGAGACCGCGGCCGTGGCGAACGGCCAGTCCAGGAGCGCCAGCCCGGCCTTCGGCGGCTCGGGCAGCGCCAGCGCGCGCGGCACAGACCCGAGCACCATCGCCAGGTGCGCGGCCAGGTCCCGCACCGTCCAGTCGCCCAGCCGGGTCGGCGCCGCCAGCCGCTCCTCGTCCAGCGTGAGCAGGGCGTCCCGCACGTGCCCGAACTGGGCGAGCACGGCGGCGCGGGTGCGGGCGGGGTCGTAGCTGCGGGGGCGCTTCCTGGCGGGTGGCATGGGGGCGAGCCTACGCAGTCGGGTCAGCGTCCCGCGGCGCCGACCGGGCCCGGCACCGTGAACTCCTCGCCGTTGCCCGGCACCCCGACACCGGACCAGCTGAAGGGCACGCCCCGGGCCGTCGTCAGGTCGGGTCCGTCCATCAGCTGGAAGTGCACGTGCGGCTCGCTGGAGTTGCCCGAGTTGCCGCACTCGGCGAGCACCTGGCCCCGCGCCACCCGGTCCCCGGGCCGCACCCGGAGCGAGCCGCGCCTGAGGTGCGCGTACACCGCGTGCGTACCGCCGCCCAGGTCGAGCACGACGTGGTTGCCCAGGACGCGGCGCGGGCCCGCGAGGCCGCGCACGTCCGACTCGACCAGCAGCAGGTAGAGCACGCCCGGCAGCGAGGTGCGGCTGAAGTGGTCGCGCTGGCGGTCCTCGGCGTGCACCACCGTCGCGTCGGCGACGGCGAGCAGCGGCGCGCCGAACGCGGGGTAGGAGCCGTTGCGCCGCAGCAGCGGCCACAGCCAGGAGAAGCCGGGGCGCGGCCGCTCGTCCGACTCGGCGGTGACGTCGATCGCGTACGTCTGCGCCAGCAGGTGCGTGCCGTGGCTGGGGACCCGGTCCGCCGGGCTGTTCAGCGCCGACCAGCGGCCGGCCACCGGGGCCGCCACCTCCACCGGCTCCGGCACGGGCAGGTCCGGGTCGGGCCGGGCGCCGCGCCGCAGCGCGAACTGCAGGGCCAGCGCGGCGAGCAGCGGGAGCCACCCGCACCAGTAGCCGTACGGCAGGTCGACGAAGAACGAGGCGACCGCCTGGGCCACGAAGGCCAGCACGAGCAGCCGGACGAGCAGCGCGGTCGACTTCCGTCTGTGCAGGGCCATGTTCACGGCGACTTCCCCCGGTTCCTTGTTCCCGCCCGCTACGGGCGGGCGGCGGTGAGCGCCACGAGCAGCGGCACCACGCGGGCCGCCGGGACCTCGTAGTGCCCGCGGCCCGCGGCGTGCAGCCAGCCCGCGCCGGTCAGCTGGCGCAGGTGGTGGTAGACCTGCCCGGTCGTGCCGGTCTCGGGCAGCTCGGCCAGTTCGGCGGCGGTGCTGCGGCCGCCGAGCACCTCGCGCAGCAGCCGCAGCCGTACGGGATGACCGAGCGCGGCGAACGCGTCGGCCGTCGCGGACCAGTCGTCGTCGAGGAGCTGCTCGGTGAGCGCGCCGTACTGCCACTCGTACCGCTCCCCGCGCGGCAGCCGTACGGCTCCGGTGAAGAGCACCCCGCCGGACTCGCTCCCCGCCTGCTCCAGCTGGGACTTGAGCCCTTCGAGCGCCCAGAGCGCGCCCTCGCCGGGCGCGGCGGGCGGCGCGGAGCCCTCCAGTGCGGCCATGCGCCGCTCCAGCTCGGCGACGCGCTGTTCCAGGTCCATGCCGGTAGATTACGTAATTACGTAAGTACGCACAAGAGTGGGTGCGGACATGCCGGGAGCCCCCGTCCGCGCACCGGCGGACGGGGGCTCCCAGGGGTGGAACGTCAGGCCAGCAGGCCCGGGATCGTCGCCTCGTGGGCGTCCCGCAGCTCGCTCAGCGCGATGCTGAACTCGCCCTGCACGTCGACCTCTTCGCCGTCCACGACACCGATCCGGGTGGCCGGAAGACCGCGCGCGCCGCACATGTCGGTGAAGCGCAGCTCCTCGCTGCGCGGCACGGACACCACGGCACGGCCCGCGGACTCGCTGAACAGCAGCGTGAACGCGTCCAGGCCGTCCGGGACGACCAGCCGCGCGCCCCGGCCGCCGCGCAGGCACGACTCCACGACCGCCTGGACCAGGCCGCCGTCGGACAGGTCGTGCGCGGCGTCGATCATCCCGTCGCGGGAGGCCGAGATCAGGATCTCGCCGAGCAGCTTCTCGCGGTCCAGGTCCACCTGCGGCGGCAGGCCGCCCAGGTGCTGGTGCACCACCTCGGACCAGGCCGAGCCGCCGAACTCCTCGCGGGTGTCGCCCAGCAGGTAGAGCAGCTGGCCCTCCTGCGAGAACGCCATCGGCGTACGCCGGTTGACGTCGTCGATCACGCCGAGCACCGCGACCACGGGCGTCGGGTGGATCGCCACGTCACCGGTCTGGTTGTACAGCGAGACGTTGCCGCCGGTCACCGGGGTGCCCAGCTGCAGGCAGCCGTCCGCGAGGCCGCGGGTGGCCTCGGCGAACTGCCACATCACGCCCGGGTCCTCCGGCGAGCCGAAGTTGAGGCAGTCCGAGATCGCCAGCGGCTTCGCGCCGGTCGCGGCGACGTTGCGGTACGCCTCCGCCAGCGCCAGCTGCGCGCCCGTGTACGGGTCGAGCTTCGCGTACCGGCCGTTGCCGTCGGTCGCCAGCGCCACCCCGAGGTTGGTCTCCTCGTCGATGCGGACCATGCCCGCGTCCTCGGGCTGCGCCAGCACCGTGTTGCCCTGCACGAACCGGTCGTACTGGTCCGTGATCCACGCCTTGGAGGCCTGGTTGGGGTGCGCGACCAGCTGCAGGACCTGCGCGCGCAGCTCCTCGGAGGTGGCCGGGCGGGGCAGCTTGCCCGCGTCGTCCGCCTGGAGCGCGTCCTGCCACTCGGGGCGGGCGTACGGGCGCTGGTAGACCGGGCCCTCGTGGGCGACGGTGCGCGGCGGCACGTCCACGATCTGCTCGCCGTGCCAGAAGATCTCCAGCCGCTCGCCGTCGGTCACCTCACCGATGACGGTGGCGATGACGTCCCACTTCTCGCAGATCTCCATGAACCGCTCGACGTGCTGCGGCTCGACCACCGCACACATCCGCTCCTGCGACTCGCTCATGAGGATCTCCTCGGGCGAGAGCGTGGCGTCGCGCAGCGGTACGGAGTCCAGCTCCACCCGCATGCCGCCGGAACCGGCCGAGGCCAGCTCGCTGGTGGCGCAGGACAGCCCGGCGCCGCCGAGGTCCTGGATGCCCGCGACCAGCTTCTCCGCGAAGATCTCCAGGGTGCACTCGATGAGGAGCTTCTCCTGGAAGGGGTCGCCGACCTGGACGGCGGGGCGCTTGGTGGGCTTGGCGTCGTCGAAGGTCTCGGACGCGAGGACCGAGACGCCGCCGATGCCGTCGCCGCCGGTGCGGGCGCCGTACAGGATGACCTTGTTGCCCGCGCCGGAGGCCTGGGCGAGGTGGATGTCCTCGTGCTTCATCACGCCGATGCAGCCGGCGTTGACCAGCGGGTTGCCCTGGTAGCAGGAGTCGAAGACGACCTCGCCGCCGATGTTGGGCAGGCCCAGGCAGTTGCCGTAGCCGCCGATGCCCGCGACCACGCCGGGCAGCACGCGCCGGGTGTCGGGGTGGTCGGCCGCGCCGAAGCGCAGCGGGTCGACCACGGCGACCGGGCGGGCGCCCATGGCGAGGATGTCGCGGACGATGCCGCCGACGCCGGTGGCCGCGCCCTGGTAGGGCTCGATGTACGAGGGGTGGTTGTGCGACTCGACCTTGAAGGTGACCGCGTACCCCTGGCCGACGTCGACGACGCCCGCGTTCTCGCCGATGCCGACGAGGAGCGCGTCGTTCTCCGGGGCCTTCTCGCCGAACTGCTTCAGGTGCACCTTGCTGCTCTTGTAGGAGCAGTGCTCGGACCACATGACGGAGTACATGGCCAGCTCGGCGCCGGTCGGGCGGCGGCCGAGGATCTCGCGGATACGCGCGTACTCGTCCTGCTTCAGGCCCAGTTCGGCCCACGGCTGGTCGGTGTCCGGCGTCCCGGTGGCGTGCTTGACGGTGTCGAGGCTCATCAGACGCTGGCCTTGTTCATGAGGTTCTTGAGGATCGAGGTGAAGAACCCGAGGCCGTCCGTCTTCCCGGTGCCGATGAGCGGCTCGACGGCGTGCTCGGGGTGGGGCATCAGGCCCACGACGTTGCCCGCCGCGTTGGTGATGCCGGCGATGTCGCGCAGCGAGCCGTTGGGGTTCGTGTCCAGGTAGCGGAACGCCACCCGGCCCTCGGCCTCCAGCTCGTCGAGCGTGCGCTCGTCGGCGGTGTAGCGCCCGTCCATGTTCTTGAGCGGTACGGAGATCTCCTGGCCCTGCTCGTAGTCGGCGGTCCAGGCGGTGTCCGCGTTCTCCACCCGCAGCTTCTGGTCGCGGCAGATGAAGTGCAGGTGGTTGTTGCGCAGCATCGCGCCGGGCAGCAGATGGGCCTCGGTGAGGACCTGGAAGCCGTTGCAGATGCCGAGGACGGGCATGCCCGCCTTCGCCTGCTCGATGACGCTCCCCATCACCGGCGAGAACCGGGAGATGGCGCCCGCGCGCAGGTAGTCGCCGTAGGAGAAGCCGCCGGCCAGGACGACCGCGTCGACCTGCTTGAGGTCCTTGTCGCGGTGCCACAGGGAGACCGGCTCGGCGCCCGCGAGCCGGGCCGCGCGCAGCGCGTCCTGGTCGTCGAGCGTGCCGGGGAAGGTGACGACGCCGATGCGTGCGGTCACGACTCGACCTTCACGACGTAGTCCTCGATGACGGTGTTGGCGAGGAAGGTCTCGGCCATCTCGTGGATGCGGGCGAGGGCGGCGTCGTCGACCGGCCCCTCCACCTCCAGTTCGAAGCGCTTCCCCTGGCGGACGTCGGCGATCCCGTCGAAACCGAGGCGGGGCAGTGCACGCTGCACCGCCTGTCCCTGCGGGTCGAGGATCTCCGGCTTGAGCATGACGTCGACTACGACGCGTGCCACTGGCACTCCCGGTGGTGTGTTGCGTGGGCGGTTCCCTCAGCGTACCTGCCTCCAAATTCTACGCGGGTAGACATCTGGAGGACCCTACAAAGAGCCTGTTAGGGACCGGCAAGGAAAATCCTGGTGAAATATCGAGGCGGCCATTGCGGCCCCCGGGACACGCTGATGGAATTGCCGGGGCTTCACAATACGCCGCCCGCCGCTGTACAAAGGTTTCCAGAGGAAAGCAACATTGCTCCCTCAGTAGCCGGGAATCCGGCATCGCCGCACGTCAAACGCGTGCCTAGGGTGACGGACACACGTCGGCGCCCGGCGGTGCCACAGGAAAGGACCGATATCCGTGGCGCAGCGCGTAGTGGTCACGCTCTCCGACGACATCGACGGAGGAGAAGCGGCGGAAACGGTCACGTTCGGCCTGGACGGGAAGTCGTACGAGATCGACCTCAATCCCGCCAATGCAAAGAAACTGCGCAAGGCCCTGGCCCCCTACATGGCGGCGGGCCGAAAGCGTGCGGCCGGGGCGAGGGCGGGCAAGCCGGGCAAGAACGGCGCGGACAAGGCGCGCACCTTCACCTCGCTGGAGCCGGACCCGGCCGCCGTCCGCGCCTGGGCGCTGTCGCACAAGATGGACGTGCCGGCCCGCGGCCGCATCCCCAAGCGCGTCTACGAGGCCTTCCACCAGGCCGGTTGAGACCGCCCGCTGACGGTCCGCCAGCAATCGATTTGCATCGCACCCCCGGTCGTGGGCTAGAGTTTGGACCACGCCGAGGGGCGAGGCCGAAAGGCCCGGCCAGCGGATCGTGCGGGTGTAGTTCAGTAGCAGAACATCTCCCTTCCAGGGAGAAGAGGCAGTGTGCAATTCCTGTCACCCGCTCTCATCACTCTCCAGGGCCACTTCGGTGGATGAGGTAGAGTGGTGGACGCACCGCCCGGTGAGAGCCGGTCGGAGGCACTGCGGACGTGGCTCAGTTGGTAGAGCATCACCTTGCCAAGGTGAGGGTCGCGAGTTCGAATCTCGTCGTCCGCTCAGAGTGAAGGCCCTGATCGAAAGATCGGGGCCTTCGTCGTGTCCGGGGCCGGTGGATCCGTACCGCTGACATTTGTCATGCGGGCTCGTGAAGGACCGCACTGCCGACGGCGCCGGTCCGGGCCGAGCCTGGAGGCATGACCAGCGACCACTGCGTGATCGAAGCGGACGGCCTGCGCCGCACCTACGCGGGCGGATACGAGGCGGTCGGCGGGATCTCCCTGCGCGTGACGCGCGGCGAGGTCTTCGCCCTCCTCGGCACCAACGGCGCGGGCAAGACCTCCAGCGTCGAACTCCTCGAAGGACTGGCCCCGCCCACCGCGGGCACGGTGCGCGTCCTCGGCCACGACCCCTACCGCGAGCGCGCCGCCGTGCGCCCCCGGATCGGCATGATGCTCCAGGAGGGCGGCTTCCCCTCCGACCTGACCGTCGCCGAGACCGTACGGATGTGGGCCGGCTGCACCAGCGGCGCCCGGCCGCTCGGCGAGGCCCTGGCCCAGGTCGGCCTCGGCCACCGCGCCAAGGTGCGGGTGAAGCAGCTGTCCGGCGGCGAGCGGCGCCGCCTGGACCTGGCGCTCGCCCTGCTCGGCCGGCCCGAGGTGCTGTTCCTGGACGAGCCGAGCACCGGCCTCGACCCCGAAGGGCGGCGCGAGACCTGGGAGTTGGTGCGCTCGCTCAGCGAGGAGGGCATGACCGTCCTGCTCACCACCCACTACCTGGAGGAGGCCGAGGAGCTCGCCGACCGGCTGGCGATCATGCACGAGGGCCTGGTCGTCGCCTCCGGCACCCCGGCCGAGGTGACCGCCTCCCGGCCCTCCCGGATCACCTTCACGCTGCCCGCGGGCGTCACCCCGGCGCGGCTGCCGCTCTCGCTGCGGGCCGCCGCCGACGGCTCCCGGGTCAGCGTGCGCACCGAGAGCCTCCAGCACGACCTGACCGAACTCCTGGTCTGGGCGCGGCAGTCGGACGTACGGCTCGACGGCCTCGACGCCCGCTCGGCCTCGCTGGAAGAGGCCTTCCTCGACATCGCCCGCACCCAGAAGACGGGGGTCTGACCGATGGGCACCACCACGCTCGACCGCACCACGCGCGCCGGCGCCACCACCCGCGCGCCCGCCCGGCTGGCCGCCCTGGGCCGCGCCGAACTGACCCTCCTGGTCCGCAACCGCACCGCCCTGTTCGTCGGCCTGCTCATGCCCCCCGGCATGGTCCTGGTCACCAAGTCCGCGCTGAACGGCATGGACCTGGGCAAGGCCGGGCTCAACCTCGGCCAGGCCCTGGTCATCAGCGGCATCGGGCTGGCCCTGGTCCTGGTGGTCCACCTCAACCTCGTCTCCGCGTACGTCTCGCGGCGCGAGGAGCTGGTCCTCAAGCGGCTGCGCACCGGCGAGCTCTCGGACCGCGAGATCCTGGCCGGCACCGCGCTGCCGTCCGTCGGGCTCGCGCTCGCCCAGGTGGTCCTGGTGTCCGTCGCGGGCATCGCCTTCCTGGACGCGGGGGCGCCGCAGCGGCCCGAACTCCTGCTCGTGGGGCTGGCCCTGGGCGTCGTACTGCTGGTCGCGCTGTCCGCGGCCACCGCGGTGGTCACCCGTACGACGGAGAGCGCCCAGGTCACCACGCTGCCGATGTTCTTCGTGAGCATGTTCGGCTCCGGCCTGCTGATCCCGCTGGACGTGCTGCCCGACAAGGTGGCCTCGGTGTGCGAACTGCTGCCGCTGACCGGTGCGATGACGCTCGTACGGGCCGGCTGGGCCGGTGGCGTGGGCGGCGGCGAACTGCTCGGCGCGGCGGGGACGGCACTGGCCTGGACGGTGCTCGCGGTGTTTGCTGTCCAGCGGTGGTTCCGCTGGGAGCCGCGCCGCTGATCCGGCACGGCGCGACCGGGACGAGACGACGGGACGGGTACGGGAACGGCATGGGCGTGAGGGACTGGCGCGGCGGCAGCGGCCTGGCGAAGGTCGCGCTCTACACCCGCGGGACCGTGTACTTCCTGGTCTGGTCGGCGGTGTTCGTCCTCGGGGCGCTGCTGCTGATCCGGCCCGTCCGGCAGGAGGTGCCGGTGCTCGCGGTCGTGGCGCCGCTGCTCAACCTCCTCAACGGCTGGCTCTGCCACCGCCTCGCCCGCGCCTCCATGGCCGCCTACCTGGCCCGCACCTCCGCCGACCGCCGCACCGTCGCCGCCGCGGCCGCCACGACCGCCGCCCTGGTCGGGTGCGTGGTCGCGCTGGCGTTCCTGGTCGACCTGCACGGCCTGCTGCCGCTGATGGCGGGCGCGGCGCTCGCCCCGTTCTTCAGCGGGCACGTGCTCGTGGTGCGCCGCCGGGTCAGCGCGCTGCTGCACGCGTGCTGCCTCACCGCGCTGGGCTTCGTGGTCTGGCTCAGCGGCCAGACCCAGTCCGGGCCCGAGCCGGGGCGGACCCGGTCGGTCCTGGTCAGCGTGCTGGTGACGGCGTCCATCGCCTGGGTGGTCAGCTGGTTCGCGGTCAGCGTCCGGCTCTCGATGTGGGTCCTTGCGGTGATGTACGAGCTGAAGGACGCCCGGGACCTCCAGGGCCGGCTCGCCGTCGCCGAGGAGCGGCTGCGCTTCGGGCGCGACCTGCACGACGTGATGGGCCGCAACCTGTCGGTCATCGCCCTCAAGAGCGAACTCGCCGTCCAGCTGGCCCGGCGCGGCCGCCCCGAGGCCGTCGACCAGATGACCGAGGTCCAGCGCATCGCCCGGGAGTCCCAGCGCGAGGTGCGCGCCGTGGTGCGCGGCTACCGGGAGGCCGACCTGCGGGTCGAGCTGGAGGGCGCGCGGGGCGTGCTGACGGCGGCCGGGATCGGCTGCTCCGTCGAGCAGGGGGCGCCGGGCGGCCCCGGCGACCTGCCGCTGTCGGACGGGGCCCGGGCCGCCCTGGCCTGGGTGGTGCGCGAGGCCACCACCAACGTCCTGCGGCACGGCGAGGCCCGGCACTGCCGGATCGCGCTGCGCCGCGCGGGCGGGCGGGCGGAACTGGTCGTGGAGAACGACGGGGCCCGCACCGGCGCGGACCCCGAGCGGTCCGCCGGGTCCGGGCTCGCCGGGCTGCGCGAGCGGCTCGCGGCGGTCGCGGGGACCCTGGAGGCGGGTCCGGTGGAGGGCGGGAGCTTCCGGGTGACGGCGCGCGTCCCCCTCGTACCCCTGGAGTCCGGGCGGGAGCCCGAGGAGGAGGCGGCGCGGTGAGCGAGGAGACCGGGAGCGGGCGGGACGGTGCCGTGCGGGTGCTGCTCGCCGACGACGAGCACCTGATCAGGGGCGCGCTGGCCGCGCTGCTCGCCCTGGAGGACGACCTGGTGGTGGTCGCCGAGGCCGCGTCGGGGCCGGAGGCCCTCGCGATGGCCCGCGCCCACCGGCCGGACGTCGCGGTCCTCGACCTGCAGATGCCGGGCGCCGACGGTGTGAGGGTCGCCACAGTGCTGCGCACCGAACTCCCCGGCTGCGCGACCATGATCGTGACCAGCCACGGCCGCCCCGGGCACCTCAAGCGGGCCCTGGCCGCGGGCGTGCGCGCCTTCGTGCCGAAGACCGTCAGCGCCCAGCGGCTCGCCGAGATCATCCGCTCGGTGCACGCCGGGAACCGTTACGTGGACCCGGAGTTGGCGGCCGACGCGATCTCCGCCGGGGACTCCCCGCTGACCGCGCGGGAGGCCGAGGTGCTGGAACTGGCGGGCGACGGGGCGCCGGTCGCGGAGATCGCCGAGCGCGCCTCGCTGTCCCAGGGCACGGTGCGCAACTACCTCTCCTCGGCCGCCGCGAAGCTCGGTGCGGAGAACCGTCACGCGGCCGCCCGGCTCGCCCGCGAGAAAGGTTGGGTATAGTGGGCAGCGCGCTTCGGCGCATGCGGACGTGGCTCAGTTGGTAGAGCATCACCTTGCCAAGGTGAGGGTCGCGAGTTCGAATCTCGTCGTCCGCTCAGCTCAGGAAGCCCCCCGGTCCTCTCGGACCGGGGGGCTTCCTGGCGTTCCGGGTCAGCTCCAGGTGTTGCCGGTCAGCTGCTCGTACGCCTCGATGTACTTGGCGCTGGTCGCCTCGGCGACCTCGGCGGGCAGCGCGGGCGGCGGCAGTTCGCCGTGCCGGTCCCAGCCGGAGGCGTCCGAGGTCAGCCAGTCGCGCACGAACTGCTTGTCGTACGACGGCTGGGCGTGGCCCGGCTCCCAGGAGGCGGCCGGCCAGAAGCGCGAGGAGTCCGGGGTGAGCACCTCGTCGGCCAGCACCAGCGTCCCGCCGTCGAAGCCGAACTCGAACTTGGTGTCCGCGAGCAGGATGCCGCGCTCGCGGGCGATGTCCCGGGCCCTGCCGTACACCGCGAGGGTCGTCTGGCGCAGCTGCGCGGCGGTCTCCGCGCCGACCTGGCGGGCCACCTCCTCGTAGCTGACGTTCTCGTCGTGGTCGCCGACGGCGGCCTTGGTGGCGGGCGTGAAGATCGGGGCGGGCAGCTCCGAGCCGTCGGTCAGGCCCTCGGGCAGCGCGACGCCGCAGACCGTGCGGGACTCGCGGTACTCCAGCAGGCCCGAGCCCGCCAGGTAGCCCCGGGCCACGCACTCCACCGGCACCATGTCCAGCTGCTTGCAGACCAGGGTGCGGCCCGCCCAGTGCGCCGGGGCGCCCTCGGGCAGCTCGGTGGAGACCACGTGGTGCGGGACCAGGTCGGAGAGCCGGTCGAACCACCACAGGGAGAGCTGGGTGAGCACCCGGCCCTTCTCGGGGATCTCGGTCGGCAGCACCCAGTCGTAGGCGGAGATGCGGTCGCTGGCGACCATCACGAGGTCGCCCGCCTCGTTGCGGTACAGCTCGCGCACCTTGCCGGTGTGCAGGTGCACCAGGCCCGGGACCTCAAGGGGTTCGGGCTTTTCGACGAATCCGGACACGGTTCCTCCCCGTGGTTCTGTCCAATCACCACGATTCTCGCCCATGCCCGCGGCCCGCACCGCCCCGGCCCCCGCCCGTGGCCTGGGGATCTCCACGGGCGGCCGTCCGCCGGATCGTTACGGCAGGTGTCGTACGGGGCTCAGTCCCGTTTGCAGATACGGTCCAGCAGGTTCGCCGTGGCCCGCTGCACCCGCGCGTCCACGTGGCCCGGGCGGTCCAGCGCGGGGGACCAGGCGAAGGTGCCGGACGCGAAGACCAGGGCCCCCGAGGGCGCCCGGTACAGGCTGGTCTCCTGGTGGCGCCGGGCGCCGTCGCCGTCCTCGTAGGGCGAGTGGGCGAGCAGGATGCGGCCCTGGTTCTCCGGCAGCGCGGTGCGCGGGAAGTAGCGGTCGGCCTCGCCCGCCACCAGGCCCGGGACCTCCTCGCCCTCGGCCGCCCCGCTGGCCTCCCACAGCCAGTGGTCGGCGTTGCGCACCACCAGCGGGGACGGCTCGGGGACCCGGCCCGCGTACTGGATGCCGAGCAGCTGCTGCTCCGGCCGGTCCACCTCGCGCCACAGCGCCGGGCGGCCGGGCCCGCGCCGCTTGCGGCAGGTCAGCAGCCGGTCGGGCACGCCCGAGGGCGACGGGCCGAGCTCCACCTGCCAGTACATGGTGTTGGCGGACAGGAAGACCAGCGAGGTGCCCGACTCGCGGGCCAGCTCCACGGTCCGCCGCATCGGCGCCGACCAGTACTCGTCGTGGCCGGGGAAGACCAGGCCCCGGTAGCGGGTCGGGTCCACCCGGCCCGCGTGCAGGTCCCGGGCGTCGGCGTAGGCCAGGTCGTACCCGTACCGCTCGGCCCAGCGGATGAAGTCGTACGCGTGCCCCACGTGCAGCGGCAGTCCCGCGCCCGCGTAGGGCCGGTCGAAGGAGACCGTGGTGGCCGCCTCGGACTCGCCGAGCAGGTGCCCCTGCTCGTCCCACGCGTGGTAGAGGCTGGCGCCGGTGCGGCCGTCCTCCGGGTAGAGGTTGTACGCCTGCCAGGTCACGTCCGGCAGGAGCAGCAGCAGGTCCGCCGGGTGGTTGTCACGGACGGTGAAGGGGATGTGGGAGCGGTAGCCGTCGGCGGTCGTGAGCACCGCGACGTACGCCCCCAGCGACCAGTACGACGGGATCTGCAGCCGCCAGGACAGCCACCAGTGGTGGCAGGAGACCGTGCGGTCCGCCGTCAGCGGCGGCGGCTGGACGATCCCGGAGAGCCGCGGACTCGTGGTGATCTTCGCCGCGCCGTCGCCGCCGTAGTGCCCGATCCGGTACACGTCGACGAAGAACTGCTGCGGCGGGTCCACCGTGATGTGGAAGTCGATCGCCTCGCCCGGCGTCGCGGCGCCCGGGGAGACGAACCCCTTGATCTGCCGGTGCACGTCGTCCGCGCTGCGCGGGCCGCTGGTGCGCGCCCGGTCCGGGTCCGCGTACCAGGCGACCGCCTGCCCGTTGCCGTCGAAGTAGTGCTCGCTGCCGCGCAGCCACGGCAGCGGTCCCTGGCCGAACGGGTCCGTCACCGCGTGCGCGAGGGCCCCGGACTCCCAGCGCCGGATCTGCTCCGCCCCCATGACGCGCCCCTCCCTCGACTCCCCGTCGATCGTGGCCGGTTGGTGCTGTCCGGCACGTGCCCCCGCGGCCGTCCCCGAACGTGCGCGGTACGACGCTGCGCAGTCAGTGCCGGTCTCCAGCACATCACATAACGCACGGTCTCCGTCACTGTTCGTCGCGCATTGAATGCCGCCGGAGCGAAATTTCCGGGGCGGATTTCACGCAGCGTGACGGCTTCGCCCCACGATTCCCGCTCACACCAGGCGTACCGGCTTCTCGGGGCGCACCCCGACCGTCGTCAGCCAGGCCCGCAGCGGCTCCGGATCGGCCTCCTCGACCAGCGCGAGCACCCGCCCCGCCAGGTCCGCGTGCCGCTCCCCGGCCACCAGCAGCGTCGGCCCGTCCAGCCAGTCCAGGCCCGGCACCGCACCCGCCGTGTCCACCGCCGCGCAGCACACCATCGCCGTCACGTGGTCCGCGAGCAGCTCCCGGCCGCCGCGCGGCGGCTGGAGCGGGAACAGCGGCAGCGGGTCCGGGCCGCCCAGCGCGGCGCCGTCCGCCGCCGGGCGGGCGGCCTCCTTGGCGCTCTCCTCGCGGGCCACCTCGGCCGTGATGCCCGCGGCCAGGCTCTCGCCGCCGGTGGTGTCCCGGTCCGCCAGGTGCTCCATCACCCGGGCCAGCGTGGGCCCCGGCGCACCGCCCGGCGCGCCCTCGGCCGGGCCCCGGGCGCCGAGGCGGTCCAGGACGCGGTGCAGCCGGGCGGCGTCGGTGCGCCACTTGCGGTCCACGACCTCCTCCGGATACTGCTGCCAGTCCACCGGCGCCCAGTCGGGCCCCGGCTCGGCCGGGCCGCCGTGGAACAGCCGGGCGGCCAGCAGCGAGGCCGCCTCGTCCACCGCGCCGGGCTCCTCCAGGAGGTCGCAGGCCGGGCGCTCGCCCAGCCGGGAGGCGAAGCCCTCGGCGAGCCGGTCGCGGCGGGACAGCTCGGTCAGCGCGGAGACCACGCCCGCGTCCAGCCGGGAGGGCCAGCGGCCCATCCGCCAGGCGGGCAGGGCGACCCGGGTCAGCAGCCGGTCCCAGCCCGCGTAGGCCAGGCCGACCTGCTCCTGGGCCACGATCCGCAGCCCGTAGTCCACCGCCTGGGCCCGCTCGGAGGCGGCCGCCGCCACCCCCCGCTCCATCTCGGCCGCGTGGCTCCGGCAGCCGCGCAGCAGCACCCGGGCGAACCAGCCGACGGCCCGCGCGCCGAGCCGGCGGACGGGGTCGAGCCCGGGGCGGGAGGCCACCGCGGCCGCGGCGTCCAGGCCCCGTACGAAACGGCGTGCGGCGGCTATGTCCGGGTGCGCCGAGGGGCCGGTGCCCGCGACCACCGGGGCGAGGACCGCCCGGAGCTCGGCGACCCGCATCCACCACAGGAACGGCGAGCCGATGACCAGGACCGGGGCGTCCGAGGGGCGCCGCACCCCGCCGTGCGCCGGGTGGGTGCGGTCCTCCAGCCAGCTGTCGCAGTCGGGCGTGAGCGCTATCGCGGAGGGCGCCGGCACGTCGAGGCGGTCGGCCAGGTCCCGCACCATCCGGTACAGGTCGGGGGCGGACGACTCGGCGAGCTCCACCGTCGGGCTGAGCGCGGGCCGGGCCCGGGCGATCACCAGGCCGACGACGGCGGCGACCACGAGCACGGCCGCCGCGACGACCCCGGACACCCAGCGCGCGGTGTCCCAGCCACCGCCCGTCAGATGGCCGGTGGCGCCGCCCGCGTACAACACGACGGCGACGGCGGCCGGCAGCAGCGCCACGGCGAGCGCCCTGCCGCGGACGCGGAGCACTGCGAGGGCCCTGGCGCGCGCGTGGCGCGCACCGAGCTCCTCACCCATACCGGCGCGGCCGCTGTGCGGCCCGGGTCCGGACACGGTCGTACGTCACCCCCTCTGCCCTGCGGTGGCGTTGTCCACTCCCCCACTGTGGCACCCCCCACCGACATCGCAATGCCGGTGGGCCAAGTGCCGGAACGCCTGCGCCGCACCCTAGTTGGGGCATCGGCGGCCGTCATCCGGATGGGTCAGCCGTCACTCGATGGAATGGCTCTGGGCAAAGGTGATGACGGTTTCCGCGGGTTACGGGTTCACTCCCCGGCGGCCTCGCGCGCGATGTCGGTGCGGTACTGGGAGCCGTCCAGGCGGATTCGCGCCACCGCGGCGTACGCCCGCCCGCGGGCCCGCTCCAGGTCCGCGCCGGTCGCCGTGACCGACAGGACCCGGCCGCCCGCGCTGACCACGGCGTCGCCGTCCTGCCTGGTCCCGGCGTGCAGGACGTACGCGTGGGGGGCGTCGAGCTCCGCGACCTGGTCGAGCCCGTCGATCGGGTCGCCGGTGCGCGGGGTGCCCGGGTAGTTGTGCGAGGCGATCACCACGGTGACGGCGGCGTCCTCGCGCCAGGCGAGCGGGGGCAGCGCGTCCAGGGTGCCCTCGGCGGCGGCCAGCAGCACTCCGGCCAGCGGCGTCCGCAGCCGGGCGAGCACGACCTGGGTCTCCGGGTCGCCGAAGCGGGCGTTGAACTCGATCACCCGCACCCCGCGGCCGGTGATCGCCAGGCCCGCGTAGAGAAGGCCGGAAAACGGCGTACCGCGGCGGCGCAGTTCGTCGACCGTCGGCTGGAGCACGCTCTCCATGACCTCGTCGACCAGCTTGGGGTCGGCCCAGGGCAGCGGCGAGTAGGCGCCCATGCCGCCGGTGTTGGGGCCCTCGTCGCCGTCCAGCGCGCGCTTGAAGTCCTGGGCGGGCTGGAGCGGCAGCACGGTGGTGCCGTCGGTGATCGCGAAGAGGGAGACCTCGGGGCCGTCCAGGAACTCCTCGATGACGACCCGGCCGCAGGCCAGCGCGTGGGCGCGGGCGGCCGCCAGGTCCCCGGTGACCACGACGCCCTTGCCCGCGGCGAGGCCGTCGTCCTTGACCACGTACGGGGCGCCGAAGGCGTCCAGGGCCTCGTCGACCTCCTCGGGCGTGGTGCACACGTAGGAGCGGGCGGTCGGCACGTTGGCACCGGCCATCACGTCCTTGGCGAACGCCTTGGAGCCTTCCAGGCGGGCGGCTTCGGCACTGGGCCCGAAGACCGGGATCCCGGCGGCGCGCACGGCGTCGGCGACGCCCGCCACCAGCGGGGCCTCCGGGCCGACCACCACGAGGTCGGCGGCCAGCTCGCCGGCCAGGCGCGCGACGGCGTCCCCGTCCAGCTGGTCGACGGCGTGCAGCTCGGCGACCTCCGCGATGCCCGCGTTGCCGGGGGCGCAGTGCAGGGAGCTGACGTCGGGGTCGAGGGAGAGAGAGCGGCACAGGGCGTGTTCGCGGGCGCCGCCGCCGATGACGAGGACCTTCACGGCAGCCAGGGTAGCCCGCGTTTCGTACGGGACGCCGAGCGGGCCCTGCTCACTCGTTCGTATATTCCTCCACCACCGTGGCCCCCAGCTCCCGCACGATCAGGTCGTGCCCGGAGAGCGCGGAGTCCACCAGGTCCGGGTCGTCCTCCTCGGGGATGTCGTCCTCCAGCGACACCGGCGGGGCCTGCGGCGGCTCCGGTGCGGCCGGGGCGGGGGCGGCGGGCGCGGACGGCCGGGGCTGCTGCTGTACGGGCGTGGGCGCGGGCGCCTGCTGGGGCGACGGGGCCGGGGCGGGCGCCGGGGCCTGCTGCTGCGGGGCCGGGGGGCGGGGGGCGAAGCCGCCGCCACCGCCGGGGGCGGGCGGCGGGGCGGAGCCGCCCGACGGGTCGACGATCGCCTCGATCTTCCAGTTGACGCTGAACTGCTCGGCCAGCGCCTGGCGCAGCACCTCCTCGCTGCCGCTGCTGGCGAAGTTGTCGCGGGCGCCCGCGTTGAGGAAGCCGAGCTGGACCGTGGTTCCGTCGAAGCCCGCCACCTGCGCGTTCTGACTGAGCAGGATCCAGGTGAAGCGGCGGCGGTTCTTCACGGCCTCCAGGATCTGGGGCCACATGGTGCGCACCTGGGCGGCGCCCTGGGCCATGGACCCGCCGCCGGCCGCGGGCGCGGGGGCGGCGGCCTGCGGGGCCGGGGCGGCGGGCGCGGCCTGCGGCGCGGGCGTGGAGGCGGGCGCGGAGGCGGTGGGCCAGCCGCCGGGGCGCTGGGCGGGTGCGGCGGAGCCGGATCCGGGCGCGGAGGCGCCGGGCCAGGCGCCGGGGGCGGGGCGCTGCGGCTCGGCGGCGGGCGGGGCGGCGGGCGCGGGGGCCTGATGCTGCGGGGCCGGGGCGGGCGCGGGGGCCGGGGCCTGCGGCGGGGCGGCGGGCGGCATGTGGGCGTCGGTCGCCGGTACGTACCCCATCGGCGGCGCGGACGGCGGCGCCTGCTGGAAGACCGGGGCGGCCGTCGGCATCGCGGCCGACGGCGCGACGGCGCCCCGCTCCAGGCGCTCCAGACGGGCCTGGAGCGAGCGCTCGTCGTCGAAGGCGGCGGGCAGCAGCACGCGCGCGCAGATCAGCTCCAGCTGGAGCCTGGGCGAGGTGGCGCCGCGCATCTCGGTGAGCCCGGTGTTGACCAGGTCGGCGGCGCGGCTGAGCTCGGCGGCGCCGAACACCTGGGCCTGCGCCTGCATCCGCTCCACCACGTCGGCCGGGGCGTCGATCAGGCCCTTCTCGCCCGCGTCCGGCACGGCGGCCAGGATCACCAGGTCGCGCAGCCGCTCCAGGAGGTCGGCGACGAAGCGGCGGGGGTCGTTGCCGCCCTCGATCACCGTGTCCACGACCTCGAAGGCGGCGGCGCCGTCCCCGGAGGCGAAGGCGTCCACCACGGAGTCGAGCAGCGACCCGTCGGTGTAGCCGAGCAGGGCCGTCGCCATGGGATACGTCACACCGTCCTCGGCGGCGCCGGCGAGCAGCTGGTCCATGACGGACATGGAGTCGCGCACGGACCCGGCGCCGGCGCGCACGACGAGCGGCAGCACCCCCTCGGCGACCGGGATGTCCTCCTTGCCGCACACCTCGCGCAGGTACTCCCGCAGGGTGCCGGGCGGCACCAGCCGGAAGGGGTAGTGGTGGGTGCGCGACCGGATGGTGCCGATGACCTTCTCGGGCTCGGTGGTCGCGAAGATGAACTTGAGGTGCTCCGGAGGCTCCTCGACCACCTTCAGCAGGGCGTTGAAGCCCGCCGGGGTGACCATGTGGGCCTCGTCGATGATGTAGATCTTGTACCGGCTGGAGGCGGGCCCGAAGAACGCCTTCTCGCGCAGGTCACGGGCGTCGTCCACACCACCGTGCGAGGCGGCGTCGATCTCGATGACGTCGATCGACCCCGGCCCGTTGCGCGCGAGGTCCTGGCAGGACTGGCACGTGCCGCAGGGCGTCGGGGTGGGCCCCTGCTCGCAGTTCAGGCAGCGCGCCAGGATGCGCGCGCTGGTCGTCTTGCCGCAGCCGCGCGGACCACTGAACAGGTACGCGTGATTGACCCGGTTGTTCCGCAACGCCTGCTGCAACGGATCAGTGACATGCTCCTGTCCGATGACCTCGGCGAACGACTCCGGGCGATAACGGCGGTACAGCGCGAGAGACGACACGCCTACGAGGTTATAGGCGACCACTGACAACCCCGCCCCGGAACGCGAAGCGCCCCCCACGCACCCGCCAGAGCCGACCTACCCTTGCTGCCTTCCGGCCCTGGGGGAGTTCAGTCAGATAGCGCCACGTGAGGGGCTGCGCCCAGAGTACCCGATCGAACCCCCGCCGATCGAGCCCGGCCCCACCTCGGAGGACCACCCGCGGAACGGGTTCGCGAGCACTCCCCAACGTCTTGTATTGTTTGCCGCGGAGGATTCGCCTAGTGGCCTAGGGCGCACGCTTGGAAAGCGTGTTGGGGGCAACCCCTCACGAGTTCGAATCTCGTATCCTCCGCCAGTGCCTCACCGGGCACGTTGTCGAAGGGCCCCACCGTTCGCGGTGGGGCCCTTCGACGTGCGTGGTCCCATTTGCCGTCCGCCCCTCGCGCCGCAGGATCCCGTCCGGGTTGGGACGATGTGTCCATGGTGGAGCGATCTTTCGATGAACTCGTGGCCGAGGCCGGTGCCGTTTCCGTGGACGGGTGGGACTTCTCCTGGCTGGAGGGGCGGGCCAGTGAGGAGCGGCCCTCGTGGGGCTACCAGCGGCTGATGGGCGAGCGGCTGGGGCGGGCGCGGGCGGCGCTGGACGTGCAGACCGGGGGCGGTGAGGTGCTGGCCGGGGCCGGGTCGCTGCCGCCGGTGATGGCCGCCACCGAGTCCTGGCCGCCCAATGTGGCGAAGGCCACGGCGCTGCTGCACCCGCTGGGCGCGGTGGTGGTGGCCGACGAGGACGAGCCGCCGCTGCCGTTCGCCGACGGCGCCTTCGACCTGGTGACCAGCCGTCATCCGGTGCGGGCCTGGTGGGAGGAGATCGCGCGGGTGCTCGCGCCCGGCGGGACCTACCTGTCGCAGCAGGTGGGGCCGGCCAGCGTGTTCGAGCTGGTGGAGTACTTCCTGGGGCCGCAGCCCGAGGAGGTGCGGCGGGCCCGGCACCCCGAGGACGCCCGGCGCGGGGCCGAGGCGGCCGGGCTGCGGGTGGTGGACCTGCGGGCCGAGTCGCTGCGCACCGAGTTCCACGACGTGGGCGCGGTCGTGTACTTCCTGCGCAAGGTGATCTGGATGGTGCCCGGCTTCACCGTGGACGGGTACCGCGACCGGCTGCGCGAGCTGGACGCGGAGATCCGCGACCGGGGTCCGTTCGTGGCGCACACGACGCGCTTCCTGATCGAGTGCGTCAAGCCGTAGCCCTTCGTACGGGTGCGTCCGCCGGGCCGGAGCGGGGCGCGCGGTGGATCATCGGTCCATGAGCGACCGGAAGAAGCCCGAGATCCACCTGGCCCAGGACGCCGACGCGGACGCGCTGCTCGCGCGCAGCCCGCTGGCCGCGCTGGTGGGGATGCTGCTCGACCAGCAGGTGCCGATGGAGTGGGCGTTCGCCGGCCCGTACACGATCGCCTCGCGGCTGGGCGGCGACGACCTGGACGCGCACGAGATCGCCGCGTACGACCCCGAGGCCTTCGCCGGGCTGCTGTCCCGCAAGCCCGCCGTGCACCGCTACCCGGGCTCGATGGCCAAGCGGGTGCAGCAGCTGTGCGCCTTCCTGGTGGAGGAGTACGAGGGGGACGCGGCGGCCGTGTGGGCGGACGCGGGGAGCGGCAAGGAGCTGCTGGCCCGGCTGAAGGCGCTGCCCGGGTTCGGCGAGCAGAAGGCGAAGATCTTCCTGGCGCTGCTCGGCAAGCAGTACGGGGTGCGGCCGCGCGGCTGGCGCGAGGCGGCGGGCGCGTACGGCGAGGACGGCTCGCGGCGCTCCGCGGCGGACATCACCGGGCCCGAGTCGCTGGCCGAGGTGCGCGCGTACAAGCAGGAGGCAAAACGTGCAGCCAAAGCGGGCGGCTCGGGCCCGTCCGTCCAGCGGAGTACTGCGTTGTGATGTCAATGGTGCGAAAAATGGCGTGAGTTGTGGCACATCTGTTCACAGAAAGCTCGGAGATCGCTAACTTCCCTTCATCCTCGTTCGCACCGGGAAGGACCTCTGTGAACGCATCCCGCAGAGCCGCGGCCACCCTGGCCGCAGCCGCACTCGCGACCCCGCTCATGCTGGCCGCGGCCTCGCCCGCCTCCGCCGCCAAGGACGACCCGGCCAAGGACGCCGCGAAGCTGTCCAAGGCGCTGGTCCGCGAGGCGTCCGCCAAGGACGCCTTCCAGCACCTGAAGAAGTTCCAGCAGATAGCGGACTCCGCGGGCGGCAACCGCGCCGCCGGCACGCTCGGCCACGACGCCTCGGCGGCGTACGTGTACCAGCTGCTGAAGAAGGCCGGTTACCGCGTCTCGTACCAGAAGTTCGAGTTCGACTACACGCAGACGCAGGCCGAGAAGCTCTCGGTGGTCTCGCCCGCGCCGCGCAACGTCGACATCAAGGCGATGACGTACACCAAGTCCACCGCGGTCGGCGGCGTCACCGCCCAGCTGGCCGCGGTCCCCGCCGACGACACCACGGGCTGCGAGCCCGCGGACTACGCGACCGGCAACTACGCCGGGAAGATCGCCCTGATCAAGCGCGGCGGCTGCCCGTTCGCCGACAAGCAGGCCCAGGCCGCCGCCGCGGGCGCGGTCGGCGCGGTCATCTACAACAACACCGAGGGCGCGCTCTCCGGCACCCTCGGCTCGGCCGCCGTCGCCAAGATCCCCACCGGCGGCATCACGCTCGCCGAGGGCCAGAAGCTGGTCGCCGACCTCGCCGCGGGCCCGGTCACCGTCACGGCCGACATCCGCCAGCTCCTGGAGAAGCGCTCCACGAACAACGTCCTCGCGGAGACGCCCGGCGGCAACGCCGCCAACACCGTGATGCTCGGCGCGCACCTGGACTCGGTCACCGCAGGCCCCGGCATCAACGACAACGGCTCCGGCTCGGCCGGTCTGCTGGACGTCGCCCTGAAGCTGGCCAAGAAGGAGAAGCAGCCGCACAACAAGGTGCGCTTCGCCTGGTGGTCGGCGGAGGAGCAGGGCCTGCTCGGCTCCGAGCACTACGTCGCGAACCTGGCGCCGCTGGCGAAGCAGGAGATCAAGCTCTACCTGAACTTCGACATGATCGCCTCGCCCAACTACGGCCTGTTCGTGTACGACGGCGACGACTCGGACGGCACCGGCGCCCCGGCCGGTCCGGCGGGCTCGGCCCAGCTCGAGCGCGACATCAACACCTTCCTCGACAAGCAGGGCAAGCCGCACGCGGGCACCGACTTCACGGGCCGCTCGGACTACGGCCCGTTCATCGAGGTCGGCATCCCCTCCGGCGGCACCTTCACCGGCGCCGAGGGCCTCAAGACCCCGGCCGAGGCGGCGAAGTTCGGCGGCCAGGCGGGCGTCGCGTACGACGTGAACTACCACGCGGCGGGCGACGACCTGAAGAACATCAACATGACGGCGTTCGACGTGAACATCGACGTCATCGCCAACGCCGTGGGCACCTACGCCCACGACATCAGCTCCCTGAAGAAGCCCGTCACCACCGTCCCCACCGACGGCGGCCAGGGCGGGGGCGGCGGCCTGCACGACGGCCACGACCACGAGGTCTCCTCGTGAGCTGACCCCACGTCACGGACGCGGCCCCGCGGGAACCTTCCCGCGGGGCCGCGCCCGTCCGCCCGCCGGTGCGCCCGGCCGCCCGTGCCTCAGCGGCGCCGGGTGCCGAAGATCGAGCGGGAGATCTCCCGCCCCAGCTGCGTGCCGATCGAGCGGGCCAGCGAGCGGAACATCCCGCTGCCCACCACCTGCTCCGCCAGCGACTCCTGCTTCGGCGCCGACCTGGCCGCCCGCGCCGCCTCCTTGGCCTGCTCGGCGTCGATCGCGGCCTGCACCGCCGCCGCCTCGGCCGCCTGCTGCTCGGCGCTCAGCTTCTCGTACGCCGACTCCCGGTCCACGGCCTCCGCGTACCGCGAGTACAGCAGCGAGCCCTTCACCGCCGCGTCCAGCGCCCCCGCGTCGATCGGGCCCATCAGCGACTGCGGCGCCCGCAGCCGGGTGGCCGCCACCGGGGTGGGCGCGCCCTTCTCGCTCAGTACGGTGATCACGGCCTCGCCCGTGCCGAGCCCGGTGAGCAGCTCCTCCAGGTCGTACTCCGAGTTCGGGAAGGTCTTCACGGTCGCCTTCAGCGCCTTGGCGTCGTCCGGGGTGAAGGCGCGCAGCGCGTGCTGCACCCGGTTGCCCAGCTGGGCGAGCACGTCGGCGGGCACGTCCTTGGGGGTCTGCGTCACGAAGAAGACGCCGACGCCCTTGGAGCGGATCAGCCGCACGGTCTGCGTGATCGACTCCAGGAACGCCTTGGACGCCCCGTTGAACAGCAGGTGCGCCTCGTCGAAGAAGAAGACCAGCTTGGGCTTCTCCACGTCGCCGACCTCGGGGAGGTTGTTGAACAGGTCCGCCAGCAGCCACATCAGGAACGTCGAGAACAGCTGCGGCTTGTCCTGCACCGCCGGCAGCTCCAGTACGGAGACGAGGCCGCGGCCGTCGTGCGCGGTGCGCAGCAGCTCGCTGGTGTCGAACTCCGGCTCGCCGAAGAAGTCGCCCGCGCCCTGCTGCTCGAAGGCGGTGATCGCGCGCAGGATGACCCCGGCGGTGACCGTGGAGAGGCCGCCGATGTTCTTCAGCTCCGCCTTCCCCACGTCGGAGACCAGGAAGGCGACGACCGCCCGCAGGTCCTTCAGGTCGTACAGCTCCAGGCCCTTGGCGTCCGCGTAGTGGAAGATCAGGCCGAGCGACTGCTCCTGGGTCTGGTTGAGCTGGAGCACCTTGGACAGCAGGACCGGCCCGAAGCTGGTGACCGTGGCCCGCAGCGGGATGCCGGGGCCGGTGCCGCCCAGGCCGTAGAACTCGCACGGGAAGCCGGTCGCCTCCCACTCCTGGCCGACCTGCGCGGCGCGCTCGGCGACCTTGTCGTTGGCCTGACCGGGGGCGGAGATCCCGGAGACGTCGCCCTTGATGTCGGCCAGGAAGACCGGGACGCCGTTGGCCGACAGCTGCTCGGCCATCAGCTGGAGCGTCTTGGTCTTGCCGGTGCCGGTGGCGCCCGCGACCAGGCCGTGCCGGTTGAGCATGCCGAGCGGGATGCGGATCTGCGCCCCGGGGTGGCACGCGCCGTCCCACAGCAGGGCCCCGAGGTCGAGCGCGGGCCCGTCGAAGGCGTACCCGGCGGCGATCGCGGCGGCGGGGGGCGGCAGGGGGGCGCCCGGGTCATCCGAGTCCTGCGGCGGGGCCTGCGGGGCCTGTGGGGCTTCCGGGGTGCCGGGCGCGTCCGGAGCCGTGGCTTCCGGGGGCGCGTCAACCGGAGGCTGCGCGACGGGCTCGTCCTGGGGGGTGGTCGGTGCCTGGTCACTGGCGCTCATCACGGCCCCTTTTGTCGGCTCTGGTGCGTTTTGCTCAGTTCTGCTCAGCATCGCACTGCCACCGCACGGCTGCGCCGGGAGCCGCTCGCCCGGTAGGCTTTCCGTGTGATCTTCAAGCGCATCGGCAACGGGCGGCCAT
Organism: Streptomyces sp. NPDC001941; assembly: GCF_040296945.1. Lineage (NCBI taxonomy): Bacteria > Bacillati > Actinomycetota > Actinomycetes > Kitasatosporales > Streptomycetaceae > Streptomyces > Streptomyces sp. NPDC001941. The sequence goes on along the minus strand of NZ_JBEOYE010000026.1, from coordinate 27,045 downwards.
ACCCCGACCACGGGCGGGAAAGCACCCGGCAGTGGGCGGACGTCGCGCCGCGCCCGGTCCGCCTCGATCAGCTCGTGACGACCAAGGGGCAGCTGGACCTGGAGACCCTCCTCGCCGAGGACTCCACCTTCTACGGCGACCTCTTCGCGCACGTCGTGAAGTGGCACGGCGACCTGTACCTGGAGGACGGGCTGCACCGCGCCGTCCGCGCCGCGCTCCAGCAGCGCCAGGTGCTGCACGCGCGCGTGCTCGAACTCGACTGACCCGTTCGGGCTCATTCCCGCTCATCCGGCCGCGACCTGTTGATCATTTAGTAGGCATCGCCACCGGGCCGCACTACGCTGCGCCCATGAGCATGCTGACTCCCCCCGGCATGGGCGGAAAGTACCGCATCAAGGGTGACAAGTACCCGCGCATGCGCCGTCCCCGGAACCGCCGCAGGATCGTGCTCGCGGCCGTCGCCGCGGTGGTCGTCCTCGGCTTCGCCGGGTGGGGGACGCTGCAGCTCGTGCACGTCTTCTCCGGCGACACCGGCAACAAGGTGAACGCCGCCCGGGACAAGCGCGACTGCAAGCCCGTCGCCAAGCCCTCGCCCGCCGCCGCGGCCCTGCCGCCGAAGCCCGCGCAGATCACGGTGAACGTCTACAACGCGACCCCGCGCGGGGGCCTCGCCAAGTCGACCGCCGACGAGCTGAAGAAGCGCGGGTTCCTGATCGGGAAGGTGGGCAACGCCCCCGCCGCGTACGACAAGAAGGTGCCCGGCGCCGGAATGCTGCTCGGCTCCACGGCCGCCCAGGCCGGCTCCCTGCGCACCCTGTCGACCCAGCTCGCCGGCGCCCAGCTGAAGGCGGACACCCGCGCCACGGCGGACGTCGACCTGATCATCGGCACCGCGTTCAAGGCCCTGACGCCGCCGAAGGACTCGACGGCGGCCCTTGCGGTCCTGGCCAAGCCGGTCGCCGTGAAGCCGTCCTGTTAGTAGGGGCTCGGTTCGCCTCCGGGGCGCTGCGAGACCCTGCCGCCCCCTCGGCTCACCCGCCGAGGGGGGAAGTGCTTACGTCTTATTCAGCCGACCCGTACATGCGGTCGCCCGCGTCGCCGAGTCCCGGCACGATGTAGCCGCTCTCGTTGAGGCGCTCGTCCACCGAGGCCGTCACCACGGTCACCGGCGTGCCCGCCAGCTCGCGCTCCATGACCTCGACGCCCTCGGGCGCCGCGAGCAGCACGACCGCGGTCACGTCGTCGGCGCCGCGCTTGATCAGCTCCTGGATCGCCGCGACCAGGGTGCCGCCGGTGGCCAGCATCGGGTCGAGGACGTACACCTGGCGCCCGGAGAGGTCCTCGGGCATCCGCGTCGCGTACGTGGAGGCCTCCAGGGTCTCCTCGTTGCGGATCATGCCGAGGAAGCCCACCTCGGCGGTCGGCAGCAGCCGGACCATGCCGTCCAGCATGCCCAGGCCGGCCCGCAGGATCGGCACCACCAGCGGACGCGGGTACGACAGCTTCACGCCCGTCGTCCCGGTCACGGGGGTCTCGATGTCGACCTGCTCGGTGCGCACGTCCCGGGTGGCCTCGTACGCGAGCAGGGTGACCAGCTCGTCGGCGAGGCGGCGGAAGGTGGGGGAGTCCGTGCGCTTGTCGCGCAGGGTGGTGAGCTTGTGGGCGACCAGCGGGTGGTCCACGACATGGAGACGCATGCCTCCACAGTAGCCCGGGCTGGCATCAACCCCGACCCGAGAGGGAAGGTGGAGGCAGAACGGACCCAGCCGCGGGGTGGTGTGGCAGATGCCGAGCCAGGAACGACCGGACCGGGGGCAGCAGGCGCCGGACCGGGGCCAGGAGAGCGACGCGGAGCGACGCAAGCGCCGCGCGCAGTTCCTGCGCGAGCTGAACGAGGCGAAGGCGCTGCGCGACCGCGTCCAGCCCCGTCGCGCGCGGGCCGCCCGGATGCGCCAGCAGATGCGCATGCGGACCTTCCGCTGGTAGGCCCTCCGGCGAGACCTCCGGCGGGACGTGCCGACGGGCCCGCGCGGCCGATCTGAGACGCTGTCCGCGCTCGGACCGGACTGATGCACGACGCAAGCGCGGAAGACCTCTCGCGAACGCGTCGTTTCTGCCACGATTCCGAGTGGGCGGGGCACTCAGCGGCACCGCCGGATGGTCACACCTCTGATCAGTGGGAGAGTCACGGTGTACTTCGCCGCACTGCTCGCGCGCACCGAAGACGGGTGGGAAGCGAGCGACACGGAGCTCGACGACGTGGAGACGCTGTCGGACCTCGCCGACCTGGCCCGCGAGGCCTCGGTCGACGAGGACACGGTGCTCGTCTTCATCGAGCAGGAGGACGCGTGGTTCGCGGTCGTCCGGGTCGAGGGCGAGGACGACCCTCGCATCTACGTCTCGGACGCGGCGGCGGCCGCTCGGTCCTCCTACGGGGAGATCCTCACCAACGAACTGCTCGGTGACGGGCGGGACGACGCGACCGACGACCTGGACGCGCTGGACCTGGACGGGACCGAGGACGGGGAGCCGGACGCGGAGGAAGGGGACGACGACGGGGACGAGGACGGCGGCGGCGCCGCCGCCAACGACGCGCCGTCCGGGCCGGTGGGCGACCGCCTGATCCTGGACGACCTGGGCCTGTCGGAGAAGGAGCTGCTCGCCCTGGACTCCGACGCGCTCACCGAGATCGCGGACGTGCTGGGCGCCTCGGACGTCCTGGAGGCCGTCCGCTAGTGACCCCGCTCGACCCCGTACGCGACCCGTGGCAGGAGTCGATGCGGCATGCCCTGGCGCAGGCGGAGGAGGCCGCGCGGGCCGGCGACGTACCGGTCGGCGCGGTGCTGCTGTCGCCGGCCGGGGAGACCCTGGCCACCGGGCACAACGAGCGCGAGGCGGTCGGCGACCCCACCGCGCACGCCGAGGTCCTCGCGCTGCGCCGGGGCGCGGCCGCGCTCGGCGAGTGGCGGCTGACCGGCTGCACGCTCGTGGTGACCCTGGAGCCCTGCGTGATGTGCGCGGGCGCGCTGGTGCAGGCCCGGGTGGACCGGGTGGTCTTCGGGGCGCCCGACGAGAAGGCGGGGGCCGCCGGGTCGCTGTGGGACCTGGTGCGCGACCGCCGTCTGAACCACCGCCCCGAGGTGGTCCGCGGGGTGCTGGAAGAGGAGTGCTCCGCCCTGCTCACGGGGTTCTTCAGGGCCCGCTGAGATACGGATTTCCGAACGGCGGCCCCTGTGGTCTAAGCTCTCTCTCGGTAGCGTGTCCGAGCGGCCGAAGGAGCTCGCCTCGAAAGCGAGTGTGGGGAAACTCACCGAGGGTTCAAATCCCTCCGCTACCGCCAGCAACGCCCCTCCGGGCCACGGAAACGTGGAACGGAGGGGCGTTTCGCGTGTGTGGGCCCCCGCCCCCGGACGCGCTGGTGTTCCGGTGGGGACGGCGGACGTCAGTGGAAGCCGAGCGTCCCCGGCGAGTCGATGCCGATGGCGATGACGCCCGGTGGATAGCGGTCCTCGTCGTCGGTGAGCAGGATGGACATGCCGGTGAACTCGGGGCGCGGTAGCGCGCAGTACAGGGCGTGGCAGGTGTCGGCGCCGCCGTAACCGTCGCGGATCATGACCCCGACGGCCACCGCCTCGACCGTGCCGAGCGGTTCCACGGAGACCGAGGGGAAGCCGAGCACCCGGCGCGCGGCGTCCGCGTCGTCGGCCTCCGCCTGCGTCAGGCAGAGGGCGGGCACGGTGAGCTGGTCACTCGTGCCGGCCATGGTGGCCGCGAGCAGGTTGAGCGTCTTGTGCCCGTCGGCCAGCGCCCGTACCGCGCTGGTGTCGAGGATGATCACGCGGCTTCCCCGCGGGCCACGGCCACCTTCGCCGCGGCGGCCCGGTAGATGTTGCCGAGGATGTCGGGGGCGCCCTCGAACTCCTCGTCGGGGATGTCGAGGCCGATCACCTCGCGCACGTGGCGCCGCGCCTCGGCCAGTCGTGCGGCCCGCTGCTCCGCGGTCGGCTGCTGCTCGGCGAGCTGCTGGACCAGCTGCCCGAGGGTCAGCCCCCGCTCCCCGGCCAGCGCGGCGAGGTGGTCGCGCGTCTCACGGGACACCTGGATCGTCGTGGATGCCATGGCATCACCATAGCCACGCTGTGACCACCCGGCACGGGAAAACGAAGGAGCCCCGGCCTCAGGGGGGGAGAGGGCCGGGGCTCCGACGGGTTCGGGCGGGGGGAGCGGCATCGGGGGGACAAGCCGCTCCCCCCGATGAGAACCGGTCCTGCAAGTCGCGCGCCGCAGTCAGGGGGGAAGCTCGCGGCGCGGACCCCGCAGTGAGGGCCGGTTCCTCGCCCCGCGGATTCCTGCCAGATCCGCCGGGCTCATGGACAATCCTGCTCCGTGCGGGGGTGGTTACGGCCCGGCAAAGGGCCCCGATCGCCGGGCCCTTGGTCCTTAAAGGCTCGGTTAGACTCACGCGACCGTTTCCGGACGCAGGAGAGGCAGGGGCTGTGGTGCAGGTGAAGAAGATCGCTCTGTACGTGGTCGTGGTCTTCGTCCTGTACACGATCATCACGTCCCCGGCCCGGGCCGCCGACCTGGTCCAGGTAGGGTTCGAGGGCATTTCGAGCGCCGCGCAGGGCGTCGGCGAGTTCATGACCGAGCTCATCAAGTAGCTCATCAGACCGGCAGGGAGTGCCCGATGATCCGCCACCTGGTCCTGTTCAAGCTCAACGAGGGCGTGGAGCGCGACGAGCCGCGCGTCGCGGCGGGCGTGAAGGCCTTCCAGGAGCTCGACGGGGTCGTCCCCGAGCTGCGGTTCTGGGAGTGCGCCTGGAACATCACGGACCGCCCGATCGCCTACGACTTCGCCATCAACTCGGCCGTCGAGGACACCGATGCGCTCAAGCGCTACATCGAGCACCCGGCCCACCAGGCGGCGGCCGGACAGTGGCGTGAGTTCGCCACGTGGGTGATCGCTGACTACGAGTTCTGAGCCGACCCTTCACCACGCCCCCCGCCGCCACGGTGGGGGGCTTCGTGGTTCCCGGGCCCAACTCACGCTCAACACGGCGTTATACGGTGCTTGCACACAGTGGACATGTCTTGTGATGCTATGACCGCTTTTGACGGATGAGTTGACCGTAGTTGACCGCGAAGAGTTGACCGCAAAGGGGTGGCGTGAACGTGACGGCCAGCACTGCGCCTCAGGTGCCGCCTCAGAACGAGCCGGCCGATACCGGGCCGCGCCCCAGGCCGCAGAGCCGGGGCGCCGACACCCGGGCGCTCACGCAGGTGCTCTTCGGCCAGCTCAAGGGGCTGGAGCCGGGCAGTACGGAGCACACCCGGGTGCGCGGGGCGCTCATCGAGGCGAACCTCCCGCTGGTCCGGTACGCGGCCGCCCGCTTCCGCTCCCGCAACGAGCCGATGGAGGACGTCGTCCAGGTCGGCACCATCGGGCTGATCAACGCCATCGACCGGTTCGACCCGGACCGCGGCGTGCAGTTCCCGACCTTCGCCATGCCCACCGTGGTCGGCGAGATCAAGCGCTACTTCCGCGACAACGTGCGCACCGTGCACGTCCCCCGGCGGCTGCACGAGCTGTGGGTGCAGGTCAACGGGGCCACCGAGGACCTCACCACGCTGCACGGCCGGTCCCCCACGACCGCCGAGATCGCCGAGCGCCTGAAGATCTCCGAGGAGGAGGTGCTGGCCTGCATCGAGGCCGGGCGCTCCTACCACGCGACCTCCCTGGAGGCCGCCCAGGAGGGCGACGGGCTGCCCGGGCTGCTCGACCGGCTCGGCTACGAGGACCCGGCGCTGGCCGGCGTCGAGCACCGCGACCTGGTGCGCCACCTGCTCGTACAACTGCCCGAGCGGGAGCAGCGGATCCTGATGCTGCGCTACTACAGCAATCTGACGCAGTCCCAGATCAGCCAGGAACTGGGAGTCTCGCAGATGCACGTGTCAAGGCTCCTCGCCCGGAGCTTCGCGCGTTTGAGATCCGCAAATCGAATCGAAGCGTAACCGGATCAGGTAGACCGCTTCCGGGTGTTTTCGCGCGCCCCAAAAGCCTCACACCCCCTGTTTCCTGCGCAGATTTGCCCCATTCTTGTCGACAAGTCACTACAGCGCGTTGCCGACATGTGACATTCTGCTGGAACCGCGTTTGCCGCGGCCCCGCCTCCGGTATTCAGGTGGAGGCTGCGTTCCTCGGATGGTCGTGGCCCACCGCGACCGTCAGCGACCTCAAAGGGGGTGGCATGTCCGCAGAACAGGGCAGCTCGAAGGTGCTCACGCTCACGAAGCCCGTGAGCGAACCCTCCGTGCCCGTGGAGAACTCGACGCCCGTCGAGATCCCGACCTCGGGCGCCATCGACACCCGCACTCTGTCCCGCTCCCTGTTCCTGCGGCTGCGTGCGCTCGACGCCCAGGGCAACAAGGGGCCGGAGCGCACCTACGTACGCGACACCCTGATCGAGCTCAACCTGCCGCTCGTGCGGTACGCGGCGGCCCGGTTCCGCTCGCGCAACGAGCCGATGGAGGACATCGTCCAGGTCGGCACGATCGGGCTGATCAAGGCGATCGACCGGTTCGACTGCGAACGGGGCGTGGAGTTCCCGACGTTCGCCATGCCGACCGTCGTGGGCGAGATCAAGCGCTTCTTCCGGGACACCAGCTGGTCGGTGCGGGTGCCGCGCCGGCTGCAGGAGCTGCGGCTCGCGCTCACCAAGGCCAGCGACGAGCTGGCGCAGAAGCTGGACCGCTCCCCCACCGTGCCCGAACTCGCGGCCGTGCTGGGCGTGTCCGAGGACGACGTGGTCGACGGCCTGGCCGTGGGCAACGCGTACACCGCCTCCTCGCTGGACTCGCCCTCGCCCGAGGACGACGGCGGCGAGGGCTCGCTGGCGGACCGGCTGGGGTACGAGGACAGCGCCCTGGAGGGCGTGGAGTACCGCGAGTCCCTGAAGCCGCTGCTGGCCAAACTCCCGCCCAGGGAGCGGCAGATCATCATGCTGCGCTTCTTCGCCAACATGACGCAGTCGCAGATCGGCGAGGAGGTCGGCATCTCCCAGATGCACGTCTCGCGACTGCTCACCCGCACCCTGGCCCAGCTGCGCGAGGGCCTGATCGCCGACTAGGGAAGGTCCGGCGGGATGCCGCCGGACTTCCTTCGTACGTCACACAAGTACCGTGACGCCCTTCCTTGTTGACGGAGTGTCAGACACACTGGCGCGATGCGACGAAGGCGGGCGAGGCTGTTCGTGGCGGCGCTCTGCGTGGGCGGGGCGCTGACCGCGTGCGGCGGTTCCAGCGGCGGCGACGGCTACACGGCCCTCGGCTCGGCCGACGGCAGACCCGGCGGCTCCCCGACGGGCGCGGTCCCGCCGTCCGGCACGGTGCGGCTCGTCCCCCTGGACGGCTCCGCGCCGCCCTCCGCGGGCTCCTCCGCACCACCGGCGCCCTCCGGCTCCGCGGGAGCGCCCGCGAGCGGGACGACGGGCGGCGGTGCCGGTACGGGCGGTGGCGGCACCGGTGGCGGTGGGGCGAGCGGCGGAGGCGGATCCCCCGCGGGCGGCGCTCCCGGCACCACGGGCCCCGGAAGCGGTACGGGAGGCGGTACGGGCGGTACGAAGCCCGGCGGACCGGCACCGGGCACTCCGGCGCCCGGGACGCCCGGGCCGAAGCCGACGCCGGCCCCGGAGCCCACCCCGGCCGGGCCCGCCGTACTGCGCCTGGGCGAGCCCTCCCGGGGTGCGCTGGACCAGCGGTGGTGCGAGCGGGTGACCGTGGAGTTCCGCAACACCGGTGGCTCACCGGTGCGTTCGGGCACGGTCACCTTCGCGACGCACATCATCGGCGCGCTGGGCGTCGACTGGGCGACCCGGGAGTCGAGCCAGCCGCTGCCCGCGCCGATCGCGGCGGGGGCGGTGCGCACGCAGGCGTACACGGTGTGCGTGGACGCCTGGCGGGTGCCCCTGGGCATGCACATCGAGACCCGGGACGTCACCGCCGCCTGGAAGTAGGGACGGGGGAAGGGAAGGAGGGGACGGGCCGGGTCAGCCGAGCGCGAGCCAGGCCACCGCGGCGATGATCACGACGGCCGCGATCACTCCCGCGATGACGCCGACGCGCGGACCGGACCTGGCCGGGGCCGCCGCCGCGCGGGGACGCCCCTGCGGGGCCCCCTCGTCGACGAAGGCGCGGAACATCTGGGTGCTGCCCGCGGGGTCGTGGTTGCCCTCGGGGCCCGGCTGCGGGGCGTGGGGGTTGTGTGCCATGGGCCAGGACCCTAGCGAAGTGGGGTGAGTTGGCCCAACCCCGAGGCGGCCCCCGGTCTCCTTGACCGGAACATGAGACTCCTTTGCCAGGACTTTAGGGCCCTTCGCCCCTTTTTCGTTTGCCTTCAGCAACCAATCGCTTCTATGGTTGCCCTAAGCAACAAGATGTCGGGGGTGCCCATGGCCGAGCGGAGTCAGTACGAGGAACTGGCCCGGCAGATCAGTGCCGTGGGTGCCGTGAAGCGCGGCGTGGCCCGGATCCTCCCGCCCGAGTGCCCCTCGGGCTCCGCGGCCGTACTGACCCTCCTGGACCGGTACGGAGAGATGCGGCTCAGCCGTCTCACCGAACTGATGGCCATCGACATGTCGGTGACCAGCCGGCACGTGGCCCACGTGGTGGACCGCGGCTGGGTCGAGCGCTCGCCCGACCCGGACGACCGGCGCTCCCGCATCCTGCGGCTCACCCCCTCCGGGCAGGACCTGCTCGACGACCTCGGCCGTCGCACCACGGACCTGTTCGCCCACTACCTCAAGACGTGGTCCGACGACGAAGTCGGACAGCTCAACCAGATGCTGGCCCGCCTGCGCGCCTCCTTCGGAGACTGCCGGGTCGCCCACATATCCCGTACCGAATAAGGAAGTTCATGGCTACGACCACACCAGCCGGTGTGCGGGGCGGCCACCACGCCAAGACCCACGGCGGTGACGGCGCGCCCATGTCACACCGGCAGATCATGGAGGCGCTGTCCGGGCTCCTGCTCGGCATGTTCGTCGCGATCCTGTCGTCGACGATCGTCTCCAACGCCCTGCCGCAGATCATCAGCGACCTCGGCGGCGGTCAGAGCGCCTACACCTGGGTCGTCACCGCGGCCCTGCTCTCGATGACCGCGACCACCCCGCTCTGGGGCAAGCTGTCCGACCTCTTCTCCAAGAAGCTGCTCGTCCAGATAGCCCTGGTCATCTACGTCACCGGCTCGGTCGTCGCCGGTCTGTCCCAGAACACCGGCATGCTCATCGCCTGCCGCGTGGTCCAGGGCATCGGCGTCGGCGGCCTGACCGCCCTCGCCCAGATCATCATGGCCGCCATGATCGCCCCGCGTGAGCGCGGGCGCTACAGCGGCTACCTCGGCGCCACCTTCGCCGTCGCCACCGTCGGCGGCCCGCTGCTCGGCGGCGTCATCACCGACACCAGCTGGCTCGGCTGGCGCTGGTGCTTCTACGTCGGCGTGCCGTTCGCGATCATCGCGCTGCTCGTCCTGCAGAAGACCCTGAAGCTCCCGGTGGTCAAGCGCCAGGTCAAGGTCGACTGGGCCGGCGCCCTGTTCATCAGCGCCGCCGTCTCGCTGCTGCTGGTCTGGGTCACCTTCGCGGGCGACAAGTACGACTGGCTGTCCTGGCAGACGGCCGCCATGGTCGGCGGCTCCGTCCTGCTCGGCGCGGTCTTCCTCTTCGTGGAGTCCCGGGCCAGCGAGCCGATCATCCCGCTGCGCCTGTTCCGCAACCGCACCATCACGCTGGCCTCGCTGGCCTCGCTGTTCGTCGGCGTCGCGATGTTCGCGGGCACCGTCTTCTTCAGCCAGTACTTCCAGCTGGCGCGCGGCAAGTCGCCGACGATGTCCGGCGTCATGACGATCCCGATGATCGCCGGCCTGTTCATCTCCTCCACGGTCTCCGGCCAGGTCATCACCAAGACCGGCCGCTGGAAGGCCTGGCTGGTCAGCGGCGGCGCCCTGGTCACCGCGGGCCTCGGCCTGCTGGGCACCATCCGCTACGACACCGAGTACTGGCACATCGGCGTCTTCATGGCGGTCATGGGCCTCGGCCTCGGCATGATGATGCAGAACCTGGTGCTCTGCACGCAGAACCAGGTCGCCCCCCGCGACCTCGGCTCGGCGTCCTCGGTCGTGACCTTCTTCCGCTCCCTCGGCGGTGCGGTCGGCGTCTCGGCGCTCGGCGCCGTGATGGCCAACCGCGTCACCCACTACGTCAAGGACGGCATCGCCGACCTCGGCCCCAAGGGCGCGGCGTTCGGCCACGGCGGCACGGGCAGCGGCGGCATCCCGGACCTGGACAAGATCCCGGAGCCGTTCCGCACGATCATGGAGAGCTCCTACGGGCACGGCGTCGCCGACGTCTTCCTCTACGCGGCGCCCTTCGCCTTCCTCGCCTTCCTGGTGACCCTGTTCATCAAGGAGGTCGCGCTCAAGAGCTCGAAGACCGCCGAGAACGCCGAGGCCCCCGCCGCGGTGCCGGCCCAGGCCGGACCCGCCGAGGCGCTCGCCGCCCCGGCCGCCGTGACGGCACCGGCCGCGGCCGACACCCTGGAGGCACCCGTGCCCGACGGCACCCCCGTCACCGGCGTGGTGCGCGGCGCGGAGGGCGCTCCCGTCGCCCGCGCCGCGGTCACCCTCATCTCGCTGGGCGGCCGCCAGCTGGGCCGCTCGGTGGCCCGCGAGGACGGCTCGTACGCCCTGGCCGCCCCCGGCGCCGGTTCGTACGTCCTGATCGCCGCGGCCGACGGCTTCCAGCCGCAGGCGTCCACCGTCGTGGTGGGCGAGCAGCCGCTGGCGTACGACGTGCTGCTCTCCGGCACCAGCGGCCTGGCCGGCCTGGTGCTCGGCGCCGAGGACCGGGCCCCGGTCGACGGCGCGATGGTCATCGTCACCGACGTGCGCGGCGACGTGCTGGCCACCGGCAAGTCCGCCGAGGACGGCACCTTCGCCTTCGGCGAGCTGGTCCCTGGTCCGGTCACCGTCGCGGTGAACGCCGCCGGGTACCGCCCGCTGGCCCTGCCGGTCGAGGTCGGCGGCCAGGGCACCACCCGGATCGAGGCCGCGCTGCAGGCCGGTGCCCTGGTCCAGGGCACCGTGCGGGCCGGCGCCGACCGGCGCCCGCTCACGGACGCCCGGGTGACCCTGGTGGACGCCGCGGGCAACGTGGTCGCCACCTCGACGACCGGTGACGACGGCGCGTACGCCTTCGCCGACCTGACGTCCGGCGAGTACACCGTCATCGCGACCGGCTACCCGCCGGTGGCCGGGACGCTCTCGGTCGCGGGACGCGGCGTGGACGGCCACGACATCGAACTCGCCCACCCGGGCGAGTGAACGGCTCCCGGTCGCGCTTCGAGCGGAGGCGCGACCGGGCGGGGCGGCAGGCAGGGGACGGCCTGCCGCCCCTTCTTGATTTCCCGTCCGCGGGGGAAGCCTCCCCGCGACACGGGTACGGGCACGGAGAAGTACGGAGAGACCGGGCATGGGACTGCACGCACAGGTACGGACCCGCGACGGCTGGGCGGTCCAGCACGCCGTGGTGACCGTCACGGACGCGAGCGGCGCGCAGGTGCTGCGCGCCCAGGCCGACGAGAGCGGGACGGTGGGCGGCGCGACGGCGCTGACCCCGGGCCCGTACACCCTGATCGTCACCGCCGTCGGGTACGCGCCGGTGGCCTCCACGGTGATCGTCACCGCGAGCGGCCGCGCCGACGCGGGCACCGTGGTGCTGGCCCGCGCGGGCGGCGTCGAGCTGCCGCCGCCGGGCCCCTGGACGCTGGACCCGGCGCACTCGTCGGTGGGCGCGGTCGCCCAGCACCTGGGGATCTCCAGCGTGCACGGCCGGTTCACGGAGTTCGGCGGGCGCATCGAGATCGCCGAGGACGTGCTGTCCTCGCGGGTGGACGCGGTGATCGAGGCCGGCTCCATCGACACCGGCAACGGGCTGCGCGACAAGCACCTGAAGTCCCCCGACTTCCTGGACGTGGAGCGCTTCCCGCAGATCACCTACCGCTCCACCGGACTGGACCCGGCGGGCCCGGACCGCTGGACCGTGCACGGCGAGCTCGCGCTGCACGGGGTGCTGCGCCCGGTGGACCTGGACCTGTCCTACCTGGGCACCGGGCCCGACCCGTGGGGCGGGGTGCGCGCGGCCTTCCGGGCCACCGCGGAGCTGCGCCGCGAGGACTTCGCGATGAACTACAACCAGGTCGTGCAGGCGGGCGTCGCCGCCATCGGCACCACCCTGCGCGTCGAGCTGGACGTCCAGGCGGTGCAGGGCGACGGGCTGCCCCAGGCGTAGTCACGGCGACGGCACCACGGGGCCGGGGGCGCTCAGCGGCGCGGGTGGACGTCACCCGGCGGCGGGGCGCCCCCGGTGCGTTCCGCCCGGCCCCGGGGCGGTGGCTCACTCCGCGCGGGCCGCCTGGACGATCCGCACGGCGATGTCGCGCAGCTTCACGTTCTCCTTCTGGGAGGCCCGCACCAGCCGGTCGAAGGCCTGGGCCGCGTCCATGTCGAGCCGGGCCATCAGGATGCCGGTGGCCTGCCCGATGATGTCGCGGGTGTGCATGGCCTCGGTCAACTGCTCCTGGACCACGGCCGACTCCAGGGCGAGCGAGATGTGGGCGCACAGCAGCCGGCCGAGCCGGACGGCCGGCTCGCCGAAGGCCCTCGGCTTGCCCGCGTACAGAGTCAGGACGGTCAGCGCGCGGCCCCGGGCGCTGAGCCGCAGCGAGAGCATGGAGCGCAGCCCGAGCCCGACCAGCGCGGCCCCGTCGCCGTCGGCGGCGGAGGTGTCGTCCAGGACGGCCAGCGGGGCGGTCCACAGGCCGCTCCAGTGCGCGGCGGCCCCGGGGCCCGCGTAGTGCGCGTCGGCGGCCCGCACGGCGTCGGAGGTCCAGGCGGTGGTGCGGACGTCCTGCGGCTGGTGCACCAGGGCGACGCCGGCGTGGTCGGCCTCGGGGACGACGTCCTGGGCCAAGTGCACGGCGGCGCTCATGATCGCTTGTGGGCCGTCGCCCGGGCGCAGCCCCGCGGCGGCCTCGGCGATGGTCTCCGCCAGCCGGAATTCGGCAGGGGAAAACGGCACATTTCGATCTTCAGACGCAGTCACCACGAACCTCTTCGGCATGCACGGGCCGACCGGCCCGTGCGCAGGAGAGCTCCGCAGCACATTCCTGACTGCGAGCAAAGGACGGACAGACTCTATCCGCTTCTGACGTGCTGTGAAGCATTCTCGTCCCGCTCTGGATCCGACCGCCGCCGCGTGCTGCAATGGGCAGCGGGTCAGGAAGCGGCCGCGTCCGTCCGTGCCCGCCGACCACCAGGAGAGGCCGTGGCCCCCAACCCCCTGCACGCGCGAGATCTTTCGTACTGCACCCTCGTCACGATGCCGCCCGAGGTGGACCTGGCGAACTGCCTGGTCCTGTACGAACAGGCCGCCGCCATCGTCGCCGCCCGGGCCGGCGGGCTCGCCGTCCTGGTCCTCGACTTCACCGCCACCGAGTTCCTCGACACCCGCGGCACCTGGCTGCTGGAGACCCTCCTCGACCGGATCCGGGAGGCCGGGGCCGAGCTGCGCCTGGTGGCCCCGGAGGGCCTGGTGAACCGGGTGCTGGCGATGACGTCCGTACGACGGGACGTGCCGGTGTACGACGCCGTGCTCGACGCGGTCCTCGGCGAGGACCCGACCTGGCAGGACGGCCCGGAGCCCGACCCGGACCCGGACCCGTCCTAGGCGGTGCCGCCGCGGGCCACCAGCGCCTCGATCCCCGCGATCTGAAGCCCCAGCGCCACCTCGAAGTCCCGGTCGCGCATCTCGGCGACCGTGCCCCCGCCGCGGGCCTCCAGCGCCGACTCCGCCCAGCCGAACCGCTCGTCGTAGCCGGGCTCCTCGCGGACGGCCCCCATCGCGTACTCGACGTACTCGTCCTGGGTCTTGCCGGCCGCGGCGCAGCGCTGGCGGAAGTGCCCCTCGATCGTGCCGAACCCGTACACGAACTGCATGAGCGAGGCCAGCGCCCCGGAGCGCACCGGCAGGGGCAGCCCGGTGTCGGCGAGCAGTGCCTGGGTGGCGCGGGCGAACTCCAGCGCCTGCGGGCCGATGTTGAGGAAGGTGCCGGTCAGCGGGGAGACCCAGGGGTGGGAGACGATCAGGGAGCGGTAGGCGGTGGCCAGCTCCCGCAGCCGTACGCGCCAGTCGGCGCCGGAGTCCGGGTCGGGCAGGACCATCTGGCCGTGGACCCGGTCCAGGGCCAGTTCGAGCAGGTCGTCCTTGGTGTCCACGTACCAGTACACGGACATCGCGGTCACGTTGAGCTCGGCCGCCAGTTTGCGCATCGAGAACCTGGCGAGGCCCTCGGCGTCCAGCAGGCGCACCGTGACCTCGGTGATCCTGGCCAGGTCGAGCCCGGACGGCTGCTCGGCCCGCCGGCCCCTGGGCGCCTTGCCCTGGAGCCACACACTCGTCCGCCCTGCCGACGCCATGCCGGCCACCTCCCGCTTCCCGCTCGTTCCCGGGCGGGCGGCCCGGAATAGCCCGGTCCGCCCGCTTCGATGCTAGGCCCTCACAAAGCCCCCGCCCGCGCGTTCACCCCTTCCCCGGCCCCATCCCCGGACCGCTCCGCCCGGCGCAGCAGCAGCGCCGCGAGCAGGCCGCCCGCCAGCACCGCCGCCGCCCCCGCCAACTGGCTCGTCCGCAGGCTGTCGGCGAAGGCGTCCGCCACCCGGGCCCGCTCGGCCGTGCCCCGCGCCGCCGCCAGCGCCGCGGGCAGCGAGGCCGCCGGGACCGCGACGAGCGCGGCGAAGCGGGAGTTGAGGACGGCGCCGAGCACGGCGACGCCCAGGCCGTTGCCGAACTCCGCCAGGGTGCCGTTGATCCCGGCGCCCACGCCCGCCTTCTCCGGCGGGATGGCGCTCATGATCGCGTTGGCCATGGCGGGCATTGACAGGGCCACGCCCGCGCCCATCACGACCAGGCCGGCGAGCATCCCGGCGTACCCGTGCCGCCCGCCGAGCACCGCGATGGCGGCGAGCCCGGCCGCCACCAGGGCCATGCCCAGGGCGATGGTGGCGGGGGTGCCGAGGCGGCCCACCAGCCGCGGGCCGAGCCCGGTGAGGTTGAGCAGCACCACGGTGAGCGCCAGCGGTGCGGTGCGCAGTCCGGCCTGGAGGGGTCCGTGGCCGAGGACGAACTGCAGGTGCTGGGTGAGCAGGAACAGCGAGCCGGTCATGCCGAAGGCGACCAGGATCGCGCCCGCCACCGCCCCCACGAACCGCTTGTTGCGGAAGAAGTGCAGGTCCAGCATGGGGTGTTCGGTGCGCAGCTCCCACCACACGAAGGCGCCGAGGAACAGCAGCCCGGCCAGCGCGGAGAGGACCACCCGGGAGGACGTCCAGCCGTGCTCGGGCCCGGTGATGATCGCGAACACCACGGCGGTCATGCCGAGGGTGGACAGCAGGGCGCCCGGCAGGTCGGGACGGTCGCCCGCGCGGTGCTTGGACTCCGGCACCAGCGCGACGACGGCGACCAGGCCGATCACCGCGACCGGGATGTTGACCAGGAAGATGGCGCCCCACCAGAAGTGGTCGAGCACCAGTCCGCCGATCAGCGGACCGGCCGCGAAGCCGAGCGAACTGACCGTGGACCACAGGGCGATGGCCTTCACCCGCTCGGTGTCGTCGAAGATCTGCACGACGACGGCGAGGGTGGTGGTCATCAGCAGGGCGCCGCCGATGCCCATGCCCGCGCGGGCGGCGATCAACTGCCCGGAGTCCTGGGCGAGTCCGGCGGCCAGCGAGCCGACGCCGAACACGGCGAGTCCGGTGACCAGCATCAGCTTGCGGCCGTAGCGGTCGGCCGCGTTGCCCGCGCTGAGCAGCAGGCCGGACTGGACCAGGGAGTAGGCGTTGATCATCCACTGGATGTCGGCGGTGGAGGCGTCGAGTTCCCGGGTCAGGGAAGGGATCGCCACGCTGAGCACGGTGTTGTCGAGCAGCACGGTGAGCTGGGCGAGGCAGATGACGCCGAGGATCAGCCAGCGTTGGGGGTGGCCGCCGGCGGGGGCGGTGGGAGTCTCGGCGGCGGTGGCCGTCATGCGGGCTCCTTGCGCTTGTGCGGTGTACGGAACAGCTTCCCGTACACCGTACAAGTAATCACCCTACGCTGTATAAGAGTTTCCCGGCCGGTACGGTCCGGGCGGCGTCCCGCCCCTCACTTCTCCCGCGTGAGGTCGTACAACGTCACGCCGTCCACCGTGACCTGCCGGAACGTCGACTCCACCCAGCTCGCGATCGAGGAGCCGGCGCCGCCGCCGGGGCCCCCGCGATTCCCGCCGCGCTCGCCGCCGCCGATGAAGTAGCGCACCCGGCCCTGCGCGACGTACTGCTTGAACTGCGCGAGGGTCGGTGACGGGTCACTGCCGTTGAAGCCGCCGATCGCCATCACCGGCTCCCCGGTGGCCAGTTGGTAGCTCGCGGCGTTCTGCGAGCCGACCGCCGCGGCGGCCCAGGTGGAGGACCCGGCGCCCCGCTTCAGCGTCTCGGACACCTCCGAGGACACGGTCGCGCCGTTGAGCAGCCCGCCCATCCCGCCGGGCCCGCCGGTGAACAGCTCGGCCCGCCGGCCCTGACCGCCCCCGCCCGGGAACTGCCCGCCACCGGGCAACTGCCCCTGCCCTGGCCCGCCCTGGCCCTGCTGCCCGGCCTGCGGGGGCTGCCCGGCCTGCGGGGGCTGCCCGGCCTGCGGGGGCTGCCCGCCGCCGAACCGGCCACCGCCCGGGAAGCCGCCACCACGACCGCCCCGCATGCCACCGGGGCCGCCGCGCGCCGCCGCCGGGCCCGCCGTGACGATCGAGCCCGTGTGCGCGGTGCCCACCGTCGGGAGGGTGTACGCGACCGGGCCGGCCAGCCCCGCCACCAGCGCCGCGCCCGCCGCGCCCAGCGCCAGCCGGCGGCCCAGGCGCCCCGCGAGCAGCAGCCCGGCGGCCGCCGCGAGGCCCACGACCAGCACCGCCCAGCGCAGCCACGGCAGGAAGTCGGGGGTGCGGGCGAGCAGTTCGTACGCCCAGAGCGCGCTCACCGCGGACGCCACCGCCAGCGCGGCCGACGCGGCGAACCGGGAGCGCTCCTCCCACAGCACCGTCACGCCCATGCCGACCAGGGCCGCCAGGTACGGCGCCAGGGCCACCGTGTAGTACTCGTGGAAGATGCCCGCCATGAAGCTGAAGACCGCCAGGGTCGCCAGCAGCGCGCCGCCCCACACCAGGAACGCCGAGCGCGCGGTGTCGGTGCGCGGCGCCCGCCAGGTGACCACCAGGCCCGCGACGAGCAGCACCAGCGCGGCCGGGAGCAGCCAGGACACCTGACCGCCCACCGCGTCGTTGAACATCCGCCCGGCGCCCGTCTCGCCCCAGCCGCCGCCCCGGCCACCGCCCCCGCCGCCCACCGAGCCGGTCTCGTCGCCGCTGATGCGGCCGAGCCCGTTGTAGCCGAAGGTCAGCTCCAGGAAGCTGTTGTCCTGCGAGCCGCCGATGTACGGGCGCGAGGAGGCGGGCCACAGCTCCACGACCGCCACCCACCAGCCCCCGGTGACCAGCACCGCGAGACCGGACAGCGCCAGCTGGCCCAGCCGCCGCCGCAGCGGGGCCGGGGCGCACACCGCGTACACCACGGCCAGCGGCGGCAGGATCAGGAACGCCTGGAGCGTCTTGGCCAGGAACGCGAGCCCGACCGCGGCCCCCGCCAGGAGCAGCCACTTCGTGCGGGCGTCCTCCAGGGCGCGCAGCACGAAGTACACGGTGACGGCCATCAGCAGGGCGAGCAGCGCGTCCGGGTTGTTGAAGCGGAACATCAGCGCCGCCACCGGGGTGGTGGCGAGCACCGCGCCCGCGACCAGGCCCGCCGCCGCGCTGAAGCGGCGGCGCACCGCCGCGTACACCACGGCGACCGTGCCGACGCCCATCAGCACCTCGGGCACCAGGATCTGCCAGGAGCCGAGGCCGAAGAGCCGTACGGACAGGGCCATCGGCCACAGCGCGGCCGGGGGCTTGTCGACGGTGATGGAGTTGCCCGCGTCGGAGGAGCCGAAGAAGAACGCCTTCCAGCTCTCCGAACCCGCCTGGACGGCCGCCGAGTAGAAGGAGTTGGCGTAGCCGGAGGCGCCCAGGTCCCACAGGTAGGCGAGCGCGGTGACGAGCAGCAGGGCGAGCAGCGCGGGCCTGGCCCAGCGCGGGTCGCCGGGGCGCCCGCGCCACAGCCGGGCGGTCAGGGCGGCGGCGCGCGGGGCCGCGGGGGCCGGGCGGGCGCCGTCGTAGGTGGTGGTCATGGGTTCTCCCCCGTGGTGGTGGTCACGGCCGGCGCGCGGCCGGCCGGGTCGTCGGCGCCCCGGTCCGGGAAGACCCAGGCGCGCAGCAGCAGGAACCGCAGCACGGTGGCTGCCAGGTTCGCCGCGATCAGCACGGCCAGCTCGGTGGCGTGCGAGGGGTGCCCGGTCGCCGCGGCGAGCGCCGCCAGCGAGCCGCTGGTCAGGGCCAGCCCGATGCCGAACACCACCAGCCCCTGGGCCTGGTGGCGCACGGCCCGCTCCCGGCCGCGCACCCCGAAGGTGAGCCGCCGGTTGGCCGCGGTGTTCGCCACGGCCGACACCAGCAGCGCGCCCGCGTTGGCGAGCTGGGGCCCGGCGGCGGTGCGGAAGAGCGAGTACAGGAGCAGGTAGAGGAGCGTGGAGAGCGCGCCCACCACGCAGAAGCCGAGCAGCTGGCGGGCGAGGCCGCGCGGCACACCGCTCAGCCGCCGGTCGCGCGGGTCGTCGCCGAACGGCCGGACCAGCCGGTCCAGCGGCAGCGAGCCGGTCGCCAGCGCCCGCCCCACCCGCCACACGCCCCTGAGGTCGTCGGTGGCGGTGCGCACCAGGTGCACCGAGGAGTCCGGGTCGTCGACCCAGTCCACCGGCACCTCGTGGATGCGCAGGCCGGCCCGCTCGGCCAGGACCAGCATCTCGGTGTCGAAGAACCAGCCGGTGTCCTCGACCATCGGCAGCAGCCGCTGGGCCACGTCGCGCCGGATGGCCTTGAAGCCGCACTGGGCGTCGGAGAAGCGCGCGGCCAGCGAGCCGCGCAGGATCAGGTTGTAGGCGCGGGAGACGAACTCCCGCTTGGCGCCCCGCACCACCCGCGACGAGCGGGTCAGCCGGGTGCCGATCGCCAGGTCCGAGTGGCCCGAGATGAGCGGGGCGACCAGCGGCAGCAGGGCGTTGAGGTCGGTGGACAGGTCCACGTCCATGTAGGCCAGGACGGGCGCGTCCGAGCGGGACCAGACGGCGCGCAGGGCCCGCCCGCGGCCCTTCTGCTCCAGGCGCACGGCACGTACCGCGTCGAGGGACTCCGCGAGCTTCCCGGCCACCTCGGGCGTGCGGTCGGTGCTGGCGTTGTCGGCGACGGTGATGCGGAACCCGTACGGGAAGGTGCGGGTCAGGTGCTCGTGCAGACGCAGCACGCACGGCTCCAGGTCGTCCTCCTCGTTGAAGACGGGGACCACCACGTCGAGCACCGGTACGGGCGCGGGCCGGCCCGCGCCGACCGGGAGGTGTTCCCGGGCGGGCAGGGCCCCCGCTGTCGTGTCGATTGCCATGCCACGACCCTCACGGGCCGCGCTGTCACACCCGTGTGACGTCCCTGTGCCCCGCCTGTGAGTCCCGGGGCGTGGGTAGCGAGACCGCGAACACGGTGCGCCCGGGGGCGCTCCGGACGTCCACCGTGCCGCCGTGCGCGGCCACCACGGCCCGCACGATGGCCAGGCCCAGGCCGGTCGACCCGGCGGCCCGCGAGCGCGAGGCGTCACCGCGCGCGAACCGCTCGAAGACGTGCGGCAGCAGCTCCTCGGGGATGCCGGGCCCGTCGTCCTCGACCTCCACGGCGCACGCCCCGTCCAGCGCGCGCACCCGCGCGGTCACCGCGGTGCCGGGCGGGGTGTGCGTACGGGCGTTGGCCAGCAGGTTGACCAGCACCTGGTGCAGCCGGGCGCCGTCGCCGCTCACCTGCGCCGGCTCCTCGGGCAGCTCCAGGCGCCACCGGTGGCCGGGCCCGGCCGCGCGGGCGTCCGCCACGGCGTCCACCACCAGCGGGACCAGGTCGGTGTCCCGGCACGAGAGCGGCCGTCCCGCGTCGAGCCGGGCGAGCAGCAGCAGGTCCTCCACGAGCCCGGTCATCCGGGTCGCCTCCGACTCGATGCGGCCCAGGGCGTGCCGGGTGTCGGGGCCGGTCTCCTCGCCGCCGCGCCGGGTCAGTTCGGCGTAGCCGCGGATGGAGGCGAGCGGGGTGCGCAGCTCGTGGCTGGCGTCCGCCACGAACCGGCGCACCCGCGTCTCGCTGCGCTGGCGGGCGTCCAGGGCGTGGTGGACGTGGTCCAGCATCCGGTTCAGGGCGGCGCCCACCTGACCCACCTCGGTGCGCGGGTCGGCCTCGGCGGCGGGCACCCGCTCGTGCAGGGCCACCTCACCGCTGTGCAGCGGCAGTTCGCTGACCCGGGTGGCGGTCGCGGCCACCCGCCGCAGCGGGCGCAGCGCCACCCCGATCATGGCGGTGCCCGCGAGCGCGGCGGCCACCAGGCCGGCCCCGGTCACGCACAGCTCGACCACGACGAGCGTGGAGACGGTCTCGGCGACGGCCCCGGCGGGCAGGCCGACCAGGAAGGTGCCGCCGGAGCCCTCGGTGAAGCGCAGCCGGTAGGTGCCCAGGCCGCCGGGCAGGTCCACGGTGTGCGCGGCGCCGTCCCGGGGCACGGCGGCCAGCGCGCGGGACTGCTCGGTGCTCAGCGCCTCGCCCACGGCGCGCGGGTCCTCGGCCCTGACCCGGCTCACGACCGCCTGGCCGAGCCGCCCGTCGGACAGCACCTCCGCGCCGATCGCGCCGGGCCTGCTCAGCACGAAGCCGACCTTCCCCGGCAGCAGGTGGGGGCCGCTCCCCTGCTGCTGGCGGCGCGGCATCGGCGGGTTCGCGGCCCGGTCGGCGACCTCGCCCAGCTCGCTGTCGAGGCGGTCGTAGAGCGAGCCGCGCAGCGCGACGGTGGTCACCGTGCCGATGACGGCGGCGACGACCGCGATCAGCGCGACCGCCGACACCACGAGACGGGTGCGCAGCGACCAGCGCCGCACCGGGCTCACTCGCCCGGCTTCAGCAGGTATCCGGCGCCGCGGCGGGTGTGGATCATCGGGGTGTACCCGGCGTCGATCTTGCGGCGCAGGTAGGAGATGTACAGCTCCACCACGTTGGCCTGGCCGCCGAAGTCGTACGACCAGACGCGGTCCAGGATCTGCGCCTTGCTCAGCACCCGGCGCGGGTTGCGCATCAGGTAGCGCAGCAGCTCGAACTCGGTGGCGGTCAGCCGGATCGGCCGGCCGCCCCGGTCCACCTCGTGGCTGTCCTCGTCCAGCGTCAGGTCGCCGACCACCAGGACGGACCCGCCGCGCGCGGCGACGGCCGTGCCGGAGCGCCGGATCAGGCCGCGCAGCCGGGCCACGACCTCCTCCAGGCTGAACGGCTTGGTGACGTAGTCGTCGCCGCCCGCCGTCAGGCCCGCGATGCGGTCCTCCACGGCGTCCCTGGCGGTGAGGAACAGCACCGGCACGTCGGGCCGGTCGCGGCGCAGCCGGCCCAGCACGGAGAGCCCGTCCATGTCCGGCAGCATGACGTCGAGCACCACCGCGTCGGGCTTGAACTCACGGGCGGCGCGCACCGCGCCGGCCCCGTCGCCCGCGCTGAGGACCTCCCAGCCCTCGTAGCGCAGGGCCATCGACAGCAGTTCGGAGAGCGGGGCCTCGTCGTCCACGACGAGCACCCGGACCGGGGCGCCGTCCGGCCTGAGCAGTGCGGGGTGCCCCTGGGGCTTCCTGGGGGTGCTCGGCATCGTCGTCGTCATGGTGGCCACGCTCCCGGCGGGCCGTGAAAGGGATCTTGCGCGAATCTGTGAATTGCCTGAGAATCCGCGGCCCGGTCAGCCGATCAGGGCGAGCCCGTTGTCGTGGCAGACCCTCCGCAGCCAGTCGTCCCCCAGGTCGAGCCGCTCCAGGGCGCGGAGCTGGTGGAGGTAGGGGTAGGGGATGTTCGGGAAGTCGCTGCCCAGCACGACGCGGTCGCCCAGGTCGGCGAGCCGGGACCGCTCGGCGACCGGGAAGGGGGCGCGGCGCTCGCAGAAGTCGGTGAAGGCCATGGTGGTGTCCAGGCACACCCGCTCGTAGCGCACGGCCAGGTCGAGGAAGTCGCCGTACTCGGGCATCCCCAGGTGCGCGACGACCAGCCGCAGCCGGGGGTGGCGGGCCAGCACCCGGCCGACGGGTCCGGGTCCGGTGTGCTTGCCGGGGGCGGGCCCGGAGCCGCAGTGGGTGACGACGGGCAGCCCGGCCTCGGCGAGCAGGCCCCAGACCGGGTCGAGCAGCGGGTCGGCCGGGTCGAAGCCGCCGACCTGGACGTGGCACTTGAAGACCCGCGCCCCGCCCTCGACGGCCTCCCGCACGTACGCCTCCACGCCCTCCTCGGGGAAGAACGTCGCGGTGCGGGCGCAGTCCGGGGTGCGGGCGGCGAAGTCGGCGGCCCAGGCGTTCAGCCAGGCGGCCATGGCGGGCTTGTGCGGGTAGAGCATGGAGGTGAACCGCAGCACCCCGAACTCCCGCAGCAGGGCGAGCCGCCGCTCCTCCTCGACCCGGTAGGTGATGGGCCACCCGGTCCCGGTCAGCGGCCCGGCGGAGTCGAAGTAGGCCCACACCTTGTCGAGCACCCGCGCGGGCATGAAGTGGGTGTGTACGTCGACGAGCCCGGGAATCCCGAGCCCGGCGGCGAACTCCCGGACGCGCACTGCCTCCTGGTCATCCATGGCCCCCACACCTATCAGGTGGTACGGGACCTAGAACAGCCCCTCCTGGACGCCCGGGTCGATCGGCCGCACCGGGACGGTCACCGGGGCACCCGGGTCCGCGGCCGCCAGCTCCCAGCCCCGTACCAGCCGGGTGTCGAGGACCACCACGCCGCGCTCCGCCGTCCACAGGTGCAGGTCGGGCCCCGCCGCCGCGACCAGCCGGCCGCCCACCGTGCCGTCCGCCACCAGCTCCGTGACCACCGCCGCCACCGGCTCCGCCGCCTCCAGGCCGAACGCCGCCACCTGGTCCACCGGCGCGAACCCCAGCGGCTCCAGCGACTCCGCCCAGCCGGGCAGCGAGAGCGCGCGGGCGTGCAGCGCGGCCAGCTCCGCCTCCCGCTCACCGGGCCCCGGCAGCTCGGCGCGGACGGTGCGCTTGCGGGCGTACGGAACCCGGTCGGGCACGCCCAGCGCCGCCTTCAGCAGCTCCTCGGTGCGCCGGGCGGCCATCAGCGGCCCCCGCCCCAGCCAGGCGTACGCCACCGCGCCCTGCTCCAGGAGCCGGGTGCCGCCGCGCTCCTCGGCGGTGATCCCGACCTTCAGCAGCCCGGGCCCGAACCACGCCAGGTAGACCCGGAACACCCTGGGGTCGTCCGCCACCGTGTCCGCCGCGATCGAGTGGGCCCGGTCCAGGCGCGCGCACTCGGGGCACTGCCCCCCGGTGCTCCGCCCCGGCGTCCGCGCCGCCGACGGACAGTCGTGGCCCCGCGCGCCCAGGCAGCGCCGCTCCCCGACGGCCCGGAAACCGATCTCCCTGCCGTACGCGAGCGGACTGACCCTGCCGCCCCGCCACCCGAGCCCGGGCACCCCCTCGGCCCACCCCAGCCCCCGGCACACCCATCCCACGCCCGGCACCTCCCGCACTCCGGCAACGCGAAAGGCCCCCGGATCTCTCCGGGGGCCTTCCTGGCTGTGCACTCGGCAGGATTCGAACCTGCAACCTTCTGATCCGTAGTCAGATGCTCTATCCGTTAAGCTACGAGTGCTTGGCTTCCCGGCTGTTTTCTTGCCGGTCGGCGTTGCGGGAACAACATTACATGACCTGCGGCGTGACGCGAAATCCATCAGCCAGAGCCGACCTGACCTGCACAAATGCCTCTGGGGAGCCTCTGCCGGGCCGCGCCTGCGCACCCCGGGAACGACGAAGCCCCGGCCGACTGGCCGGGGCTTCGATCTTGCGGAGGCGGAGGGATTTGAACCCTCGATGGGCTTTAAGACCCAAACCGCATTAGCAGTGCGGCGCCATAGACCGGACTAGGCGACGCCTCCAGCACACCCACGCGTGCGCGGATGTTGCGTGCAGATGATGACACAGGCCGATGCCCTGTCACCAATCGTCGTCCACGGTACTAGGCGCGTGCCCCGCATCGCAAAGCCCCTCCGCCCGCGCAACGCCGGAGGCGCCCCCGCGTTAGACGGGGGGAGACGTCACCCGCCGGAAGCCCCCGGGAGTTCGCATGCCGCACCGCCTCGTCCTCGCCGCCGCCGCGTCCCTCGCCGTCCTCGGCGCCGCGGCGGGCACCGCCACCGCCGTCGGTGCCGGTGACTCCGGGCCCCTCCCGCTCCCCCTGCTCTCCCCGCTCTCCCCGCTCTCCCCGCCGGACTCGCTCACCGTCACGGTCGCCGACTCCCGCACCCCCGGCGGCGACGGCACCTGGACGCTCACCTGCGGGACGCCCGTCGAGGGCAGCCACCCGGCCGCCCGGGGCGCCTGCGACCGGCTGGAGCAGCTGGCCGCCGAGGGCCGGGACCCGTTCGCCCCCGTACCGCCCCAGCAGCTGTGCACCCAGCAGTACGGCGGCCCGGCCACCGCGCGGGTGACCGGGACCTGGCAGGGCCGCTCGGTGGACGCCCGCTTCAGCCGGACCGACGGATGTGAGATCGGCCGCTGGAACAACCTCGCCCCGCTGCTTCCGCGCACGGGGGCCTGAACGGCCGCCGCACGGCGTCATAGCGGCTGGTCAGTGCGGGGATTTCGTGCCGGTGTCCTACGCCACGCGCACAGAACCCCGGAAAGAGCTACGCCGCATCCGCCGTCACACCCGGCGCCCCAGCGCTTAGACTCCCCTCAGTGACAGGCCGCGGCCCGCCCCGAGCGGTGGGCCCGCCCGTCCGCAAGGTGCAGCAGGCCAGGGAGGAAGCGTCGTCGTGAGCAGCAGGCCATCCCGAGGCGCTGCTCGCCTCGCAGCCATACTCGACGCCCTGCCCGACGGGCTGGTGCTCGTCAACTGCAACGGCACGGTCGTCAGCGCCAACGCCGTCGCCCTGGAGATGTTCGAGTCCCCGGGCACCGCGCTCATCGGACGGGGCCTGCTCGACCTCCTCCCCGGCTTCGACTCCCGGCTGATCCCCGGCTCCATGCGCCGCGCCGACGTCGCCGACGACCGGGGCCGCACCAAGCCCGCCCGGATGGTCGCCCGGCGCACCGACGGCGTCGAGTTCCCCGTCGAGGTCAGCTCCGCCGGCCTGGAGGACGGCCGCGAGGCGTACGACGCGTACAGCGGCTACACCGGCGACGAGCTGCTGATGATCGTGGTGCGCGACCTCGCCGGCGCCCTGGACACCGAGGCCGAGCTGGCCCGCTCCCAGCGGCAGACCGAGATGATCCTGCGCGCCGCCGCCGAGGGCGTGGTCGGCACCGACACCGACGGCCGGATCGTGCTGGTCAACCCGGCCGCCGCGCAGATCCTCGGCTACCGGGCCAGCGACCTGGGCGGCAAGGAGCTGCACACGCTGGTGCTGCACTCCCGCGAGGACGGAGAACCGTTCCCCTACGAGGGCTCCCCGCTCTCCGACACCCTGAAGTCCGGCCGCAAGCACCGGGTGCGCGGACAGGTCCTGTGGGCCAAGAGCGGCGACCGGGTGCCGGTGGACCTGACGACCGCGCCGGTGCGCGACGGGGACCAGCTGGTCGGCGCCGTGCTGACGTTCACCGACCGGCGCCCCTACGAGCAGCAGGCCGAGGAGCACGCGGCCGAGCTCGCCGGGCTGCGCGCCGCGCACGAGGCCGAGCGGGAGAAGCACGCCGCCGAGCTGGCCGACCGGCGCGAGCGGGCCGCCGCCGAGCTGGAGAAGCAGGCCGAGCTGGTCGAGGAGCTGACCGCCCGGCACGCCCAGCTGACCGCCGTGCTGGGCGAGTCGCTGCGCGGCCCGCTGGAGGAGCTGCGCGGCGAGCTGGGCACCCTGGCCTCCGACCCGGCCGGACAGCTGTGGCCCGAGGCCAACCAGGTCCTGCACCACCTGGCCGCCGGGTACGCCCGGATGACGACCCTGATCGACAACGTGCTGGGCTTCCAGCGGCTCGGCGCGGGCACCGAGGAGCTGCGCAAGGACCTGGTGCTGCTCGACGCGGTCGTCTCGGCCGCCGTCGAGGGCGCCGTCGAGCTGATCGGCCCCGGCCGGGTGCAGTTCGCCGTGCACGCCCCGCCGATCGAGGCCGAGCTGGACGGCGGCCGCCTCGCCACCGCGCTGGCCCACCTGGTCGCGGACGTGGCCGGGGTGGACTCCACCGGCAAGGCCCGGATGGCGCCCGGCCAGGCGTACGGCGACTCCACGATCGTGGTGGCCGCCGCCCAGCGCGGTGACGTCGTACGCATCGAGGTGCGCGGCCCGTACGCCGGGGGCGACCCGGTGCACGCCCCCCTCGTGCGCGGCATCGTCGCGGCGCACGGCGGGGTGCTCCAGACCCACGAGGTCCCGGGCGCCGGCAGCGCGTACGTCCTGGAACTGCCCCTCGGCGACGGCTCGGGCACGGTCGCCCCGCCGGAGCCCGACGGCGACGACGAGCCGTCCGGCACGGCCGCGGACGGGCCCGCCCTGCCCGCGCAGCAGAACCGCGGGACCGCCCCCGAGGGCGGCACCTCCGGCGGCGGGCGCCGCCGCCGGGCCTCGACCGACGCGTTCCTGGACGCCCCGGTGCTGCCCGCACAGGACTCCACCGGACCCGCGCAGCCCACCGGGCGGCGCCGCGGGCGGCCCGCCGAGGGCGCCGTGGTGACCGCCGCCGAGGGCGCCCAGGAGCGTCCCGCGCTGGGCCAGACCGTGCCGCCGCAGGGCGTGCCCGGACCGGCCGGGCGGCGGGCGCGCGCCCGGGAGGC
>NZ_JBEOYE010000025.1:83420-106101 GCF_040296945.1 Streptomyces sp. NPDC001941 | reverse complement strand
AACGGTTCCAACTTCGGGCCACGACGAGGTACCGGCACATCGGCAGAAGCAGTCATACACAAACTAACGACGGATCTCCGGCGCAGGACACTAGCGCGTCAGGGGTGCACTGCTGCCAGTGCTAGGGATGCGCCCCGTCGGTGTCGCTAGCACTGGTCTCGAGCCTATTTGCTCCGATCTCTGATGGAGGTCAGCCGTGAGCCCTCGTCCACCGCGGTGCGGATCAGCCTGAGGCGATCCCCTGCTCAAGGACCCGGCCCGGGGTACTGCCGCAGAGCTGTTGCAAACGCCCAGGTCCACGTGCCCGACTACTCCGTATTCCCGAGGTGATGAGGCTCGTCCGGACGAGGCTCGAGCACACTCTTGCCTGCGTAGAGTGTTCGTATCGTCGGCTCGTGGGCGCGTTTATGGGTGCGGGCATACGCTCGATCGATGAGGTGGAGTGCCTGCCCCAGAGTGAGTCTTGCCGTGTCGATGGTGATGATCATGCAGCTCTCTTCTCCGGGAGCGTGTTCAGCGCGTGTACGAGCGTGGCGAGCTGCTCGTCGGTGGATGGGGCGGCGAACCTGATACCGGGAATGTGGCCTCCGTAGTCGCCGAAGGACCGGACGGACACTCCGTGCTCGCTCAGGTGTTCAACTACGGGCCTTGGGTTGGGGAGATGGACGAAGCGGTAGTGCAGTGGGTGGTCGGGGCCTTGGAGGCGTGCGCGCGGCCCGAAGGCATCTCTGAGGTGGTCCTCTAGCCGGGCTGCGTCTCGGTGGAGTGCGTTTCTGGTGCCTTCCAGCCACTGCTCGTCCTGTAGTGCTGCGGCTGCCATAACGGCGTCGAGCAGCGAGAGCCGCCAGGGGTCCTGCATCTCCATGCGTACCAGGCTGAGTAGCTCTTTGCTGCGAGTCCACATCACGCCCGCGCGGGTTCCCACGATGCCGTAACTCTTCCCGGTCGAGCGCAGGACCACCAGGTTGTCGACGTCGGCGCCTACCGTGGTCAGCCCCGGGCCGTGAAGATCGACGTACTCCTCGTCCAAGATCATCAGCGACTGCGGGAAGTCAGTGCAGATGGAGATGATCTCTCCTGGGGGCAGGCACTGACCGGTAGGGTTGCAGGGATTCGAGAGCACGACCACGGATTGGCTGGCCATCGCTCGCCGCAGCCGTGTCAGCCGTCCGATGTCCGTGTCGAGCACTGCCTGCCCGGGCACGTACTGGGCTCCGTATGAGAAGAGTCGCAGAGTGTGGGTGTAGTCAGGGGTGATGACCGCGGGGCGACGACCTCTCAAAAGGCGTGCCAGGACGATCAGGAACTCGGTGACACCGCGTCCAGCGGCAAGCTCTGTGGCTGGCACCCCCAAACGGTCGGCATAGGCATCGAGGTAGGGCTCCTCACAGCCGTACGGTGGAGGGGCCAGGGCGCCCGGACTCTCAGCGAGTAGCCGCATACCTGCCTCTATGGCGCGTGGAGAGGGGCCATAAGGATTGTGGCAAATGGACAGATCGACAGTGATCTGTCCGGCGGCGTACGCACGAAGGTCGCCGCCCTGGATGCGGACTGTGTCAGGAACCGGGTGCATGCGTGGCTCGATTCGGGGGGCAGTGGCGGGTCGGCTGGACCTGCCGGTCAGATGGCTGCCACCTTGCACGACTTGCCAGGCTCCTGCCTCCTTCACTAGGGCACTGTGCCAAGCTTCGGACCGCGTGATGAGCCGGCATCCCAGGGCCTGAGTCTTCGAACCGCCCTCGCCTTCCAGCTTGTGCCGACTCGACCGGCCGCAACACCGCACGTACACCATCGGGGCAAGGTTCACCGACGAGGCACGCACCCACCACAGGCTCATCCCCGAGACGCTCCCCGCGTCTTCGCGGACCGCTGTGCGGAACGTCTTGAGTGGTAGGTGCCTCAGGGGCTGAGCGGCAGTGCGCTCACCGCAACCAGAGCCGCGAGGGCCAGGCCACACTGGCCTCTCCCGAGACAGCACAAGGCCTGCGCCGACCAAGTCCCCTACCGATACACCTGGTTGGACTGCATGCCCCGCGCGCCTGCTGATCGTGCTGGCGTTGTCACCCCGCTCAAAGGAGGAGACCGTCGTGCCACACTGACATCGGGCAGCGGCGGCACGAGCCGCCGGTACCGCCCTCTCATCACCTCCGCCGAACTGCCGGGAGCACCCCACATGGACGCCACTTCTCAGACTTCGACACCGTCGGCTCCGCGCATCGCCGAACTCGACGTAGTGGGGACACCCGAGGTCGTCAACCAGCTCCTGGAGCTGCTTTCCCAGACATCCACTGTCGTGTTCGGACCTGTGACGGAGCCCGGGCGGTTCGACAGCGTCCGTAGCCGGCTTTCGGTGATGCTGCCGTCTTTGGATGAAGCCCCTGTTGCTCCGGACGCTCGCGTGGCGCTGCAGACCATTCTGCGGCTCGACCCAGCCGCACTGGAGCACGACTCCTTCGATGCACGGCAGCGGCTTGAGGATGAAGTCAGCTTGGCCCTGGGCCATCTCCCGGGCGTGGCCGAGGCCAGCAGCCGGGTCGTCACCTTCGCATCGCGGCCCCTACTGGAGTAGAGCATGCCTGGATCATCGCCTCCGTTGGACGACGGGGGTCTCTCACTGTGGCTGACCGACTGGCACGTCCAAGGATTCGAGGGTTGGCTACCGCGTCGGATCGTAGCTCTTGCCAGCGGCCGTGCGGCGGGCCACGTCGAGTTCACCGTCCATCCCGACGGCAAGGCCCTGTCGGTGCAGCAACTCCTCGTCTACCAGGCCTTCCAGCGCCGCGGCATCGGATCGGCCATGATGGACGCTGTCTACGCGGCACACCCACAGGCATGGATCGACCACGGAAGTCGCACTCCGAACGGCATCCTCTGGTGGGACGGCTACAACGATCCGGCACCAGACCGGAACATTCACAACCGGCCACCTTTGGACTGGGCTCGCTACTTCGATCCTGTCGTGGTCTTTCGCCAGCGCGCCACGAACGCGCGCTCCAACATCGTCTACAAGCTGGACGGCCACCAGGATGCCGAGTACCGCTACGGTGAGCGCCTGGAGGGAGAGGCCGCGAGGTGGCTGTACCGCTTCCAGTCACCGCCCCTCCAGGGCCCGGACCCAACAGCCCAGGATCTCTACGCCGGCATACCGGTGCTCCTTGACCGCGGCGTCCACCTGGGCGCTCACAATGACGCCCGTGACCCGTCCGAACGAGGCCAACTAATCCTCGACGCCATAGGGCAGGGCAACCTGCCCGCTGGCGCATGCTGGCACGCCACTGAACGGGCCGCCTTCGAGGAAGTCGCCAGCAGGCAGCTCTTCGACCCCAGATCAGACCCCGCAAATACCGTTGTCGTCTTCCGCGCCCGGCTCACCAGTGGGCCAGGACACCCCGAGCCTGTCGTATCCCCCACATGGGTCCGGTACCCCGAATCGGGAGGATTCGATGTGAGTCTCTCCGGGATGTCCTGGCGCTCGACCGACACTCCGTGGAACTGCCACCGGGCGGCCTTCACCCCGCCCCTCGACGCAGCCGTGCACCCTACCTACATGCTCACGCCGAGCCCTCACTACGCACAGCGCTACGACGAGCTGGGCGACCTTCTCCCTGGTCAGCCTCCCCGCCACGGATCAGCGTCGGCAGCGGAGGACTACCTGAGCAGCCGGGTGCAGGACATCCTCGCAGCGGCCGCCATGCTGAACAACGGTGCCCAAGAACGCTTGGCGACGAAGCACTTGCCCGCACCGGCGTCGACGACTCATCAGGACCCCAGAACGCGGACTCCCGACAACCCCCGGCCCCCTCATCGGGGCATCCGCTAGATCAACCACCCCGCGGCCCGCAGAGGAGAACCGGTGGACCCGCTGCTGGCAGCGACTACCCGCCGCTTCCCACCCATGTGCCCCGCGCCGCTGCGGCAACGAAGCCTGGGCCGAACCCGACGAGGAAGCCGGTTTCCCCGCTGCGAGGCGGGTCGTCGTGTGTCCGCTCGAGGACGCGCAGGACCGCTGAGCCTCCCGTGTTGCCGTACTCGGCCAGCGTGGCCCGTGAGTGGCGCACCCCGTGTTCCGTGCAGGCACCGGCCTGTACCACTCGGTCAATGATGGTGGGGCTTCCGGGGTGGACCAGGCCGAAGTCTGCCGGCGGTTCGCCGTCCTTGAGCCAGGGCACTTGCGGAATGACGTCGGCGATCGCCCTGACCGACTCGGGGGTGGAGTCAAAGTGGTAGCCGTCCGTCTGCGCCCTCAGGCGGTAGTTCTGCTCCGTTCCCCGGCCGTCAGCCCGGTGGACGTACTCCCACGTCTCGTCGATGCGAAGGCCCGGCTGGGCGAGGGGCTCGGTGCTGACGACCGCTGCTGCCCCGCCATCACCGAATAGCAGTTTGTAGATCATGGAGGCCTTGCTGGCGTCACTGTGCTGGTAGACGGTGCTGAGCGCTTCGGCGCCGACCACCAGGACGTGGCGCCCGGGCCGCGCGAGCTGGGCGGCCAGCTTGACGGCGTGGGCTCCGCCCGCGCAGGCGAGTTGCGACATGGGCACACGTGAGGCGTCAACAGGCAGACCGAGTGAGTTGCTCACGTGCACGTCGAGGCCGGGTATGGCCAGGCCCGTCGCATGGAACGTGATGATCGTCCCGATGTCCTTCGGGCTTACGCCAGCGAGGTCCAGCGCGTGCCGGGCCGCGCGCGCGCCGAGGTCGCACACCGCCTGAACCGTCCACTCGTTACGGGTCTCGAAGCTCTGCGTGGGCCCGATCATGTGCAGTGGGCGCACGAAACGTCTCGTGTGAACGCCGATCGTTGCGTCTGCGATCCTTCGCATAGCCCGAAGATTCGGGTGGCCCGGATAGTGCGCGTCGATATCTGCGACGATCTCTTCAGTGGTCACCATGTGGGCCGCGTCAGCGAGCCCCGGGCGGTTGACGTAGGCCACCGCGCCCCCTCATTAACGTGATGCGCGACAGACTTTTTCCGTAGCGCTTGACCGGGACATTACCTTGGAGAAAGATGAGCCCGGGAGAGCGATTTGATCGATTTTCAATCCCAGTTGGCCCGCGCGTACGGGCCGGCCCGAGCCACTGGACGCGCCTGGCAGCCCCAACCGACAACGTTGCCGGACGGATGAGATGGGTTTCGCCGGCTTACGTCTTGGAGTACTCGACGATCATGAGTCTGGAGCTGGGGCTCGACAGGGGCGCCGCAGCGTACATCGTGGCAAAGCCCCGGCCTTCCAGCGCATGGTGCAGCGGTCTGCGGTGCCCGTCGGGATGGACCAGGCAGACCTTCCTGTCGTACAGGCGCATCAGGCGTGCGTCCCGCAGGACCCGCGCGTGGATGCGCTGAAGGTCAGGGTCCTCCGGGTGCGATTCGAGTGCCGCCCAGAACTCGGGAAGGACCCGCGGCCCCCACTGCACGTCCCAGTCCGTAAGGATCTCATCGCGGGCCTGGTCGGACAGAAGCATCCATTCCATCGAATTTGCGGGCGGCCGCCCGCCGGGGAACATTGCCGCGAACCGGGCGTTGTAGAGCTCGACGTTGAAGGCCGAGTCGGTGACGTACGCCATCTGCTGCTGACCGTCCAAGACTCGTTGCCAGCCCTCAGCCAGCGTCGAGGCCTTCTCAGTGTCGAGCGGAAGGACAGGCGGGTGGCCGTGCACCCAGGCGTGGACGAACATGTACTCCTCGGGCGTCAGGCACAGAAGCCTGGCGAGTGCGTGGAGGTACTCGCTGCTCGGCCGGACTTTCCCGTTCTCCACCATGTGGTAGTACCCCAGGCCGCCGCGCTCGTTGAGGGCCAGGTCGACATCCCTCTGGGTCAGTCCGCTGACCTTCGGACCACGGCGTCTGGCCACGTTCTTCCGCGCCGGCAGCCCGACGTCCTCGCGCGAGAGGACGCTGCGTCGGCTCTGCAAGATCTTCTGGTACGTGACGGCCGTCACCGTCTTCTCCCCCGCCCTCAGCCGAGTTCCATCGGAGTCACCGGCCGAGAGTTCCGCGCAGGAGCGCTGTCTGGCCAGCGGCGGCTGCCGGGTCGTGCAGGTGCTTGCATCAAGGCCCTTCCCGCTGTTTCCCGCGGCAGCGCGGGGCGTTCGGTCGGGCCGTCCTGTCGTCATCGTCGTCATATCCAACCCCCGTCACGGCGGCGCGAGGTACCTCGCAGGTGTGCGGGCACCGCTGCCCGGCCAGCCTGGGCTGACCGGGGAGCGCCGTAGAACTCGCTGCGTGAAGCTCAGTCCCAGATGGGATCCTGAAGAAGGGCCGAGTCCCAGATGGGGTCCTTCTTCGCGGCGTCCCAGATCGGGTCCTGCTTCGCGGCCACGGTGCTATGACCGCCGGCCGGACTGTGCGCGGTTGTACTTGTCACGCCTGCTCCCACTGCTGCCACAACTGCAAGGGCAGCCAGGCATGTGCGAACCAGCCTCATGGCTCACTCTTTTCTTTTCCCGTAGGTCTGCAGCTGCGCCCTGCCCGATGACGTGTTCCCCCCGTCGCGAACGACGGCACGTCAAGGCATGAAGCAGCCCTCGCACGGGTGTGCGAGATCAGATTTTCACTCTAGGTAGAGTCCCTGGTTACAGGCGCCCGGATCAAGGTTGTGAGCGCTTCGTCTATGCGAAGTTCGCCAACAGGAAGGTCCCATATACCGTGACATCGCTGCGCAATTGGGATGGCTCACAGGAGCCCTTCACGCTGACCCGGGACGAGCTGGCCGCGCTGAGGAGGATCAGCGAGGAGCCGGCCTACCTCCCCGACGACACCCCCGGGCTGAAAGGACTGTGCGACAAGGGTCTTGCCCTCGCCTACGGCTATGACCCGGGAAACCTTGACCGCCCTGACGTTCCGCCAGACGACGGCAGGTCCTTCTACTTCCCCATGCCTACGGCCCCGGTCCTCGACCAGCTCCGCCGGCAGGCGCTCGCCAAAGCCCGGGAGGTGATCCAGAACGCCGAGATGCTGACGGCCTTCTTCGACACCCTCCCTCGCCAGGCGGGCTCCGAGAACGGTATCGAGTTCATGGACGCCGGCGGGGAAGCGACGCAGATGATCATCCGTGCCATGGAGAACGCGCAGCACGACATCAAGACCGCTCAGCCTGCCTACCGCCGCCCGGACACCATGGACCAGTCGGCCAGCTTCCTGGCGGAACCCCTCTCCCGCGGTGTTGCACTGTTCGACATATACCCGCCGAACACCCAAAACCAGCCACACATGAACAAATACGTGCAAACAGTCACTGCGTACGGTCCACATGCCCAGGTCCGCAGGCTGCTGACGCCGTTTCCTCGCATCGTGATTGTCGACAAGATGTGCATCATCCAGGATCTTCGTGAGGGATCGGACGACTCTCGCGTCGCCTGGAAGGTGACCCATGAGGGCATGGTCGCCTTCATCCTCATGATCTTCGACTGGATGTGGGACATGGCAGGCCCCTGGCATGGCGACACCCCTTCCGGCCAGGGCCAGCAGACGTTCACCAATGACCGTACGCGCGCCATATTGCGCGGCATGGCAGCCCACAAGTCGTTGTCGGTCATCGCCAAGGAGATGAGGGTCTCCACCAAGACGCTCGGTAACGAGCTGGCAGCCCTCGACGCCAAGCTGGGTTTCCCCCCTGGACGCAACGACTTCCCCCGGGGCATGTGGTGGGTGACCAGCAGCGAGCAGGACATTCACCCCTAGCCGCACTCCGCTCCCCCGCAGGGCGAATTAGTTGGGTGAAAAACCTTATTAATTCCATGCCCGTTGTTAACGCACGAACGGTCAGTCAAGATGATGCCCCTGCGTCACAGCACCCTTGCTGCTAGCAGGTGCAAACAACTTCAAGTCCCGGTCCAGGGTGCAGCGACTGGGCGCAGACCGCGCCAAGGGGAGGGGAGACGAGGCCGTGTTGCCGCCGTAAGGAGTCACGAACCAGGCATGTCATGACCTGCACAAAGGCAGGTGGCCGTCCCTGGCAGGGGACGGCCACCGAGTGCCTCAGCGGAAGCAAGCACCACAAGATCATCCGACCAAGGGTGCCCAGCCACGTGGAAGAACACGTGAGCTGGCGTGGCAACCACGCAGCGCTCAGGATAGCCAGGCACGCGGTCCAGCGATAGATGCCCGGACAGCGAGCGCTGACGCCTGCTTCGCCGTGCCCAAGAGCCAGGGACCGCCCATGCCCATCGCTCGCAGCTCGACCACATCCCCCCAGCCCGGCCCTACCGCTGGGGGACCGATCCAGCTCCGGTTCTAGGACCAGTGAGCCGAGCGGCTCCAATGGCGCTGCCGCTCTGATCTAGGACTCCCTCCGCCCGCGGTCCCAGCTGGCGGAGGCATCCCGGTCCGGTAGGGAGGCCTCACTCCCCTATACCGGGCAACGGCCGATCGCGGGTTCCTCCCCGTAGATCCTGCGGAGACCTGCCCCATTCCCCGGGGCCATGGTCAGGCCGGTTGACCGGGGACGCCGCCACTCCCCCGGCGGCGTCCCCGGTCCACTCCGCACGGCTTTCGCTCGCCACGCCTAGGCACAGCTCACACCGTGATCCGGGCCTCGCGCCCCGCTCTCCGGTCATAGCCGCACCTGACCGCTCGCCCACACCACCGACTCATCCACGGAGCCCACTCTCATGACAGTCCACGCCGCCGCGATGACGCAGTCCCGCCCCGGCGTGCCGGGCGGCACGGTGGCCATCATCGCCCCCGCAGACGCAGGCGCGCGCCTGGCCCTTGAGTACCACGCGCAAGGTTGGGAATCGATCGCCGTCGCTCTTCCTGCGGATCAGTTGCCGCCACAGGCACGCTCCAGGAATGAACTCGGCGCTCTGGAGCGTGCGTTCACCCACCAGAGCATGAGACGCACGCTGAAGCGGCTGCGGGCGGCCGGCGTCACGGCTGTGGTGGCTGGCAGCGCGTGGGGGGTAGCGCTGGCCGATCGCCTGGCCGAGCAGCTGGACCTCGCGGGAAACTCGCCAGCCACATCCTGGCTGCGCAATGACCGCGGCGTCCAGGCGGCGGCTGTGCGCGATGCCGGGCTGGCCGCGCCTCGGTCCATGAGCACCACCAGCCTCATGCAGGCGCTGCGCTGGGCGGAGTTCTGCCGCCTAGGGCAGTACAGCGTCGCCTGCGCTGACACTGCGGTTCCGCTGGCCCCGGTCGTGTGCCGCTCGGAATCCGAGATCCGGCAAGCGTGGATCGGGCTTCGCGCTCTGGCACCCCGGTACACCCTCAGCACTGAGCTGGTCATCCAGGAGTACCTTCCGGGACGTCGGTACATCGTCGACACGGTCAGTGGCTCCATCGAGCAGCGCCCCGCGGTTATCGGCCTATGGCACGAGACGTACGACACCAAGGGGCTGCACCAGCGCACCGACTCGCTGTCTGACAGCGGCTTGCTGGGCCGGTCTTTGGGACGTGTCGCCCAGAAAGCCCTACCGGTGCTCGGCGTCGACGTCGGACCTGCCCGGCTGGAGGTCGTCCACACTCCTGGAGCCGGGATGGCTCTGTTGAGCGTGCAGGCGTTTCCGCAGGAGAGCCCGGCCGGCCCTCTGCCCTGCCATGCGAACGATCCGATTCGCGCTGCCGCGGTCGCAGACGTGGCCGGCCTGGTGCACCCTGTCAGCACCGCCCGCCGGTTCACCACGCGCCTCACGCTGGCCGCGAGCCGTGACGGGATCGTCGACGCAGGTGCCCTTTCGCGCCTCAGAGCGCTACCCTCCGTGGCCTACGTCTCGCCCGCCCTTACGGCGTCGGCCCCGGTGAAGCGGACGGTCGACGACCGGTCCTCGCCCGGCTACGTCATCCTGGACGGCTACGACCGCAACGCCGTCGAAGATGCCTACCGGACCATCCGTGCGCTGGAGATCACGCGCCTCTACTCAGGCACGCGCGCCTCAGTGCTGTGAACTCATCGAGGCAACCACAGTCCAGTCAGCCGGGCTTGGCCTGGGGGGACCAACGGCGCGGGGGCGACGCGATGCAGTCCGACGTTGAGCAGAATCCACTTCACTTCTCCGACGAACTCGCCGTGCAGATGCAGGCCAGCCGTCTCCACGCTTTTCTCAAGGGCCGTCGTGACCACCTGGCGCTCAGCCAGTTCGAAGTGGCTGAGCGGCTGTCCATCAGTGATCGTTCGTACGGCAGTTGGGAACGCGGGCGGGTCCGCGAGTGGACAGATGACAAGCTCTTTGCCCTGGCCAGGGCCTTGGAGATGTCCGAGTACCAGACCATGCGGCTCTTCCTGTACGCCGTTGGACGCACGCCACCGCCGCAAGCGCTGCCCACGCGCTCACATGAGAGTGACCGGTCGGTGGCAGCTTTCCTCGACGACTACGCAACGGTCCTTGACGCTCTGTCTCTGCCGACCTTCGTCAT
Organism: Streptomyces sp. NPDC001941; assembly: GCF_040296945.1. Classification (NCBI taxonomy): domain Bacteria; kingdom Bacillati; phylum Actinomycetota; class Actinomycetes; order Kitasatosporales; family Streptomycetaceae; genus Streptomyces; species Streptomyces sp. NPDC001941. The sequence continues at coordinate 95,750 of NZ_JBEOYE010000025.1, read as the reverse complement.
CGACGCCAGTTGGCAGGTCCGGATGACCAACCGGGCCTATCGCGAGCTCTTTTGCCATGTGCCTCACCATCCGTCAGCCCTGCCGACGGCGAACTTTCTGCGGTTCGGGCTTCTGCACCCGGCCGCGCCAACGATGCTCGTGCAGTATCGAGAGTGGCGGCTCGCGATGCTCGCGCAGCTCGCATCTGGCCTCGAACGCTCCGACAGCAACGCTGGGCTTCAGGCCATTCGCCGTGAGGTACACGCACATCCCGACCTGCGTGACGTCTACCTCTACGCCATGCCCGACTGGCTGCTGGGGTCAGGTTCAGATCTGATTCATTACGAGAGCGCGACGCTCGGCGTGCGCCACCCCAATCCACGCATGGGACTGCAGCGCTGCCGGCTGGTCGAAGAGACGCCTCGCTCATTGCAGGCACTGGGACTGACCCGCCTCACGCTGGTTCTCCTGCCCCTGGGCGAAGCACCCGTGGGCCCAGCCTGAGGCCTGGCACCGCCGGGGCTGCGTTGCGTGTTCCCTTGCGGCCGCGCGCTCCTTCGTGAAGGTACTGGCGGGCCGCAGGGAATCGGCCGCGTACGGCGGCCCGAAGCGGTGCCGCTCCCGCCCCAGGTCGAGGGGAGCGGCACCGGGGGTCAGCGGATGCCCGTGCGGGAGTGGCCAGGTAGCCGTGCGTAGTGATCGCCCTCGCCTGGAGGGGCTACCTCCTGGTGTGCCTCGGCCTGGGCTTGATGCTCTTCAAGCCGCGCCCTCATGGCGGCAGCGGCCTTCCTGGTCTGCCGTTCGGCTTCCTGTTCGCGCAGTCGCGCCTGGCGGCGGAGTTCCTCCAGCCGTGCCTGGTCCATGCCATGCATCCTCTCGTCCGGATCAGCGGATTCCCGTTCCCACGTTCTCCTGGGCTTGCCGGGCGTTGTGGTGCGCCTCGTCCGCGCCTGGCTTCCCGAGGGGCGCGCTCACGGGAGGTGCTGGGTGTGCGGCAGCGCGGGCTGCGGTCCCTTCCTTCAGCTTCTGGCTCGCCTCCAGAAGCCGCCTCTCCTGTCCCGCGAGCGGCCCGGCTGGGGCGGCTGCGGGCTGCTCCGTGGTCGGGGCCGGCCGGGCGGAGAGGTTGCCTGGATGGCGTCGCTCGGCTGCGCGGTTTCGACGCGGCAGCTCGGCCGTGGATGCCGTAGGGTCCGGTGCCCCAGGGGAGGGCATGGGTGCTGATGGGGCCGTCTTGTGGGCAGGGCCCGCGGGCCACGGGGGACTGGGCAACCGGGGACCCGGGTCGACGTAGTTCTGTCGTGCGAGTAGGTCCGGCAGGCGTTGTTCGAGCGTGTCCAGTCTGCGCAGGAGGTCCCTGCGTGAGGAGACAAGGGTCGCGCGTGGCATGAGTCGGCGGGGAGGGCCGACGACGTCGAAGGACTGCAGCACGTCGAGGACTCGTTCGGCCTGTGCGTGGGTGAGGTTGAGCTCTGCTTTCTCGCTCAGTGCGAACGGTGCGGCGAGGGTGCGTTCGCTGACCAGGTGTGCGGCCACCGCGCGAACCTGGTCAGCGCTGATATCGGCTTCTCTGGCCTCGGCGGTGAGCGAGAGCGGACCGGCAATCTCCTCGGCAAGGTGGTCGGCGGCGCTGTTCAGAAATGGTGCGTCTGCCGCGTGAGGCTTCTTCTTGGCCTGGCGCCGCAGCGCGTCGATGAGCTCGAGGCGTGTCTCGATCGGTGTGCCGGTCTGCATCCCGGCGACGACGTTGGAGGGCGGGTACGTGTGTCTGCCGAGCGGGTAATATCCGGCGCCGTTGTTGCCGGGTTGCGCGAGATCTCTCGTGGCTAGCAGATTGCGGATCTGCAGCGCTAGGCGGTCCTCCGGCCGCAGGTACTTCGAGCTCAGCTCCTGTACGGTCCTGTGATGCTCCTCGAAGGATGATTCCAGGTAGCGATTCGGGCGCTGCTCGTAGTGGCCCAGGTCCCGCTGTTCCTCTGGGCCAAGGGAGCCGCGCATGCGCTCCAAGCGCTGTTCTGCGTGGTGGAGGACCACGGCGGCGATGGTGCGGCGCGCGGTGTTGCCGTGGCCTTGGGCGTCGTAGCGGCGCATGACGGTCCGGGCGATCCCCGCGATCATCTCCATGCCGCGCAGCTGGGCGGTCTCCACCAGGCCGTGCAGGCGCACGTCACGTGTCAGGCGATGTCCGGCTCGCCGGGCCCGCTTGTTCATCTCGGTCAGGGCAGTCATGAGGTGCGACGCTTCGGCGAGGTCCGCGGAGAAGGTGGCACCGATGGTGAGAGCGTCCCTCAGCTGCGGGTCGTCCCTTTTTTCCAGGGCGAGGGCGTCTTCGGGTGCATCTGCCTCTGCCTTGCGCAGTTGCCTGTTGAGTTGGTGGACATGCGCCATCAGGAGCCGGGGATTGTCGAGGGCTTCTGCGGAGCCTAGACCTGCGGCTCGTACCGCGAGGTCCTCGGCGATCCGGGTAAGAGCACGCATGGACTGCCCACCTGGCGTGTGGTGCTGCTCCCACTTGTTCAGGTGCGCGCCGACCTTGGCTGCGTGGCGTGCGATGAGGCTGGCCGCCAGGGTCGTGATCTTAGCTGTGTGGATGGCTGTCTGGGGGGTGGTCTTCGCCTGCTCGTTGAGGCGTGTCAGAACGCCTTCGACCTGCTGGTGGATGTCGAGAATGGCGCGCCAGTCGGGGCTGCTGTAGTAGAAGGCCTGGTTCTCTCGTGCCGCGGTCATAGCCGTTTTGAGCGCTGCGAGATCGCGTGGTGCTGCTTCGGGAGGTGTGTCTGCGGCATCCAGTGCCCGGGCGCGGCGCAGGCCGCGTCCGAGGTTCGTCAGGCGTGCGTAGGATTCGAGCGCCTCGGCGTTGATGCCGGCGGAGTTGTCTGGGGACAGCTTCGGCGGGGGTGGGGTGGCCTCGGGCTGTAGTGCGGGGGGTGTCGTCATCACGGTCTCCGCGTCAGGGCTGGCTGGGGGCGAGTGAGGTGGCCTGGCCGGCTGCAAGGGAGTTGTCTGCGGCTTCCTGGTGCGCGTGCTTCCGGACGCGGGCGGTGGAAGGGGCGTCGGCGGAGGCGCTACCGCCCGCGGTCACGCTGCGGGCTTCCTTGTCGGCGAGGATCTTGTCGATGAGCTGGCGCAGCCGGGCCTCCGTGTGCTCGTCGACGCCGGCTTCCGCACCGTGGGCGTTCTTCAGGGCGCGTTCCTTGGCCGACGACGCCGTGGCGGGTGTGGCGCTGGGGATATGCGGGGCAGTTCGCGAGGGCGGTTGGCTGAGAAGGCTGTCGATGTCGCTGGGGCGGGCCATGACGGTGCGTGGTGCGTCGGCGCGGTACGGGCCGAGGATCTGTTGTTGCTCAAGGCCGTGCAGGAGGCGGTCGGCCTGCTCGCAGGTGATGTTCATGGCACGGCGCAGGGTGAGTGGGGAGGCGTTCTCGTGGGCGGTGACGGTCAGGGCGGCCTGCCGCAGCTGGTCGCGGGAGATGGGAGTGTGCGGGGTGTTCTCGGTGGGAGCCGATCCGATCAGGCGTTGCTGGTAGGCCCAGGCCACCCCGCTGAAGAGATCGGCGGTGGGTTCGTAGGGGTTAGCGTCCTCGCCGGTGTGCGGGTCGGTGTCCCGCAGTTCTGCGACGCGCGCGGAGAGCCGGGTCAGCAGGAGCTCGTGGGCGGCGATCAGATTCGGGACGGGGGGAGCTCCCGCGACCAGGCCGTTGTCCGGCAGGAAGTCTGCCGCCGGAGGCTGACCGTTCAGCTGTTCGTAACGGGCGCGCCACCGTGCCCGGTTGATGATCCACTGCTGCTGAAGGTCGCCGCGGGCGGCGAGCGTGGTGGTGGGGGAGGCCATGCGACGTTCGAGGTCGCGTTCGATGTGGGCGTGATCCTGCATACGCCGGTCGGTGCCGGCTGCGATCGGCCGCGCCTCCAGGTGCAGGCCCCGCAGGCGGGCAATGGCACGCTCCAGGCGCTGACCCACTGCGGGAAGGCGCATCTTGGTGGCAACGGTGGCGAGCCCTTCAAGGACCCGGACGACGCACCGCTTGGCCCGGTTCATCAGTTGCTCACCGCCCAGGCCGTGCAGCCGACGCAGTGCGGGTTCCTCGGCATCCAGCTGGGCCACTAGGTCAACGATGTTCTCGTAGACGGTGCCGGGCAGGCCGATTGAGTACGGGCGGATGGCTGCGAGAGCCTCGTGGGCGCTGTGGTGGGCGACTGTGAGATCGGCCGCCAGGGGTGTGCCGTCTGGGGCCGGGAGTGTCGCGGCATCCCGGGCGATTTCGTCGAGCTTGGCTTTCTCCTGCTTGAACCCTGCCTCAAGGTCGGCCCAGGTCTGCTGGACGGCCTCTTCCTGAATCCAGGATCCGTCGTTACGCAAGACCCAGATGCGGCCGTCGGCCGCCAAGAGGTCCAAGGCAAGGTCCGGGTGCCCGGCGGTATACGCGGACAGGGCCTGCTCAGCCCGTCGCCGGGGCACCACCGGGTTGCCGTCAGGCCCCTTGGCGAGTGTGTCGAGGAGGTCGGCGAGCTGGTCGGGATTGGGCCTGGCCTGGTATGTCAGCGGCAGGATACTGCGCACTGCGGCCCGCCAGGTCGGGCTCAACGGAGCACCGAGGACACCGGCGACCTGCGCGGCCCGCCATTCTATGGCTGCCAGGAGGTCCGGTCCGCTCATCTTGACAAAGCGGCTGTACGACATGCGCAGTGAGTCGGAGCGGTCCGTCCCGAGCCAGACCACCACGGTGGGATCTTCGCTGGTCTGGTCGTCTCCCGAAGTGCTGAGCTCGATGCCGTGGACGGTGCCGAGTTTCCGTGGGTGGGGTAGTCGGTCTGGTTCGGGGCTCTCGGTGGTGTGCTGACCGAGGCGTTCATGTACGGCCGCTTGGAGGGCGTATGCCGCGATGGTGCGGTTGGTGTACTCGGCGGGCTGTCCGTCAACGGGCGAGGGCAGGACCAGGCTCAGCGTCACGTTGGCGGCTGCGGGGTCTGACTCGCTCGCGGGCATCTCAACCGCGCCCGAGGGAGTGATCGGGCTGGTGCCTGCGGGCCACTGTCCACGTCCGGGGCGTGTGTCCTGTGCGCCGGAGGGTGCTGGGGGCCGGTCCTGGGAGCCGGACTGACGGCTGCGGACGATGGGGTCGTCTGCGAAGTACCCGGCTGGATCGGAGGCGAGCAGGTCCAGGGCGTGCTCGTAGACCTCGGTCTCGTAGTCCTGGTCATGCTTGCCGGTTCCCAGCAGCACCGCCGTGGCGGTCATGGGTCCGGGGATGCCCCATTGCTGGTGGAGTCGTTTCGCCCAGGTGAGCGCGGCCTGTTGCAGGGCCGAGGCGTCTTCGGGCGCTGTGGTCTGCACTGCCTGGTGGATGAACCGGGCTGCCTCGGTGGCGAGGAAGCGTGCACGCTGGCGGTGCTTGGCGGCGTCGACGCTGTGGCTGGCACGTTCGGTGTCGTCTGCGTGATTCATGAGGACCGCCTCGACCGTGGCGTCCAGCAGCGGGCGGGCTTGTTCCAGAGCGCGCAGAACAGGTGTGGCTCCGTCGCCGTTGGTGGCGACGCCTTTCTCCCAGAGGTTCGCGGCGTCGTTGGCACCCTCTGCGGTAGTCACCGTCGTCGGTTCGGCAGCCGCGGCCAGCATGTGCCATTTGTCGAGCAGGACCTTCCGGCCGCTCGCGTCCGCGTCGAGGAAGGCGATGTGCGGCCGGGGGGTGGGGGTACCCAGGCTTCGCAGGGCGGTGAGCTGGCGTTCGGTGAACGCGGTACCCATCGGAGCGCCTGCCACAGGCCGCTGCTCGATGGGGAGGGTGGCTGCCGCTCGCGCGACTGCGATCACGTCGAGGTATCCCTCAACGCTGACCCGGGGACCGTTGCTTTGTGCCAAGGATGCTGCCTGGGCAGGGTGGTAGAGCCCGAAGACGAGCTCTCGCTTGTGGAACAGGGGCGCGTCGTTGGAGGTGTTGAAGTACTTGGGTCCCCCGCGTTCCTTCGCCTGTTCTTCCGTTTCGCCGGGCCGGTCGACGCGTCGCCCGGCGAAGCCCACGATGTCCTGGTTCTCGTCGTGGATCGGGAACATGATCCGGTCGTGGAAGGTGTCGATGAGCGTGCCGCGGCTGCTCGTGGTGGCCAGGCCTGCCTGGGCTAGTTCCTCCTTCGTGAAGCCTCGGGACAGCAGCTCGCGTATCAGCACGTCCCAGCGGCCGGCACCACGGTCGGAGGGAGCGTAGCCGAGCCCCCATTCCTCAAGCACTGCTGCGGGAAGCTGCCGTTGGCCGGTCAGGTAGACGCGGGACAGCTCTGCGTGGGGATCCATGCGCAGTCGGTCCGTGAAGATGTCGGCGGCCGCGCGGTTGGCTTCGACCAGCCGCGCGCGTGGCACGCTGGTCTCGGCCGCTTCGGCAGCGTGCAGAGCGCGTTGACCGACGTGGGGGGTGTGCTGGAAGTCGATGCGATAGGCAGCAAGCTGCGGGTCGGTGTGCTGGCGCAGTGCGGCGTTCAGGTAGGTGCGGAGGTTCGCTGCGACTTCGCGGTCGCGTTCGGCAGTGCCGCTGGTCTCCAAGGTGATCATGATGGCGTCGGTGGCGGTCAGGGCTCCCGCGGCGTCCAAGGCGACGTCGGCTTCGGCCAAGGCGGCACGGACCAGCGCGGTGATCTCGCCGACGGGGTCCGTCGCGGTCGTCGCGGCTGCCCTCCCAGCAGAGCGTCCGCTCAGACTTTCACCGGATTCACGTGCCTGTGTGCCCTTCGCGGAGGTGTGCTTGACCGGGTCTGCAGGCGGGTGGCCTACCGGCGGTGTGAGGGCCTCTTGCCCAGCGTGCCCAGGGGAACCCGGTTGTGTCGTGGAGGTTGGAGCAGTGGCCGTCGTGGCCGAGACGGCCGCCGGGAGAGAGCCGGCAGCCGGCGGCGGGCTCTGCTGCGATGTGCTGGCCTCGCCGGCTGTTGCCTCAAGGAGCGTTGGCGCGGTGGCGGCTGCCGGCGCTTCCTGGCGTGAGAAGACTGGCGTGGCCTGTTGTGCCAGCTGGTGCGCGTAGTCGAGCAGAGCACGGTTACCGTCATCGCTGCTGTTGAGCCACCTGGTCACAGCGTCGAGCAGCCGTCCCGGCTCGGCTTGCAGCAGCTCTTCGCGGCTGATAGCGACGGCCCGGGGAGCGCCTTCGGTGTCGGGCGGGGTCAGGCCCAGGTAGAGCGTGTTGCTCCCGTGGACCATGGCGTACACGGGACGGCCGTGGATGTGAACGATCGGGCCGACGCCGGCACGCATTCCTGCCAGATGTTCCCGCAAGTGGTGGAGCAGGCGCGGCGCAGCTTCCTCGCGGGTGAAGAGGACCTCCTCACCCGAGACTTCGAGGATGGGAAGCTCGAACTCTTCGTCCAACTCCCCATCCATCGGAGCAGCTTCCTTCACCGTCTCGGGGGTCGGTTCGGTGGTGACTGTCGCTTCGCCGGGCTCCGGGGAGATCTCTCGGATGCGCTCCGCGAGGTACGCACCGAGCTGCACCCCTGCGCCGGGCTGGGTGAACTCAAGGAACCGTCCCTCTGCGGCTCGTTCTTGCAGACCCCGGAGCAGTTCAACGTGGGTGGCACCCGCGGCACGGTCGAAGAACGACTTCGCCACGGTCATCTGTACGCGCCGGATGTGGTGATCCAACCTGGCCGTCAGATGGCGGGTTTCGCCGCTGTCTTCCGTGCTAGAGCGAAGGGCGGCCTGCAAGGTGAGCAGGGCCGACAGATCGGCGACTCCGGGGGCAGCGACCTCAATGACGCCGGTCGCTGCCTGGGCCGCGGCTGGGGTGCGGGCCAGCCATGCTTGAAGTTGCTCGAGCTCGTTGAGCAGGGCGTGACGCGATGCGGAGTAGGTGTCGGCGTCGGGGTACGGGGTGGGAGTTTCCTCATGATGTGCCTGGTCGGCGGCTGAGCCATGCTGGCTGGCGGCGACCTGCCGGGCCTGGCCGGCGCTGGGGGGAACGCTGGTGGCCACGGTGTCCTCCTGACGTGCGGCGGCCGGTTCGGAGTGCGGATCAAGATCCGGGGCCGCCGCGGCGGTTCCTGGCTCCGGCTGGTACGTGGCTGGCTTCCTTGCGGCACTGGTCGTCTGCGGGGTGGCGGCCGGGCTTGCAGGTGCACGGATACCGGACGCGGGGGTGGGGGTGCCGTGCCCGGTTGAGGGCATGGAAGTCGTGGCGCTGCCTTCGCGTGAGGGCGGCGCCGGCTCCGGCGCACCGGGGAAGGTCGCAGCGTTTGGATGCTGCTGTTCCCGCGCCGGTGTCGGCTCACGGGTCGCACCCTGGGCTCCGGTGCTGCCGTGCCGGTGCTGAGGGGATGGGTCTGTCTGTCCGGTGCCGGACTGCTCGGGGGCGGCTCGGTCTGAATCCTCATGCCGATGTGCCCTCTGGCGAACACCGATGGTGTCAGCGGGCGCGGCGCCGGCGGGGGGTGTGCTGTTCCTGCCGGTCGTGTCACCGGTGGCCGCGGTCAGGTCATCGGCAGCGGGGGCTGCGACCGGCGGGTGCGGTGGGACGGTGAGTTGACGCTCGTGCGGGTGTCCGGTGTCCAGCTCGAGGGACGATGCGGCGGCGGGGACCGGCTGGCTGCCGGTTCCGGGGACCGGTGTGGTGGCCGTGGCCGCCTGGGCGTTGTGGTCATCGGGGTCCGCGGGCGCCATGGGCGAGAAAGGCATCGGCCGGGGAGCGACGCTGCGCCAGGTGGCGCGTCGGGCTGCCGCCTGGTCGACCGTGTCGGTGTCGCCCAGCGCGTACCGGCGCAGGGCATTGGCTACCGACTGGGCGGCGTCGGCCACGCTTTCCGCAGCAGGCAGGTACGGATACTGAAACTTCGTCTTGCCTAGCGGTACATGCGGCCCGGTCCACCCGGCAGCGTCTTCCAGGACGTCGACGATGGATGTGGCATCAAGGCCGAGTGCCTGTGTGTGTTCCAGGACGGCTAAACAGTAACTGATCACGATGCCGCGCACGCGAATGTGATAGATGTCGTCCGACTGCGAACCTTGAGCGGTCTCCCACTGCGGGCTGCGCACTTTGCTCACGTAGTGCTCGGTTGCTTTTCTTCCCTCCGCCTCAAGGGCGTCACGCAGGTTCTGCACGGCACGAGAGGCGTACCCATGGGTGACGGGGTCGCTGAGTTTCTCCAGTGCCGCAGCGGCGTTCTCATCGAACTGGGCAAGAGGGTACTGGCGGGTCCAGGTGGTGGCGTGCTCGCGTCCTGCCGCCATGACCGCGACGTCGCGGGCGGTCGAGCGTGTGGCGCGTTCTGCCGCCTCGGAGCCCATGGCATAGGCGTTTCGCGTGCTTTCCTGGGTCGGAGTTCCCCACTGCGCGTACCAGTGCTTCGCCAGCGGGGCGGGTGCTGGCGGGTACGGTGTGCGCGCTGTGTCCTTGACTCCGGTCAGGGGATACAAGGGCGTGTAGTCAATGGGTGGAAGAGGGGCCTGCTCAACCGTGGGAACGTCTCGGGGTACACCGGGAAGGGGCTTCCCGTGCTTGATGTACCAGGCATATCCGAGGGCAGCCAGCTGAATCTGTTCACCGACTCGCTCAGCCAGGCCTTCGTTGAGTACGGCGATGATGCGCTGCGGGGAACTGACAGGCCGGACGAAGCGCCGTGGAACACGCTCCAGGAACTGATCGTCGACTGCGGTGATATTGCCGCGCACGACGTCGTCGAGGATCCTATTGCGCCAGAGGGAGTACCGCGGGACGTCATCGGCCGGCGCGCTCTCGGGAGGTTCGGCAGGCTGGCTGGCAGCAACTGGTTCGGGCACGCTGAACAGCGCCGTCTGTTCTGAGTCATCGGTCTCTGAGGTGCCACCGAGGCGGCTCGCGGTCAAACCAGGAGAGTCCGTATCCGAAGGGGGCGGAGCTCCATTGTTCGGGAGCCTCTGCGGGGGCAGCCGCCGCTTCGCGCTGGCTGGTGGATTAGCTGATGGACGCAACAGATCTGCGTCGTCGCCTCCGAGTTGTGTGCTTCCTTCGCCGGGGGCACCCGCGGCTTCGCTTTCGGCCTGTGCCGCACCTCGAGCCGCACTGACAGGCGTTGCTGATCCGGTCTCGGACGCCCTCAAGCCTGCAGAAATCGGCGCGGTCGATGGCTCCGTAGAAACACCCACGTCGAGAGCGCTGTCCTGCGGCGGACCGAGCGCCACCGTTTCTTCCGCTTCCTGAGGCCGGGCCGTGTACGTGTCGTCGATCCCAGAGCTGTCGTACCCGTCTCCGGGAGCCATGGCTGCCCAGCTCCACAACCGTCGGGCCAGTTCCACCACGTCAGCATGCCGGTCGGTGTCGTGCACCGTGACCGAAGGAACTTCAGCGGCGTTCAGAAGTACCGGCTTGGGCCGCTTCAGCAACGTCCGCAGGTCGAGGGGTGGCAGGCGCCGGGCCGCACGCTTGCGCTCCTCCATGTTCATCCACGGTCGCCGAGACGCCGCGAATCGCGCATCGTAGGCAGCGGCCGCGTCCGCGTGAAGCCCTTCCGGGTACAAGGTCGCGAGGTACAGGACCTCCCGCCCCATTATCGAGGGGCGTAAGGAGGTCCACGCGCCCTGGGACGTGCCGACGCGGAGAAAGCCGCCTTCTCGCAGCATCGCGATGCGGGCACCGTCTACCTTCCGCCCAGCTACGACGCCGACATCGGCTGGTCTCTTGAACAGCCGCGCAAAGCCAGTCTCGTCCAACCACAGGCGTCCCTGCTGCGCGTGCGCCATGTCCGTGGCCAGTGCAGGCCACCAGCCCAGGCCCGGAACCTTGTCCTCGGCGTCCCACCGGGCCTTCCTCAGATTCTCGCGCCCGATGCTGTCCAGGCGAGTCAGGAACGTCAGTTCCCGTTCTTCCTCCTCGTTCAAGCGCTTAAGGTCTACTTCGAGCTCCTGGCGCGCCTGTGCCTGCTCGGTCCGCTCGGCTGCGGGCCGGAGCCCAGCGATCACCTCCAGCAGAGCCTCGGCACTGGTGGCCACCCCAGCGGCCCGCTGGGTCTCCACCGCCGCCCGGACAGCTGCGATGACGTGGTACTCCAGCTGTGTCCTGGCTCCTTCGGCGGCCTGCTCCTCTGCCAGCTGATGATGGCGTTCCGCCTCGAGCCAGGGGCGGTGGGCGGCGAACATGACCGCCTCAAGACCCTCCTCGTTGCGCTTCGAGGACCGTGCCGCGGCATGCTGCGCTCCGTCAGCCGCCTGGCCAGCGAGCTCAACTGCGCGTCTAGCCACGTCCATGAGCGCGGCAATGTGCTCTTCTGCGCTGAGATCCTGTGGCCGCTCAACCTCCAACGAGGTCGCTCCGGTGACTGTGCCGGTGAGCGAGTGTGTGGACGTCCTCTCTGGAGACTGCGGCTCGGCGTCCGGGTGCCGGGAACCCGGCAGCACCTTGTCCTCCCCTGTCGCCCCCAGTTGAGCTGGCTTGGCTGGTCGCGACGGCTCCTGCTGGCGCCCTGCCTCGCCCGCCAGCGGCAGCACTTCCTCCTCGTCCGGCCGCGAAGTGCGACGCCCGGGTATAGCGCGCCCCGGCGGGACACCAGTGGGTTCCTTCCCGGATGTGGGCTGGCTCAGCATGCCGGGATCACCCCGCGCGTCGGCCGCCGTCCCCTGGCTACTAGCGGCCCCCTGGCCGTGCCCGGCAGCGCGAGTTGATCCTTCTACTCCACGTTCCTTCGCCCGCCCCGTTCCGGGAATCCCACCGATGTCCAGCGGACCGGAAGTGGATTCCTGCTCAAGGGTGAGCGCACGAGTCTCGTCATCTGCCGCCGCCCCACCGGAGCTGGGCATAGGGACTATCAAGCCGGCGGTCGGTTCCTCCGGCGACGTCCCACCGTGGGGACTCGGGGACAGCTCGCCCGGCTGCGCAGGGAGCGGGCCCGCCCTGCGACGGGCATCCGTGGCGTCGACGGTCTGTGCTGGAGCGGCTGCGGAGTCAGTCCCGGCCGGCGGCTGGTCTTGCCTCGCCTCCACGGCTCCGGGCGAAGAGTGCACAGACCGCTCCGCCGATTCCGGCCCGTCCAGCAACTGAGGGCCCTGGTAGATGCTCGGCGAGCCCTGAGAGGTCGGACCGACGCCCGCGGCTGCTTCCCAGTCCTCGCTGGGTCCAGTTGGGGATACGGCCCCAGCAGAGGGCTCGGGTACGGCGGTGGCCTCGGGTGACGGAGGTTGTGGTGTGTCCTCGCTGCTCCCCCCGGCAGTCTCCGCCGCTGGTAGTGCCAGGGCCGCCTGCTCCTCCCGGGCGCCGGGCTCGCCGGCGGGCAATGCTCGACCGTGCTGACTGGCGGCGGCTTCAGGTGCGAGCACGCGCGGCAGGTCGTCCTCCTCCGCCCAACCACTCCCCACCACAGGCAACAGCCCCGCAGAAGGCCCTCCCGGCAGACCGGTCGCCAGCGCT
>NZ_JBEOYE010000025.1:0-83324 GCF_040296945.1 Streptomyces sp. NPDC001941 | reverse complement strand
ACCATCCGAACGCGTCTCCCCGTCCCCGACCGTGGCCTGAACCTCAAGCACGCGCGGCAGGTCGTCCTCCTCCGCCCAACCACTCCCCACCACAGGCAACAGCCCCGCAGAAGGCCCTCCCGGCAGACCGGTCGCCAGCGCTCCGGAAGCAGGCGCGTCACTCCCCCACCCCGTGGCTACACCATCGAGCGCCGAGGGCGGCTCCTCCACCCACACGCCGTCGGGCTCAACACCATCCGAACGCGTCTCCCCGTCCCCGACCGTGGCCTGAACCTCAAGCACGCGCGGCAGGTCGTCCTCCTCCGCCCAACCACTCCCCACCACAGGCACTTCCGGCTGGGCCTGTTCATGAGGTAGCCAGCCGGCGGTGAGCTCCAGTGCATGGGGAACGTCCTCGTCGCTCGCCCACCCCTGGGCCTGGCCATCGTGTTCACGTGGGTGCGTGAGGTCCTCGTTCTCGGACCAGCCCCCTGGCGTCTCCGGAAGGTGCAGTGCGGAGGGTGGATCGACCTGCGTGCTGCGAGCGTTGGTGTCGGCCGCTGCCACGCGAGGAGCATGCTCTGCGTCGGGCTGTGCTGTCTCCGCATGCGGGAGGGTATGAGTTATGTCCGCATCGTCCCACGCGTCATCCGGCTCGTGGGGCGGGGTCGGAACGTCCTGCGGAGTGGTGGCCACTTCGTCACCTCGTTGACGATCGCGGGTGGCGGGCGTGCCGCCGGCTTTCCCTGGGCAGGTTGCGTGCCTGTCGACGCTAGGGAGCTCTTCGCCCGGGGACGCTGCGTGCGTGTAGTCCTCCCGCCCGGGGGGATACGGGCCTTAGAAATCTAATGTCCGATTCCTCCAGACGGTCCGGGCTCTGCTCATCTGGTCGGGAGGGTGGTCGGGGCCGGGCGGCCGATCTGGTCGGGCTGCGGTTGTTGCGGGTGCTCAGGAGAGGCATCTAGGGAGGGCAGCTGGGGGGTCTGCCGCTGCACAGCTGCGGCCTGCAGTCGGTCGCGCACCTGGCGCGCGCGATCAGCGGTGAGGCGATCCCGGACGTATGCCTCGCCGTACCTCTCCACGATCTGGTCGATCTTGGCGCTGGTGGCACCCTGGAGGTCGCCCGGGGTGAACAGGCCCGTGGCCTTCTGTGAATCGAATCCGAAGCGGAGTACTCGTCCGTATTGGCGATGGCCGGTCACCGATACGTACAGATCCAGGCCAGCCGACTTGAGGATGGTGGGGACCCTGGGCGCTTGCGGGTCACCCATGAGCTTTAGGAGATCGTCACGTAGCGCCTGCGGGACGACGGAGGCTGCATCAGCCTGCTGTGCTTGCTGATCCGACATGGGAAGCCGTGCCAGCACGGCCTGCAGCACCTGATCCCCGGTGGCACCGGTCAGTTCCTCAACGGTGAACTGCGCGTCCGCGCAGCGCGAAGTGGGGTCGAACCCGAATTCCAGGACTGGCCTGGACCGAAGGTCTCGTTTGACCCGCACATACAGGGGCCTTCCGCCGACGACTGAGTGTGCAGCGGGCGTGGTGGGGGCGTCGGGAGCGCTGAGGAGCCGCAGGAGCTCGCGGCGTAGTGTTTCGCCTTGGGGCGGCCTGACGGACAGGTCCTGCCCTTCCAGCGGCGTGACGTCGTCGTTGTCTGGTTCGGTCGCAGGATCTACCGTGCTCTCGGCCGGCAGAGCATCGTCCTCGCCCTCCAGATCGTGCTCCGGGTCGATCTGCTCCGGGTCGGGGTAGAGCGCGTGGTCCAGGTCCGCATCGGGCTGGTCCACCGGCTCCGAAGCCAGTCCGAGAACCGCGGCGAGCGCCTCGTCGAAGTCAACGTCCTCGCCTGTGTCGTCGGATCCTGCCGCCAGCTCCCGCCGGAGCTCTACGGCCAGTTCGGCCTCCAGCTCGGCCAGTTGCTCTTCGCTCAGGTCCGGTCCAGCCTCCGCATCGAGCTCCGGCGTGTCAGCCTGCACGAAGGCTGGACGCGGGGGCGTCGTGAGTTGGGGTTGTGCCTCTTGTTGTACGAGCGGCATGTGCGCGGAAAGCCGGTAGACATGCTCGGGCAGCCTGAAGGCCATAGTCGCCACGTCGAGGGACGCCGACTGCAGCTCCTGGCCGTTGACGATGGTGGCGTCCCTCAAGAAGGTGCGCTCGCCGTCGCCGTGCGGGTGCAGGTGCGTGGGGTGAGCACGGCCACGCACTCGTGTGGCGCCGGGGGCCGGCACGCCCACCTCCCCGGTCGGCGTGAGCGGCGTGCCGTCGGCTGCGAGGTCGAATTCAATGACGTCGTCGTCAAGGACACGCTCGGCGTCGTAGCGCAGCCCGACGGGCTTACCGTCGGCATCCGTGAGAAGGTCGCTCCCGGGGTGCTCTACGGCCAGGTTGGGGGGAAGGTGCCAGCGGTCGCCGTCTTCCAGGGTGATCGCGATGGTTCCGTACGAGGTCTTGGCTGCTGCGCGGATCTCCCAGAACGTCTCCTCGTCGTTGATCCGTAGCAAGGCCCAGTCGCCGGAGCGGAGCGTGTCCGCCCACCGCACGGTGCTTGCCGCCGGGTCAGGGCGGTGGGACTGGTCCTCAAAGAGCTGCCATAGGACGTCGCTTGGAGTGCCGGTGCGATTGTGGGCCCGGTCGTGGTGGGCGCGTTCTTCCAGCATGGTGTGGTTGAGGCGGACGAGCTCGTCAGGTGAGAGCAGGTGTCCGAGCTGCGGGTCGCTCCAGTCGATAGGCCGGCCTTTGGCGCTCCGGAGTTCGGTGAGCCGGCCCGCGAAGTCATGCGCTTCCTGGCTGGTGGGGAAGTCTGCGAGCGGGAGGGGCGGGTCGGCCAGAAGGTCGGGCAGAAGTCCGTCAAAGGGCAGGCCACTGCCCGCGGGGAGCACCTCGAAGGTCTCACCGGTACGGCGGATGACGAACTGGCCGTCGGCGGTGAGGCCTATCAGCTCACGCTCTTTCGCGATCCTGCGTACCTCGGTACGGCGCTCAGGGCTCAGGCCGGGGATGCGCGCGGCGATCAGGTGGGTGCGTACTTGTGGGAGAGAGGCGAAGCGTCGCAGGGCCTGGCCCGTTTCGCCTGCAGGGGTGAGCGGGGCCAGTGGCGTGGCGACGACCACGTGGTCGGTGGAGCGGATGCTGAGCGGCTTGCCCGTGTCCTGGTGGAGCACAGGTTCGCCTGTTGCTGCGTTCAGGACGCGGATCCAGCCGATGCTGGCGCCTCGTTCGTCGGGAGACTCCTCGATCCTCACCAGGATGGGGACATCCAGCAGTGGCTGGTTGGTACGCAGTTGGTTGGCCCGAGGGGTGTTGACTTCTCCTCTCCACCAGAAGGTGCCGTCGGCTGCGGCCACCTCGCCCAGTACCTTCTTCACCTGGGTGGTCACGAAGTTGGCTATCGGCGGGATCGACGGGTCGGTCAGCTCAGCGGCCGGCCGCGGCGCCTTCTGGCGGGCGGGCGCCACCAGTTCACGCCCTGTGCTGCGTTTGTACTCCTCGGCGTAGCGCCGGTCCTGCTCGTCGAGTCCGTGCGTGACCAAGGCGTGCAGGATTGCCTGCTTGACGTCGTGACCGTGCTGGTCTTTCCATCCGAACGCGTGCCTGAGTACGGCCCGGCCTGTGGGGTTTGGCATGTCCCAGGGGAAGGGGTGACCGCGCTCGTCACGAATGCTCTCGAGGGCGTCTGCGATCCGGTTGGCGCGCTCACGGGTCCTGATCTGCTCACCCCAGGGTCCGAAGACTTTGGTGAGCCGGTCAGGCGCCCGGACTTCGTAGCGCTCGGGGGCGACAGTGATGATCGCGAGCCTGCCGCCGGAGCTCAGGTGTGTCCCGGCCTCGGCACGGCCGTGTTTGCGGCAGCGCTCGACGAGCTCCTGCTGCTTGCGCTGATCGGGGTCGGCCTTGTAGCGGACGACGCTCCTCAAGTGCGCTTTGAGCAGCATGCTGGGGTCGGTGTCGGGTTCGGTCTGCTTCTCCTGGGACGTCAGGACGAAACGCGGCTCGGGTACCGGGTCCGGTTGGGCGGGCGGATTGAGTGGCTGGTCTTCCGGGACGCCTGCGAGGTAACGGCTGAGTGCGACTGCGGCGCCTTCGGGGCTGGCATAGGCGGTGCCTTCGGCCAGCGCGAGCTGGCCGTCGGGAACAAAGTGGCATCCTGCGGCGCTCGCCAGGACGGTGCCGAGCCGGGTGCCGTTTCGCAGGATGTCGCGAGTGCCGCTGGGATCGGCTGCTGTGAGCGTGAGGTCGGCCAGGTCGCGGCGGAAACCTTCGATGCCGCCGAGCTGATCGGCATCCATCCGGCGCAGGCGTCGCTGCTCGAGCTCGGCGAGCAGGGAGTCGCGCAGCGCGACAGCGCGGACGCTGTCTGCGCTGTCGCCGTGTCCGGTGTTGGCGTGGAGCCACTGATCGAGTTCCGTGACGCGGGTCTGCAGGTCAGCGGTTGCCATGCTCTGTGGCGGGCTGGAGAGTAGCGGGGGTTTGGGCCGCGCCCCTCCCCCGCGTCCCAGGGCTTTCGCTTCGAGGCGGGGGGATCGCTCGGTGAGGTCCAGGAGGGTGACGAGTTCGGTGCCGTCGCGCCAGGCGAGTACCTCTTCGAGGTTGTGGAAGTTGCCGCGTTCGTCGCGCAGGATGTGGGGGCCTGCCTCGACCGCCTGTACCCACTCGCCGGTTTTGCGTAGCAGGACCTCGACGAGAGTGCCGTCCGGGCGGGGCTGGAGGTCGGCGGGCGTCCATCGGCCAACGCGCTGTGTGTAGGCGGAGAATTTGTTGCGCAGAGTGGTGAGGAGTGCGGCGGAGATGTCTCGAGGGCTGCCGTCCTGCTCGGCCACCGTGCCTGAGGCCGGGATCGTCGCGTCCTGCGGCGGTCGTGCTGCGCCGTCGACGGGCACCGCGACGACCTGGTCGTGGAGGAACAGGTGGATGCGGCCGTCTGGACTGGTGCCGGCGTAGGTGGCCGTGTCGTCCTCGAACAGCTCCACGGTGACCGTGGTGAACAGTTGCTGTGTGCCTGGGGGGTTCGCGCCGGCGTGCGCGGGGTGGTTCGGGTCGAGAATGCGGACCCGCTGACCTTCAGTGAGGCGGGAGGGTGCGTCCTGGTCTGTGGGGGCCCAGCCCTCGGGGGCGGGATGAAGGAGGTTACGGCGGTCGTGTGCGGCGGCTTCGCCCTCGACCGTGCCACCTTCCACTGCTGTTTCCAGGCGTCCGTGGAAGGCACTTTGACCGCCGAGGGTTCCGGAGAGGAATACCGGCTGGTCTAGCTGGACATGGTCGGCGCCCACGGGATTCCATGCAACATAGACGCGCGAGCCTGTGGCTTCGTCGTCGACCTGGACCTTCACCAGCTGGTCGGTGCCCCGGGTGGCCTTGTCGATGACCTTGCCTAGGACGGGAGTGAGTGCCAGACCCGGTGCCGGTCGTTGGTCCGGCTCTGCTCCCGCGGCCGTAGGTGCTGCCGCGGGAGCAGCGACGCGCAGGTCGGGCTCGCTGGCGAGGCGGAGGCACAAGCGCTCGGCGTCTGCTTTCGTGTTGCAGATGGCTTCGGTGGGTTCCTGATCCCCGTTGCGGATCCACACGGCATCTGCGCTGGCGCGGTCTACAACGATCCAGCGGCGGCCGATGTCCGTGGGACGTGCCGTCACCTTGTACGTCGGATGCTCTACGGAAGCTGTGGCGGGATCCCTGTCCTCCGCTTCGTGCCGTGAGTCATCGGTGACGCCAGGAGACACGGCCGGGCGACCAGGTTCTTGCGCCGTCGCTATAGACCTGGCGTGCCCGGACTCTCGAGCAGTCTGCGGCTCGGCCGCTTCCGCAGCTTCGCGTGGGGCCTTCCGCGGACCGTTGCCGCCCGCGGACGGCGCGGTGAGGGCCGGCTGGGACTGCGCGTCGGACGCGCCGGCGGCGCTCAGCGTGGGACGCTGCGCTGCGGGCTTGCCCCTCGGAAGAGGAGCCGTCAGCGGGGAAAAACCACTTCGCAGAGCCTCGTCGAGCTCCTCGTTACTGGCCACGGGCAGCAGCGGTCGGTCCTGCCCCGCGCGGCGGTCGATCTGCTCCACAACGATGCTCTGCGTGCGCTGGCCCTCTACCTTGACCCGCAGCGAAGATCCTTCGCGCGCCGCGACTTCCCCCTCCAGGAGGTCTTCCCCGCTTTCACTCCAGAAGGTCAGGCGCGTCCCGAGCGGAAAGTCCTCGGCCTGCCAGGGCCGCCGGTAGACACCGTCGGGCTCCAGCATCGGATCGTCATCGCGGGTTACTTCGAAGATCCATCCCAGTGAGCCGGGATCGAGGACGTCGGTGGCGCGGGTGGAAGCGACATACGCCAGGCGTAGCGCCTCGTCATCGGGAATGGTGTCCCAGTCGATGCCTCCGCTGTGGTTCTCTTTGGGACCCTTGAAGTCCCCGGCGATGCGGACGCGCTCCGACTCCATGCCCTTGGCCTTGTGCGCCGTGGACACCAGCAGGTCGTGCGGTGCGCTCTGGTCGACGACCTGACCGCCGTTGTCGCTGACGGGAGCGATGTAGTGGTCGGTGATGTACTGCTCGACACGCTCATGCAGCGTATTCCGCTCGGCGTCGGATGCGCGGGCACTCCGCTTGATGGAGGGGTACACCCAGCGCTTGCTGTCCGAGTGGTACTCGAAGCCGACCTCTCGGCCTTTGAGCCACTCCTTCGTGGCCCGGAAGTTGCCGTCCCCGAAGGCGAACTTGAACCACAGGTGCTCCCCGTCGTCTTCGACGAGAGGCCGCGGCATGCGAACGGATTCCAGGAGCGCGTCGAGTTCCTCGGTGTGCCGTTCCATCAGCTTGAACATGCTGTCGAGCTGGTTGAGCTCCGGCTCGCTCGCCGCTGTCTCCAGGATCTCGTCCCAGGCCATGCCGTTGAAACGCGCCAGCTCCTGATGGTTGGTGCGCTCCCCTTCGCGTAGCGCCTCAGCTGCTTCCAGGAACTTGCGCAGGTCAGCGAGGCCTCCGGAGACCGCGACCTTTCGTCCGGCCTTGAGGCCTTCGACAGCGCCCAGTACTACGCCCGCATTGGTGCGGGCGATCAGCATCGTCTCCTCCCCCGGGGTGATCTCGTCGATGCGGGAGGTCTTGCGGTCCCAGCCCGCCAGGCGCATGCGGGTGCCTCCCAGACGCAGGAAGCGATTGCCGACATCGGCGACGGCGGGACCGAAGCGGAAGGTCTGGGTGAGGGTGGCCGTGGCATCTGCGGGCAGGCGTCCCAGGGCATCGGTGGCGCCCCGGAATCCGTAGATGGCCTGATTGGAGTCGCCCACGGCCACGACCTGGATGCCGGCCGAGCGGACGTTGGCGACGATGGACTCCATGACGGGGTTGACATCTTGAGCCTCGTCCCAGAACAGCACGTCGGTGTCGGGAATCTGGCCGGAGAGCGCCCATGTCTTGACGGTGTGGTCGAAGGACAGCGGCAGATCGCGGTCGGGATCGGTCGCGGTCGTGCTGGTGAGGTTTTCCCACATCTGCTGTGCCAGAGGACGGATCGCGCTGAACAGGGATTTCCGGTTGTGTGAAATGCGGTCCGAGAGGTGATGGATCGCGAAGTCGTCGTCGGCGGACTTCACCCACTCGGACAGCATCTGGTTGGCGAGGTAGGCAGCCCGCTGAGGAGTCAGTGACTCGTTGCCCGCCTGGATGCGGGAGCGCCATCGCATCCGGTCCGCGATCTGCGCTTCGCTGAGCTTGGGCCAGTTCAGGCGGGGCAGCAGGGCTTGGTCGACCATGCTGTTGGCGTAGGCGTTCGCCGTGGTCGGTGTGACGTTCTTGCCGTACTCGCCTCGTTGCTGGGCCTCGATGGCCTCATCGGCGACTGACCGGTTGAAGGCAAGGTAGAGGATCCGCTTGTCGGGCATGCGGCGCGAGAGCATCTTCAAGGTGGTGGACTTGCCGGTGCCGGCCAGGGCCATCACTCTCAGATCAAGGCCCCGCCGGGCGGCGGCCTCCATGATGACTTCCTGCTCTGCGGTGGGCGGGAACTCCTCCGCCCGGGCGGCCGCTTCCACGATCTGCGTCCAGCGGGTGTCGCTGGGACCACCGGGCTTCGCCGGCGGCAACCCGTCCACGCTGGTGACTGCGCCCTGGGCTTCGTTGGGGTTGAGTGCGTAGCCGTCCACGCGCTGCCGCAGGATCTCCCCGCGGGACGGCTCGATCAGGTTGCCCTGGCCGTCGACTCGAAGAGGACGGACCCAGGCTTCGGCCTCCTCGCGTATGAGGGACCACCGACGCCGCTCGGCGCGCAGCCGGTAGGCCAGCGTCAAGGGGTCCGTGGCGTGCTTCAGCGCGTCAAGGGTCTCTTCGAGGTCGTCGATGTCCATCTCTTCGAGAGCGACGTGAGGATCAGCCGCAGATCGGACAGGCTCCTGGGATGCTGGCGGTGTGGCCTCCGCCCGCGCTGTGTTCGTGACCTGTTCCAGTGCCTGCGGTACGGAGTCGATCGGCGCCGCTGTCGGTGCGGCCGCTGCGGCTTCGGCGAGCTGCTTGGCCTCGAAGTCTGTATAGACGGGGACCGAAAGACCGCGCGCGGACAGGAGCGCCAGCAGGGCGTTGACCTTCTCCGTGCGGGTGTGGTGGGTGAGGTTCTTCGGCAGCGCATGCTGGTACAGGCCGCATTTCACGAGGTAGCGGGGAACAACGCGAGGCGCGAACCCGCGTGGCCCGGCCGCGACTTCGAGCGCGGCGAGGATTTCGTGGTTGTAGGCGTTCCAGACATAGGTGTGGTCAGGATGGTGCTCGATCCACACGTTGTGGACCGGGGACACTTGCCATTGCGCGCTGCGGCTGGGGGTGTCGTGGAGGTGTGCGTGTACCTGCACGAGATGACGGACCGACTCGTCTATGGTGTTCTCGCCCTTGATCGGGCTGTCCTCGCCGTACACGGTCCTGTGCTTGCCCGCGTTGTAGGTGCGGTGCTCGACCAAGCCGACCTTCTGGTTGTTCGGCCCATACACCACGGTTCCGGGGTGGGCCAGGATCTGATGGTATCCGGGATGGCCGGGCACAGGGGCCGCCCCTTCAGGCAGCTCAGCGTCCGGTGCCCTCCTCAACAGCTCGGATCCGGGTGTGCGGCTGTTGAGGCCGGCGGCCTCCTGAGACCCCTGCCCGGTGGCAACCCACACGTCGTGGGCCTCGACGACCTGGGCGATTGCGCCGGGGAGGGTTTCGTAGGGCTGTCGTGACGTCCAGCCTTTCGTGGCGGCCGCGTACTGGCCGTCGGGGCGGGTCACGACAGAGCCGATGGCCTCGCCTTCCATCGCGACGGGGGCTCGCTGGAACTGGCCGTCTGCCACGAAGGGCCCGACCGTGGCGCGTGCGCGCAGGGCGCGAGCGGCCTCGGGGCCGCCCAGGCGCATGGCATCGGTGAGGGGCACGTCGTACTGTGTCGGCTCCGGTTCGCCTCCTACCGGGGGCTGGTCCGCGGGCTCTGTTCCCTCGAGCGCCCTTTGGTCATCTCCCGGAGCGTCTGCCGCGAAAGCGACTGGCCTCGGCTGCCCTTCGGGGGGGTTGTCGTATTCAAGGGGGTCAGGCGCGGTGCCCGGAGGGTTGTCGAAGTCCGCACGTCTCGTCTGCGCCAGCGGGCTCATGGGGGCCTGGTTGGCAGCTGGTGCGTCGGTGCCGGTGACTGCGCTCACCTCCGGTAGGGGGAGAGGACTTCCCTGCGGCTGCCAGCTGGCGGCGTTGCGAAGGGCCTGGTGCCGTTCGGCGATCTTCGTGGCACTGGCGGATGGGGTACGTTCGCCAGGCATGGAGTCGGGCCCGACCGCGATCGTCCATCTGGTCTTGCCGTCCCGGCCGTTGGGCCCAACTCCGTGCCCGATCACGTCGGTGCCGTAGCCGACCGTGAGGTGTTCCACGTTGTCGCGTGCAGGCTCCAGGCGCCACCAGTAGCCGGGCAGGCCCTCGATCTCCAGCGCGTCGTAGTGCAGGGCCTCGTTGCTGGCCAGCGTCTCGGGCGTGGAGTCGTCTGCCAGGGTGGTCTGCTCAGTGGCGGGCGCCGAAGTGAGGGTCGGCTTGTCCGCCGGTGCCTGCCGTGCGACTGCATTGGAATCCACGGCGAGGGCGGGGATCGCGGAGTAGTTCCGCACGGCCCCCAGAGCGTCCTGGATCGTGGGATGGATGGTCCCGCCGCGCGGCCCGGTGCGTTCGTCGGGCCAGATGGCAAAGGAGCGCTCCTTGTCGGCGGCGAAGCGACCCTTGCGCGGATGCCATTGCAGCCGGAACCTCCAGTAGCCGACCTGTGTGTGTGCTTCGAGCTCGACGTTGAGGAGCTGGCTGCCGTAGCCGCGGTCCTCGGTGCTGCGGGACATGGTCCAGCCCTGTGTGTGGGCGGCCTTCCACAGTTGGCTGATGGTCTCCGGTACGGGGTAGTGGGGATCCCACACCCCGCCTTCTTTCACTGCTTCCTGAGGTGCCTCGCCAGCAGGGTCGGTGGGGGGCATCGGGGCCAGGGGTGCTGCTGCCACGGTCTGAGAGCTCGGCCCGGCGGCGGGTGCGGAGACGGGGGCCTGCGAGTCGGCGAACGTGCGCAGTCGCTGCGGCATCTCGTGGGCGTGACCGGCCAGTACCCGTACGTGCCCGTAGAGGTCGCTTGCCTGCAACTGCTCGTTCTCGAGCTGGGCGCGCAGGGCGGCAGCGGCGGGGGCGAGCCGCTCGATGGCGTCGGCTTTCGTGCGGATTTGGGGGCCGTCGAGCTGGAGCCTGTCGGAAGCCTGGATCTGCTCCAGAGCTTCCAGGACCTGCTTGAGTGCGGGCTGTTGCGTGAAAGTGAGGGGCCAGGTGTGGCGTGCGGCGGTGTGCAGCGCGTTGGGGAAGGGCTCGAGTCCTGCGAAGGCCCAGGACACGCGCATCGCGTCGGGGTAGGTGGCCAGAGCGGGCAGCAGCTGACCGGCCTCGTGGGCCCACACGCGCAGGGCGTCGAGGACCGCCCCGTGGAAGTTGTCGGACCCGTTCGGGTGTGCGGGGAGGATGGTAAGTGTGCCGCTGGCTTCGCCGGGCAGGTGCTGCCCCATGACGGTGTGCCAGCCCGGCCCTTCCTTGACAAGGGTGGCCACTACCTCGTCATCGGGGTCGCGCAGGGTGTAGGCGGGCCCGGGCCAGATGTACTCCTGGCGCACCGTAAAGCCGACTGTGTCGGGGACGCGGTAGATGATCTGGTCCGGCAGATCAGCGCGGACGAGCTGCTCATAGCTCTGGTTACCGAACGCCTCGTCGTCGCCGAGCGGCTCCATGGGAACGTCGAGAACGGGGCGCTGTCGCGGGTCGGGGTAGCCCAGGCGCGGTAGCAGGAAGGGGTCCTCGTACCAGAGTTCCATGGTGCTGGGGAACGCCTGCCGCCACGCCTGGTCACTCCACACGGTGGCCGCCGCGTTGTCGGCGTGCTGGTTCGCCTTGGTGGCCAGGGTTTCCAGCAGCGGGGCCAGCTCGGTGGGCAGGGCGCCTTGGACGGTGGGGGAAAGCGTGGTCTGGGCGAGCATCAGGACCGCGCGGATGGCCTCGCGCGGGCGCATCGCGGCGGGGCTCGAAGCCCGTAGCAGGGCGCTGGCTTCCCTCAGCTTGAGGAGTCGGGGTTCGTCGGCGGGCCACTGGGGGTGGGAAATGAGCGCCCAAGCCGCAGCGATCACCTCGGCCGTAGCCTGGCGGAACGCGCCAAGGCTCGTGTATGTGCCGTTCTCAAGAGCGGTGGGCGCTATCTCGAACAGCGAGTCGGGAGCCCCGGTAGGGGCTGGTCCGAGGTAGCGAGCCCACGATGCGGCGAGGCTGTGGGTACTCGGTGTTCCTGCGGCTGCCAGGGTGCTCCAGACGCGGTCCTCAGCTGCGGTCAGCCGGGTGCGGTCGATGCGGCCGTGGGCGCTGGCGGCGAGTTCGCTGACGTAGGCCTCGTCGGCCTCCAGGAGTTCGGCACGAGCCGCGTCGCTCAGACCCAGCGCGATCCAGGCCGGCAGTTCCTCCCAGCGCATCACGCTCTGGCTGGTGGGGCGGGTGCGGTCTCCTCGGGTCGTAATCAGGATGCCGTCAAGGTCCGGGTCGAGGCGTCCCAGCGTGCGCAAGGCCTCACTCCAGTGAGGACCACCGAGCCAGATGCCAATGCCGGAGGCGACGAGCGCGTCACGCCAGGCACGCCACGCAACGGGATCATCCATCCGCCGCACGCACGCGGCTAGGCCTGATCCGCGCGCTGTCTGTTCGGAGTCGAATGCGCCAAACCGCTCGATGCCGGTGCGCAGGGCGGCCTGCTGCTCGGCCAGGGTGAGGCCAGGCACGGCCGCGTCATCCACCTCCACCGTGCCCGGGTCTGCGGCGTCGGCGCGCGGGCCGGGATCGGGGCGGGCTGCGCCTTGGAAGAGAGAGTCCCAGTGGGGCGAGGCGATGGTGGCGCGCCAGGACGCGGTGAACGATGAGGCTGCCCGCACCAGTTCGCCCAGGGCTCGGACCGCGTCCTGTGGCACGCCGTGGTGCTCCCAGTCCTGGCGTACGGCGTTCACGGCGGCGTGGACGTCTTCGACGGCCGTGTGGAATGCGCCGGGGTCGCCCAGGGAGACGCGGGTGAAGGTCTCCAGGGCCTCGCTCAGCGCCGTCTCCGGCCCGGCGTGCCCGGCACGCTGGCGGAAGTGGCGTGTGCCGGCCACTGCGCGGATCGCCTGATTGAGGGCGCGGCGCGGTGCGCTGATCTGCCTGAGGCGAGTGAAGGCCACGCCGGTTTCGGGCTGTCCCCCCTGGGATGGTTCGGCCGGCTGGCCGGGCTCGTCGTTGCCACCGGGCGCGGGGGGCGGGGGGTTGTCGCCTGCGGCGCCGCCGCCACCTGCTGTCGGCGGGATCGCACGGGACGGAGCGTCGGAAGCGTCGGGCATGGAGCGGAACGCGGAACGCTCTTCGTCCGAGACTGCCGGGGCCTCGTGCCGGAGCGCGTCGTCGGGGGCGGTGGCGGCCTCGGACGGCATCGGCGCGTCCTGGAGCGTCTCCATGGCGCGCTCCACAGACTGCGGGTGCTCAGGGGCGGGGGCTGCCTGCGCAGGCAGCTTCAGGGGACGCGGAGCGCGCTCGACCATCCTGCCCAGCGGCACCGTCACCCGGTGGAACGCTTGGGTCATGGTGTGCGCGAAGGTGTGGTCGCGGCCCTTTCCGTGGTAGCTCTGGTGCACGGTGAGGCCCTCGCTGCCGCGATAGGCCCCAGGCTCGATGACACGACCATGGGTGTTGGTGGTGTGCTGCGAGGAAGCGGGGGCGAACCCGTCCGCCCAGACTTCGTCACCAGGCTGTAGTTCCCAGGGGTAGACGAGATCCCAGCCATGGCGGCCGCGTCCGCGGGCGGCCCGCTCTCCCGGCGGGTGGAGCCCGGCCGCGGTAGCGAGTTCGTCCGCCAGTTGCAGCGCCCGCTGGCAGGTTGCGCCGTATGAGCCGTCAGCGCTCTTCAGACGCAACTCGAAGTCGCGCAGTGCACCTTCGATCAGGGTCAGGTCCTGGGTCGGGTCGCCGCTGTAGCTGGCGCCGGCGGCGAGCCGGGACAAGGCTGCTTTCGCCAGCCGCAGGGGGGCGCTGGCCTGCATGCTTTTGAACAGTCGGCGGTCAGCGTCACCGTCCGGGGCCGGGCTGTCGGGCAGACGATTGAGGAAGGTCTCGGCCTGCTCTTGCAGCAGACGGGGCGTGCGCGCGCGGCGGCGCTGATGGTGGCGGGGTGCGGGCCCGTGCAGCCAGGCGGCCGGCCCGCCGCGGCCCACCTCGTCGCTCCAGGTGGCGTTCTCCAGGCTGATGACCTGCTGCAGATCCACCGGCTGGCCCTCAGCGTCGGTGCGTTCACGCAGATGGGGGGAGACAGCGACCGTGCCGCGCACGGTCACCCACTCCCCTGCCCTGAGCGGCGCCGCGCCCGGCAGGAGCTCGTCGGCCAGGTCGCGGGCGGTGATCTGGTGGAGGAAGCTGAGCTGGTCTCCTGGGGTGAGGTCCCGGGTGGTCGCGATCGTGGTGTAGCCCGCGGTGAGCTCGGTGTCCTGCCGGGTCCGTCGGCTGTTGGGGTCTCGCTCGGGGTCGACGCCCTGGTACCGGTCCTCGACGGCGGTTGCGTACATGGCCTCCTCCACCGTGTCGCCTGCCGTGGTGCGCCACAGTCGGGCGGCGTGCGCGGCCAGCGCAGAGGTGAAGGGGAAGGTGTGCTCCTCGGCCGGGTCGGCGAGGACTTCCTCGATGCGGGTGGCAAAGCGCCGGGCGGTGCGCTGGTCGCGCAGCGCCGGTGTCCCCGGAAGGTGGGCCATCGGCCCGGGCAGCGCCACGCGCCACTGCTGGTCTTCTGGTGACTGGTAGACGGCCAGGTGGCCGCTGCCGGTAAGTGCCACCTGGCCGGAGTCAGCGATCGCCGCGAGGTGCGCGGCGCGTTCGGGCGTCAGGACGGTGTCGCCGGGTTCGGCGAGCTCCGGGCTCTGGGAGCGCAGGTGGTCCAGGAGGTCCTGGATGAGTTCGAAGCGGGGGCCCTCTGTTCCGGCGGCGTACCGGGGCAGCGTCGACAGGTGGTCCAGGGTTTCTTGGGCGCCCAGAGCGGCGAAGACCAGGGTGTGGGTGCGCACTGCGCCGGGGTGGGCGGGAAGGTCGATCACGATGGCGCCGTCGCTGTCGGTGTAGGCGTGGGCCCCCGCTGCGATCAGTGTCCGGGCGGTACGGGTGACAGCGCTGCCCTCCAGGGGCTCGCCACTTGCGCCTCCCGCCAGGGAGTACAGGCGCCACGGGTCGGCGCTGAACGCAGCCGCGCGGGCGGTGCGTTGGGTGCGGCGGGTGTTGCGTTCCCGGGCCCCGATCGGGGTTGCCTGGGGCAGGGCAGCGGACAGGAGCTGCCAGTGGCCTTCTGCTGCGGTCTGCTCCAGGCGCTGGGCGCTGTGCCGCATCACGGCCGCCCACTCCGCGGCCTGTGCCTGGGCGTGGCCGGCTCCGTCCTGCTCGGCGAGGAAGCCGGCCAGGGTCTCGGCTGCGACGGCGAGCTCGTACGCGTAGGGAACGGTGACGTCCGCCGGCGCCGGGATGTCCCCCGGGTGCGGGGCGAGGTCGTTCAGGCCGGTGGTGAACAGCGTGGCGTGAGCGATCGGCTCGGCCGCCCGGAAGGCTTCGGCCACGTCGCTGTTCGCATCCCAGTGCAGAGGGGACATCGGCACCTCGGCGAGATGTTCGCGCCACTCCCGCGCGCTCAGATAAGGCCGCACCTTCTCCTCCTCTTCGCGCGGACCGGCCGCCTGCCTGACGGGGCGGTCCGGATCCGGCTTTCCGCTGTGGGGCCCGGCGTCCTGATCGGCGCGCACTGGGGCCCCGGACGGTGCCGGCTCGGGGTCCGGCTCGACGGCCGCAGGAGGCGCCACGCTCTCGGTACGCACTGTGCCGGTCCCAGCCGACCGGGAGGTGGGCTGCTCCTGCCAGATCCCGTAGGGGTCGCCGAGCCGGATGCGGGTGAGAGTGTCCTTGCCGGTGGCGTACTCCTGCAGCAGCTGCTGCAGGGTGCCGGCGAGGCCGTTCACGTAGCGGTCGGCGCCCTGTCCGTGCACCTCTGCAAGGGCCCGGGCGAGGTCCTCGCTGCTGGTGCCGGTCTGCCTCTTCAGCTTCTGGAGACGGGTGTAGATCGTGGTGCGTCGTACGGCGTCGCGGCGCGGCGACTGGTCGAGAACCACGGGGTTACTGGCCAGCGGGAAGTCCCCGTCCAGTGAACTCAGTTCCTCCGCCACGTCAGCGAGGTCGTCAAGACCGGTGAGGCCGGGGTGTGCGACGTCGACGGCAGTCAGCAGCTCGGTGAGGTGGGTGTGCAGCGGTCGCAGGGCCGTGGCCACGGCGTTCAGACGCACGTGATCGGGACGGCTGTGGTGTGCGGGGCTGTCCGGCCCGATCGGTACAGCACCCTCGGGCCAGCGCACCAGTACGCCGCGGCGGTCGAGTTGCTCGGTGGCGTATCCGGCGCGCTTGAGATGGTGATCGAGGGTGACGGTTCCGGTCGTCGCGATGACGGCCGCGAACTCCGCGGCACCCGGGATGTCCTGCTCGGTGGCCGGTCGTACCTGGATGGTGTCGCCGCGCTGCCGGTGGGCGGTGAGGACGGCGTGCACCTCGGTGGCCAGTTGATGGCGTTCGGCGTCCAGGCCGCGCGGCGCGGTGACGGTGACGTGGCGGGCTTCGCCTTGGTGGGAGCTGCGCGGGTTGTTCTCTGCCACGGTGACCGGGTGCCAGCCAAGGTCATACAGGTGTGCGATGCGGGCGTCGCGCGTGTTGGGAGCTTCGAGGGGGGCCATCGTCATGGTGATGGCGACGCTGCCGTCCAGGCGTGCGGCCAGGGTGTATCCGCCGCCGCCCCAGTCGGCGGGCTCCAGGGCGCTGGCGTCGAGGATGCGGGCGATGGCCCGTTCGGCCTCGGTGACAGTGCTGGCGGGTGCGGTGGCGGCCGAGGGCGGGCAGGCTGGGGCGTGCTCGCCGGTGCGGAAGATCCGGGGCTCGCTGGCCGAGGCTACCCAGTCGGCCGCCAGTTGCTGTGCGGTGCTCGCCAGGGCGGCGATGGTGGCTTGGTCGGAGGCCGGCAGCGCGTGGTGGGCGGCGCGTTCTGCCATGTAGCGGGCGGCCCGGGCCAGTTTCAGGGTCGCACGGTAGGCGGCCTCGCGATGGTCGAGTGTGGCGCTCTGGGCGAGGTAGCGGGCCGGCTGGCGCAGTGCGGCGGCGCCGAGGTCGTCCGTGAGAGGGCTGGCGAGCCGTGCGCGCACGGCGTCGAGGGAGAGGACTCCTTCGACGTGTGCCATCAGCGCAATGCGCCGGTCACGCAACGCGGTGATCGACCGGCGGACCGTTCCACCGGGGAACTCGGTACGCAGCGCTGCGCTGAGGGCGGCCGGCCGGGTGGCCGTGAGCGTGTTCCACCAGCCGGTGAGGGGACCGCCGCTGGTGATGTCTGCCTCGCTGCGGGCGATGAGTTCGCTGAGCAGGGTGAGCTGCTCGGCGGGCAGGTCGTGCTGCCATGCGTCGCTGTCCAGCCACGCTGCCGCGGCCTGCCGGGCGGCCTCACGATCGGCGCCGGGCTCGGCGTGCGCGACCAGGTCGGGATGCTGCTCGGCCCGGCTGCGCAGTTCGAGTAGGGCGAGGTGCAGCCGGGGGTCGGCGTCCCGCTCGGTAGCGGCCAGGTTCCCGGCGTGCAGGTCCGCGGCTCCCGCGGCGGCGTCCAGGGCGCTGCCGTCACCGAGCTGGTCGAGGCGGTGCAGATGCGCCTGCTCGCGGGCCTGCGCCGCGAACGCCGTCAGGGTCCGGGAGTCGCTGTAGACGACGCCGCGCTCGCGGGCACGCAGGAGGTGGGCGAGCACGATAGGCGCGGGTCCGTGGGTGAGCGGGCGCTGGCCCTCCAGGACCGCGCTGCTCACCAGCTCCAGGAGGTCATCCTGGGTGCTGAGGGCGTGGGCGGCCTCGGTGTAGGGCTGCGCGCCTGACCGGACGGGAGCGGGCAACGCGGGCACGGCTTGTGGTGCGGGAGCGGGTCGCGCGGCGGGGGTGTCTGCGGGCAGGGTGAGCAGATGTCCGGCGAGCCGGTCGGCGTGGTGGCGCGCGAGGTTGTGCAGGGCCAGCGCGAAGAAGCCACGGCGGGGGCCGCTGTCGTTGAGGAGGGCCTTGGCGGCGTCGGCAACCTGATGGTGGCGGTGCATCTCACCGGCAGGTCCGCCGACATCACGGTGCCCCTCGCTCAGGCGCAAGGCCTGTGCGAGTTCGTGGCCTGCCCCGGCCGGCATCTCATCGTCGAAGGGCAGGTGGTCCAGGAGGTAGGCGAGCGCGCCGATGCGCTCGCGGTCCTGCAGGCGTTCATCCTCCGGGTAGGGCTCAGCGCTGTGGTGGGAAGGGTCGGGCACCAGATGCGCGGCGAGGCGCTGGGCCGCCTGCTCGAGCAGGAGCAGTGCGTGGTGGGCGGGTTGCGTCAGGTGCTGTGCGCTGCGGTGCCCGATCACTTCCTCCACAGCGTGCCGGACGCGTACGGCGTGTGCGGCCAGCTCCGCTGCCTGGCGTGCCTGTTCGTGCCAGGCACCGGCACCGCCGAGGTAGGGCATGGCCTGCTCGAACGCGTGGATCGTCTCGGTGTCCGTGAGAACGGTGCGCAGGTGCCGTACCGCGGCCTCGTGCAGCGTGTGCACAGCGACGCCTGCTGCGTCCAGCGCGGTGGCGGTGGTGATCGGCTCGGTGAGGGTGGCCGCCAGCTTCTGGTCGAGTTCCTCCAGGCTGGGTCCTAGGGGGCGGCGCAGGGCCAGGCGCATGGTGTCCTCGGCGCTCTCGCCGACGGGGGTGAACAGGCGCGGTTCGCCGTCGCTGTCGGTGAGGGTGAGGACGCCGTTGTCCCAGCCGGGTATCTGGGCGCCGGGGCGCCGGGCGAGGGCGTAGAGCTCTGCCGGGGTGGCGGTGGCAGTGTCGTCCCAGGTGGCGGCGCGGGCAGCGCGCATGAGGTGGGAGGCGGGCAGGTGCGCGGCGAGGGCCTGGGCGAGGGTGCGGGCGTGCTGCTGGGTGTCGTCTTCGGTGCCGGTGGGCCAGGTGCTCTGGCCGGTGGCGGTCAGGGTGCGGGCCGTGGCGTGCATGCGGGCGGCGTGTTCATAGGCGGCTGCGGCCAGGTTGGTGGCGCGGTGGTCGTGGGAACTGTCCTCGTCCAGGCGCATCGCGAAGGTGCCGGCGAGGTCGGCCAGGGTGCGGCACCATCGCGCGGCCTCGGGGCTGGTGGCGATCTCCTCGGCGGTCGCGTCCTGCCACAGGGCAAGGCCCGCGTCGTCGGCGATCTGGCGGAGCGCCTTCTCGCTGATGTACTGGCGGCCGCTCCAGGTGTGGGTGAAGTCCCCGATCGCGGCCACCAGGTCCAGGGCGGCGCTGCGGGCGGCAGCCTGGTCCGGGTAGGGGTCCTCTGCCTCGTCCAGGTCGTGCGGGTCCGGCGCCTGCCAGGCGGCGAGTGCGGATGCGGGGATGGGGGTTCCCGGGGCCGCGCTGGCCGCCTCCAGGCGCGCGGTGATCTCGCCGACGAGGTAGGAGTGCAGCTGGTCGGCCGCGGTTGTGGGGGCGTCGTCAGCATCGAAGTACAGGGCCAGGAGTCCGGCCGGCAGGCTGTCCTGCAGTTCGCCGAGACGAGCTTCGGTGAAGCGGCTGATCAGGTCGTCGCCGTCGTCGCCGAGCGTTCCCGTCAGGCGCAGGCGCACGTCGAGGTCGCTGCTGGCGGCGTCCGCGAGGTCGGCCAGCTCTGTGGTCCAGGGCTGCCAGATCTGCGGGATGCCGGTACCGGCTGCGGGCAGCGGGCTCAGCTGGCTGGGCTCACCGGCGGGCGCGCTCTCGCGCAGGGTGTGCCACAGGGTGGCGAACAGGCCGACGAAGCCGCCCGTGGGGCCGATGTCGCTGTGCAGTGCGCGCCGCAGCCGGGGAGACATCTTGGATGCGCGCTGTTCCAGCCACGCCCACAGGGCGGGCGCCTGGGGCACCTCGGCTGTCGAGGAGGCGTGGTAGTGGATGCTCGAGAGC
Source organism: Streptomyces sp. NPDC001941 (assembly GCF_040296945.1). Taxonomy (NCBI): domain Bacteria; kingdom Bacillati; phylum Actinomycetota; class Actinomycetes; order Kitasatosporales; family Streptomycetaceae; genus Streptomyces; species Streptomyces sp. NPDC001941. The sequence goes on along the minus strand of NZ_JBEOYE010000025.1, from coordinate 63,866 downwards.
AGCCGGCGGTCGGTCCGGGCCTCCTTGAGGAGGTCGTGGAGTTCTTCCTGCAGGCGCGGGTCGGCTTCGTCGACCAGGCTCAGTGTGCGCTTAGCGTGCGAGGCCGCGGTGCTGTCCAGGGAGTTGAGCAGGTCGTGGTGGGCGAGGTTGTTTTCCTGGGCCTGCTCGTGCCACACCTGCCGGGCGAGGTCGCTGATGTGCTGGCTCAGGGCGGGCAGGGCCGTGGAGACGCCGCCGCTGAGGTCGGCGTGCTCGCGGGCTAGGTGGTCCAGCAGCCGCCGCAGGGTGCGCTCGGCGGCCGAGTCGTCGGGCCTGAGCACCTGGGAGTCCGTGGCCCGCTGGGCGAGCTGGAGGAGGTAGGTATGGCGCGCGGCGAGGTCCTGCTGGCTCCGCGGGGGGTTGGCCGGGGCCAGGTCGGGCCGGGTGAGCTGCAGGATGCCGCGCTGGCGGGCTGCTGCCGCGGCCACCTCGGGTGCGTCCAGGACGGTGGCACTCCACCGCCGTCGTATGTCCGAGGTGACGCTGTGAAGGGCCTGCCAGCCGAGCATGTGCTCGGAGACGTCTTCGGCGCGCGGCCGGGTGAGGCTGATGACCTGGTCGAACAGGGTGAGCCAGGCGGCTGGCGTGGCACCGGGACGGGGGGTGTTGAGCAGGCCGGCCAGCGTCATGACGCAGTCCTGCTCGTCTGGCGTGAGCTGGTGCAGCGGGCCGAGCTCGTCGGCCCATTCGCGCCAGGCGGCTTGCAGGGTTTCCAGTGCGGCCGCAGCCTCCTGCGCGCCGCTGTACGCGGTCGCCTTTGCGGCCGAGCGGCGCAGGGTGGAGGGGCGGAGGTCGGCGCGGCCGCGCGAGGCGGCACGGTCCAGGTAGTGGTCGGCGTGGCGCAGCAGGATCGCCAGTCGGTTCAGCGCCTGGGCGAGCGGGCGCGCTTCACGACGGTCGGTCAGTTCGTGGCGGAGCAGCAGCAGGTGCTGATGGGCCTTCGCCATGGCCTGCCAGTGCTCGTCCGGGCCGCCGCTCTCGCCTGGTTCGGGCAGGCTCGCCACGGCGTCGGCGAGCGCGTCTTCGCTGGCCTGGGCGTTCCACGGGGCGACGTCGTCGATCAGGGCACGGTGTTCGGTCAGCCACGAACTCAGCTGGGACAACAGCTCCTCGGCGGCCTGGGAGGCCGCGGGGCCGGGTGGGAACGGGGTCGGGTGGAGGATCTCCAGGGCCCACTGACCCGGCTGCTCGGCGCGCATCGTGGCGGGCGCGTCCGCCTGTTCTTCGCCGAATGCCTCCCGCGCGGGTACGGCGTCATCCGGTGTCGGGGTCGGCAGGCAGGCGTAGGCGATGAGGGCCCGCAGGTGGTCGCTGTCGAAGCCGGCGTCCAGCAGGGCCGGCCAGCTGTCGGGCTGGCTGGACAGCAGGGCGCGGACGTCGCTCGTGCTCCGGCCCCTTGCCATGTTCACGAAGCGGGCTGCGTCCTGCTGCGCGGCGACGGCTTGCAGGGTGCCGGCGCGACCGCCCGGGCTCGCCCACAGGGTCCAGGAGCCGTCCTGCTGCGCGACGATCCGCATGGATGCGTCGGTGTGGAGCCTGTCCGGGAGTTCAGCGCCGCGGCACACGATGGTTTCCTGGCCGCGCTGGACAGCGTAGAGGGTGTCGGCGTCGGGCTGCATCGCGATCCGGGCGCTCTGCGCGGTCTGGGCGGCGAGATGCACGGCGAGGACATCCAGCGCGGCGGGCGCGCCGAGGAAGGCCTGTTCCAGGGCGGCTTCGTCCTCGGCGTCGGCTCGGTCGATCTCATCCATGACCTGCTGGAGGATCCAGTCGCGGAACACGGACACGGCGAGGTCGTCGTCGAGGGGGTTGTTGTTGACCGTGAATCCGCTTGTGTGCGGGTCTCGGGCTGCGGAGTGGATCAGCTGGTCGATGAGGTCGGCGTGGTGCTGCCACTGCGGCGGCAGCGGGAGTCGTCCGGGGCCGGGGATGTCGTGGCCTGGGTCGCCGGTGGCAGAGCGGGTGACGGTGGCCGCCCACGTGGCGAAGGCGCCGGTGAAGCCGCGCGGGGTGATGTCGGCGTGCAGCGCGTGCCGCAGGTCTTGGCTCATCTGCTCAGCGCGCTCACCCAGCCAGTCGATCAGGGCCGGTGCGAACGGCACCGGGACGTGCCGGGTGAGTGGGTGGGCGGGGACGTACGCGCTGGCGAGCAGCTCGCGGTCGTTCAGCGCGAGCTGGGTGAGGGCCTGCAGCTCGTCGTCGAGGCGTCCGTCGCTCTCCAGGAGGGTGGCCTGCAGCCGGCGGGCGTGACGGGTGGCGTCTGCGTCGAATTCGCGCAGGTCGCTGCCGCGCTGGTGGCGGTAGCCCTCTTCCTCGCGCTCGCGCACGACGAGGCGTGCGAGGCGGGCGGCCTCGTCGAGCAGGTCGGGCCAGGCTGGGTCGATGAGGCCGTCGTCGGTGGTGCGGGGGCCGTCGGTCAGGTGCTCCAGGAGACGGCTCAGACGCCGTTCGGTGGCGGACGTCTGGGGCCGCAGCTGGTTGTGAATGCGGCGCGCGGCCCATCCGCGGGGACCGTAGTAGTCGGCCAGTTCCCCAACCTCGTCGTGGCCCTCGCGCGGTTGGTAGGGCTCGGCCGGGTCCAGGGGGCGGGCGGCTACCTGAAGGGGGCGCGGGGCGGGGGTGAGGAGGGTGTCGGCGTGGTCAGGGTCGGTGAGCCAGGTCCGCGCCATGCGTCCGAGGTGCTCGGGGAGGATGCCGGTGGCGTTGGTGACGTCGATGACTCCGATGGCGCGGGCGAGGCCGTTGAGGGCCTCCAGGTGCGCTCCCGCTCCAACAGGCAGCAGCGTGGCGGCCAGCCGGGCCTTCAGCAGCGCGCTCTGGGCCGGGGTGCGCTCGAACCCCTCGGGCACGACTGCCTGTGCGGCGGCCTCGGCCAGCGCGTCAAGGGCGCGCTGGACCTCGCCGGGATCGGTGTAGGGCTCCGGGAACCGGCGGGCCGCATCGTGCAGCCACCGATCGTCCAGCTCGGTGGGCGCCGAGTGGGCCAGGCGGTCGACGTGCAGCGCAGCGCTGCGCGCCAGGTGGCGCAGTCGGCCGACGGCCTGGGTCCGGGTGGCGCGGTGCTCGGTGGGATCTGCGGCAAGCTGGTCGGCCAGCGTGTCGGCAGCGGCCTGGATACGGGTGTACGCCTGGAGCTGCAGGCCCCAGTCCGCGCCAGGAGTCTGCTGTGCGCGCTCGACGGCCTCGGTGAACTCCGCTAGGGCGGTGGCCAGTTCGTGGTCGGGTACGGGGGGCAGGTTCTCTGCGTAGTCGTCCCTCCACTGCTGGTGCAGGAGGTGCAGCTCCTGCCGGGCGCGTTCGGCGGTAATGCCGATGGTGTCCGTGGCGTACGGCTCGGGGCGATCCTCGCCCAGACTCCAGCGCTCGGGGGCTTCGATGGCGAGCGCGCTGTCGCTGGTGGTGGTCACGGGCGAGGGCTCGGGCCCGGTGTCGCCGCTGGCGGGGTGCTGGTCGGGCGGGCTCTGCGGTGTCTGATCGCTGCTGTCGGTCGGGGCGGCTGGGGCCAGGGCGGGCCGCTGCTGGCTATCGGCTCCTGCGGGCGGGTCCTGGAGGGGGTCGGGGTCGGTCTGGCTCCAGGTGGTGATGAACTCCTCCAAGCGGGCGCGTGCTTGGGCTTCGATGGTGCGGGCCAGGTTGTCCTCGTCGAGGTGCTGGGCCATGGTGGCGCGGTGGCGGGTGAGGAAGGCGCGGGCGAGGCGGGTGAAGGTGGACAGAGGGGCCTGCATGGTGGTGCGGTCGTCGGCCTTGAGGGAGCGCAGCAGCCGCTGGGCCTGTGCGAGGGAGTTGGTCAGTGCGGTCTCTGTGTCGTGGCCGTCCTGGTCCTCGAGTGCGGCGGTGGCCTGGAACAGGTCGTGGCGCAGCCGGTTGAAGCCGTGGGGGATGTAGTCCCGCTCCCAGGTCTGGGCGGCGGCGCGGCTGAGGTCGTTCGCGGCGGCTTCGACCTCGGCGAAGGCCTGCCGCCATGCCCGGTGGTTGGTGAACACCGGCACCGGGGCGGGCGGCGCGGATGCTGGTGCGACGACCGGGGCGGGCGCGGGCTCGGCGGGGGTGGGCTCGGCGGGTGTGGGGTGGGTGTCCGCTGGTGCCTCCTTGCTTCGTGGGGTGGGTGGCACGTCGGCGGGTTCCTGGGCGTCAGCATGCGCGGGGGCGTTAGTGGACGCGGGTGCGGAGGCTGCTGCGCGGCGGGCCAGGCCGGTCAGGCGGGCGTCGTTGGAGGTGCCCTCCAGGCGTGAGCCGTCACGGCGGCGGCCGAGGAGCTGCCGGCCGTGGCTGGTGACGGAGTGCAGCAGAGGGCTGTCCTGCATCAGGCGCCGCAGTACCGCGTGCGCGGACAGGGAATCGGCGCCGACGCTGTACTTGGCGGTCAGGCCCAGGTCGTCGAGGCGGACGTACTCGCGGCCGTCCTCGGCTCCGGACTGGTCGGTCTGCGGTTCGGGAGACTCCAGCCACGCGTTGACCGCGGACGCGGAGTCAAGGGTGGCGTTCCAGCGCTGGGTGTGAAGGTCGGCCAGGCGGCCCAGGCGTTTGAGGTCGGTGGCCATGGGGTTGTTCTTGCCGAGGGCTTCGGTGGCGCTGTCGATGGCCGTGCGCCACAGCTCGGGTGTCACGATCATGGCCGCCGGAGGGAGCAGACGGCCGTCCAGGCGCAGGGCGCGCAGGCGCTGGCTCTCCTCGTGCAGGTCGGCCAGGGCCTTGGTGAGCTTGCGGTGCCCGGTGGTGTTGGCGGCGGCCGCGTGGGTCTCGATGACGGCGCGCAGGGCTTCCGCCATCAGCCGCTCGGCGATGAGGGTGGCCAGCCGGTCGGTGTAGTGCGGGAACGCCTCCTGCTCCTCCTCGGCCGGGCCGGTGGCCTCGGAGGGTGCGCCGCCGCCCCCGCCTGGCGACGAGGAGCGCGGGCGTCCTGTGCCGCCCCCTCCCCCGCCGGAGCGGGCCAGAGCGGCCCCGTCCGCGTAGCTGGGCACGGCGCCGACAGGCCCCTTGCCACGGACCGGGGCCTCGACTTCCAGCTCGGCCATCAACGAAGCGAGCCTGGCCTTGGCCTCCACCAGGTTGTCGTCTTCGTTGTAGACGGTGCCGAGGTAGGACTCGGCATTGGCTATTTCGGCGAGTGCGTGGGCGTGGTCCTCCTGGGCAGTGGCGAGGTCGTCTTCGAGATGGGCGAGGCGGTGTTCGAGGGACTGGATGGTGCCGGAGACGGCCTTCGGCCCGTCGGCGAGCTTCTTGGGCTCTACCAGAACTGGCTTGCCCGCACCGAATCCGAGATGGAGGTCAAGCCAGTCCAGCTGGGCGAAGACGGGGACGCCGCCTAGCTCGGCGACCTGGATCGGCGGGGCGCCACGCTGCCCCTTCAGCTGATCGAGGACGCTGACGAGTGCGTAGCGCAGGGCGGCGGCGGCTTCTTTGCGCTTGGTATAGGTGCGCCCGTCGACGGTCATGGTGAAGGCGCTGTCGCGGGTGGAGCGGCGGGTGCCGGGCACGTCGTCGTTGCCGATCACCGTGGTGAGCAGGGCGATGTTGGCTTCGAGCTGCTCGGCGCGCAGGGTTTCGGTGTCGACGGTGTGGCGCAGCCCGAACTGGGCGGCGTTGTGGGCGTGCTTCTCCGCCTCCAGGCCGAGGATCTCGTTTTGCAGGCGCCCCACTTCCTGCAGCCGCGGGTCCCCGGCGCCCATGGAGACGGCCTCGACCATGTACTCGGCGAGGTCCATCGCGATGTCCTCGATGGTGCGGTCGGTGAGCTTGCCGTTCATCAGCTGCTGGATGAACGTCGCCTTGCCCAGGACGAGCTGCCACACATAGGCGTCGAAAGAGTTTTCGGTGACGTAGTTGTAGACGTGAACCTCTCGGCCAAGGTCGTAGTTGAGGTTCTTCTGGCGCACGACGCGGCCGGTGCGCTGGTGCAGGTCGACGGGGCGCCAGGGGCAGTCGAGGTGGTGGACGGCGATCGCACGGCGCTGGACGTTGGTTCCGGTGCCCATCGTCTCGGTGGAGCCGATGAGCACGGATATCTTGCCGTTGCGGGCATCGCGGAAGAGGGCCGCCTTCTCGCGGTCACTCTGGGCTTCCTGCATGAAGCGGATGCCGTCGGCTGGCACGCCGCGGGCGGTGAGCTCCATGAACAGCCCGTCGTAGACGGTCCACTTGCCCTTCTTGAGGGCTTCCTTGGAGGGCGTGCCGAGGTCGGCGAAGACCAGCTGCAGCGAGCCGGGGAGCTCGTCGGGCGCCGCGTCCTTGGGGCCCTGGTAGACGTCGTCCTTGTGCTGGAAGTACAGCTTGGCGATCTTGTCGGCGGCGATTGAGATCTTCGTCTGCTCGCCCTCTTCGAGGGCGTAGCCGACCAGCCGGGGGTCGAGCGCGGCCTGCCGCATCCAGGACCCCAGCTTGAGCATGTTGTCTTCGCTGGGATCCACCGAGGCTGAGCGGATGTCGCGGGCCCGGCGGCGGGCCTCATCAGCTATCTCGGCGTTGACGCTGGTGGGCGGGCAGGCGATGATCTGCGGGCCGCCCCCGTAGACGTCGGGGACCGGCAGGCCGAGGTCTTGGGCGGTCTTGACGTCGGCTGCCACCCACCAGGCGGTGAGCAGTTCGGGCATGTTGGTGAACCGCGCGAAGCGGGACTTGGTCTGCAGGCCCCCCTCGGGCGCGATCTCGATCTTCGTGTCGATCTCGGCGTGGTTGGCGACCCAGTCGTCGAAGTTCTCCAGGCCTTCGGCTTCGAGGATGTCGGGACGCAGGAGCTTCATCCACACGTACGCCTCGGCGAGGGAGTTGACCACCGGCGTCGCGGACGCCCCGGAGATCACGCGGGCCCCGTACTTGCCGCGCATGTACTCCAGCTTCATGTGCAGGTCGGTCGCCCGGATCGACCCCGCGATGGACAGACCCGCGTTGTTGGAGGGGTTGTAGAGGTTCTTGAAGTTGTGGACTTCGTCGACGAACAGGTAGTCGATGCCGAGCTGCTCCCACGACAGGCCGCCCTCGCGGATGGAGTGCATCCGGGTGCGCAGGGCCTGTTCACGGATGAGTTTCTTGGTCTCGACGGCCTTGACGGTGTCGTCGTTCTCGGGGTCCTTGCCTTCGGCGATGAGCCGGGCGCGCCGTGCAAGCAGGTCGCGCTCGAACTCGAAGAGCTGCTTGGAGATGTAGTTCTCGTGCTCGGCCGCGGACAGCGGGATCGCTTTCATGACCCCGTAGGTCATGATGATCGCGTCCCAGTCGCCGGTGGCGGCCTTGGCCGCGAACCGCTTGCGTTTACGCCGGGTGGAGAGGTCCTTGGTGGAGGCGGTCAGCACCTTCGCACTGGGATATGCCTGCAGGAACTCCCTGGTCCACTGCTCGGCCATGTGGTTCGGAACGATGATCGCCGGTTTGCGGGCCAGGCCGAGGCGGCGCAGTTCCATGGCGCCCATCGACATCTCAAGCGTCTTGCCGGCCCCGACCTCGTGGGCGAGCAGCGCAGAGGGCTCGTTCAGGATCCGGGAGACCGCGGCCTGCTGGTGCGGGCGGGGCGTGAACTCCGTCGACAGCCCGGGAAACGACAGCTTCGGCGCGTCGTCGTAGTTGCGCAGGACGAGGCTGTTGAACCGCGTGTTGTACAGGGCGGCGAGGTGCTCAGCGCGCTCCTCGTCCTTCCACAGCCAGGTACGGAACTCTCCGTTGATCTTCTCCGCGTACTTGTTGGCGACCATCGTCGCCGTCATCGCCTCGGCCCTGATCACGGCCTTCTCGGCGGCGCTGGCGTGTTCTGGGAAATGCGCGTCGACGCGGATGGGCCGCTGATTGAGCAGCGCGCGCACGATCTGGATGGCGTTCATCGCCTCGGTGCCCCAGACCTTCGTCATCATGACGTCGTTCTCGCTGCGGCACTCAACCGTCCACGTCGACCCAGCCGCGCGCTCGACCTTGATCGACTCGTCGCGCAGGAGCCCGCGCAGAAACTCCTGCACGTAGCTGTCGTCCACCCAGGGAGCACCGAGCTTGACCCGGATGTCGGCCGGCGCGATGTCCTCGGGCTGGACCTCGTTGAGGGCGGAGACGTTGGCGAGGAAGCGTCGGTCGACTCCGGCCGCGTCCTGGGCCTGGGCGAGCTTCATGCGCACGTTGCCCGACAGGTACTCGGCGGCCGGCACCAGTCGCCCCGTGTGCGGTTCCTCGAAGACCAGCCCGATCAGGGCCCGTCGTGCCGCCTGCTCCCCGTCGAGGTCGAGCAGGCGGGCGACGACATCGAGCCGGATCTGCCCGTGCAGGTCGAGGCTGATCGCGGCGGCCTCTTCAGCGCTCTGCGCCCGCTCGGGCAGCGTGCGGGGCGCGACGACCCGCTGGGTGAAGATCTCGGCCTTGCGGGCGGTGCCTGTCTCCTCGTCGTAGTCCTCCAGCGCGTACACCAGGGGGGCATGCGGATCGTCGGCGAACCCGCCCTGCGGCGGCGGCACCCGTGCCCAGACCTTGAGCTGTCCGGCATCCCGCATCTCATCGCGCAGCGCCTGCAGGTCAGCCAGCACCTGGCGCAGGCCGCTGGGCGCTTTGCCCGCATCCCAGGCGAGCAGGACCTGCAAGTCTGCCTCGGTCAGTACGCCGTCGCCCAGGTTGTCGATGGCCGCCTGCTGCTTGGAACCGAGCCGGCCCTTCACCTCCAGCACAGCGTCCTGGAGCTGCTCCGACAGGTCCTCGGGCACGTCGTCCCAGGTCAGCTTGCGCGCGCGTTCCTGACGGGTGAACCGGGACACCGGGCCGAACTTCGCGACGTAGGCGTCGTATTGCACGTTGAGGTTCGAACGCAGAAAGCCGAGCCAGGCCTCATCGGCATCCGGCGAGGTCTCGGCGTCCAGGAGCTCAGAGACCGCGTCCCGGATCAGCAGCAGAGCCTTCAGCTCGCCGCGCTGAGTCCTCGCACAAGGGTGAGGCTCGCTGTCCTCCAGGCGAGCCGACCAGAAGCTGCCGTCGGCCAGCTCCACAATGCGCCCGTCAAAACGCTCCGCATGCTGACCGAACAACTCCCGCGCATCCGGGCCCCGCACCTCCTCCTCACGCCGGACCGGGTTCTCGCTCATCCCCAGACCGGCTTCCACAGCTGCTTCGATCTCGCGCTGCAGCTCCCGCTCCAGCCGGGCCGCGGTATCCGAGCTGACGGCGCGGACCTCCGCCCGGTGCCTGTCCCCACGGGCCCGTCCGGGCACCAACGTGCCCAGCACGTTGCGCGGATGCGCCTGGTAGTACTCGTTGATGTCCATCTGCACGCGGTCGTCGGCCGTGAGCACTTCGGTCTTGGCGAAGCTGGCGCCCTGCTTCTTGTGCGAGGGAGCCCTACGGCGGAACACGAGCAAGTCGGTAGCGACATCGGTGCCGGCGGCCGCAGCATGGGCACCGTTGGGCAGCCTGATAGCGCACACCAGGTCGGCGAGCTCGGCCATCTCAGCCCGGGCCGCCTTGCTTCTCTTGTCGAGCGTGCCGGTGGAGGTGATGAACGCGGCCACTCCCCCGACCCGCACGGCCTCCAGGGCCTTGATGATGAAGTGGTCGTGCATCGCAAAGTTCCCCGGATTGAATCGGGGGTCCTGCATCCGGGCCGAGTGGAACGGAACATTCCCGATCGCCGCGTCGTACTCTCCCGGCCGCACCCGCGACGCCTCGAAGCCTTCGTTCACGATGCGGGCCTGCGGATACAAGGCATGGCAGATCGCAGCCGTGACCGGGTCGAGCTCAACCCCGGTCACCTCTGCGCCCTCGGGCGCCATTCCAATGAACGTGCCCACACCCGAGCCCGGCTCCAGCACTCGGCCGCCGGAGAACCCCAGAACCTGCAACGCCTGCCAGATCACCCTCACGAACGCGGCATCCGTGTAGTGCGCGTTCAGCGTCGTGCGGCGAGCGGCCTCGTACTCCTTCTCACTCAGCAGATGACGAAGCTCCGCCTGCGCCGCCGCGAACTTCTCCCGGCGCACCCTCGTGCGCTCCCTGGCAGGGTCGAAGACATTCGGCAGCGCCCCCCACGACGACCATCGAGCCAGGACCCGACGCTCCTCACCAGTTGCCTCACGCCCCTCACCCTGGATCTGCCGCAGAACCCGCAGCGCGGCGAGGTTCGCCTCCAGCCGCGGCAGCGGAGCCGCAGGAGCCAGATCACTCTGGTCCCGGGGCCGGAACTCCCCCTCTACGGACGGCACTTACCTCAGCCCCTGGCGGGCAAGCGCGACATCAGAGAGGCCGGTCAGCTCCAGCAGCCGGGGAACAGCTCCGGCACGCAGCCGAGCACGCTCTGCTGCACTGAAGTCCGCAGCACGGCTGCGACCCGCAGCGAGAGCCTCGAGGTGCTGCTCACGCCACTGCTCCTCAACCAGTTCAGCCTGAGTGATCAGAGAGTCGGCTGGCAGATCGGGGTCCGGCTCAGCTGGCAGGAGCACAAGCTCACGCAGAGCCTCCCGCTCCGCCTCGTGACGCATGTACTGCAGCCGGCTGACCCGCTCGAGGAAGGACTCACCCTCACCGCGTGAGGCGGTCAGCCGAGCCTCGGTCCAGCGCGTACGAACCTCGTGCGCAACGTCTGCCCCGAGATCTGCGAAGAAGGCTTTGGAGTCGTCCAGGTCTGCCAGTTCGTCAGGCCGGTGCTCGACCCAGTGGTTCTGTGCCCGTCGGCCGTACTTGTTCACGTCCACACTCCCCACGTCCGGTGGGCAGCGCAGGACGATCGAGGACTCACAGAGGCATCTCCTACGCCGCCAGCCGGGACTCGCACGCACCGGTCGTGTACCGGCGACTGCGCGGCGCCGCGCTCGACGCGGGGTTCGCGGTCTGCCACGGGGCCGTGGAAGTGCTGCGTTCCGTACGGCAGAGGGGGCGTCGGCCCCGTGGCGGGAAGCCGGCCGTCCCGGCGCCGCGCCCGGGCGCCGACGCCCCGTCCGCGGACCGCCTGGGCCGGTCGTGACGGTGCGGCCCACGCGTAGGTGAACAGCCTCGGGCCGCCGGTTTCATGACGGAGAGTGAGGCGCGGTATCGGCTGTTCTCCTCGCGCGGCGCGTCGCAGAATCGTCTCCGGCGACAGAGCGGAGACGACGTCCCGACCGGGACGGGGGCGGAGGCTGACGTGGACTGGAGTCGCTTCGCGCTGCGGCTCGCCTCCATGGCGCGCGACCTGCTGGCGCAGGACTCGGTGGGCGCGACCCTGGAACGGATCACCGCGTCGGCGATCGACCTGGTCGACGGCTGCGACGCGGCGGGGATCCTCGTACTGGACGGCAACGGCGCGCAGACCCTCGCCGCCACCGACGAGTTGGTCGTGGCGAGCGACAGGCTCCAGGAACAGGTGGGCGAGGGGCCCTGCTTCGACGCCGCGCGCAGCACCACCGGTGACCGGGTGTTCCGCATCGCCGACCTCGACCGCGAGGAGCGCTGGCCCGCCTACGCCCCCCGAGCGCGGGAGCTGGGCATCGGCAGCGTGATGGGCTTCCTGCTCTTCACCGAGGACGAGGACCTCGGCGCGCTCAACCTCTACTCGCGCAAGCCGGGGGCGTTCACCGACACCAGCGAACTGGCGGGCTGGCTCCTCGCCTCGCACGCGGCGATCGCCTTCTCCAGCGCGCGTACCCACGCCCAGATGGAACAGGCCGTCGCCACCCGGCACGTCATCGGCGAGGCGATGGGGATCCTCATGGGCGCCCACCACCTCACGGAGGAGCAGGCGTTCGAGACGCTGCGGCGCTACTCCCAGGAGAACAACGTCAAGCTGCGCGAGGTCGCCCGCCGCGTCTGCGCCCACGGAGGCTTCTGACCCGCCCCTGCCGAGTCCCCTTCGTCAGGGGCGGGGTACGGCTTCCCCGGCTCTGCTGCTGAACCAGAGAAGCCTGGGCAGGGCCGGCACCCCCGGGGGATACGCGGCCGGACCCGGCCCTCCGCGCCGAGTCCCCAGCGAGGGCGGGCCCACACCTGAGGGCGGGTGCCTGCTTGCCGGATGGGGACCATTCGCCCGGCGCAAGGGCGGATATCGGGCGGAAGAGCAGGGACATCCCCGTCCCGCCCGCGCCGGCCCACGCGTCCGGTGCGGGCGGTGGTTGCTCACGCGAGCAGGTGGCCGAGGAAGGCGTACGCGAGGCCGAAGTACACGAAGACGCCGACCAGGTCCATGATCGAGGTGATCAGCGGTGCGCTGAGAGTGGCGGGGTCCGTGCCGATGCGGCGGGCCAGGAAGGGCAGCGCGGCACCGATGACACCGCCCAGCGCGGTGCACACCAGCATGCTCAGGCCGACCGTGGCCAGCACGCCCGGGGAGATCCCGTCCTTGACGAAGTACGTGAGGACGACCTCGAGGGCGGCGATGCTCGCGCCGAGGGCCAGTGCCACGCCCAGCTCGCGGCGCACGGCGAACCACAAGTCCTGCCAGCAGGTCCGCATCTGGCCGAGCGCCATGGACCGGATGACCAGGGTGGCGGCCTGGCTGCCGGTGTTGCCGCCCATGTCGATGATCGGCGCGATGAACGCCGCGAGCACGATGACCTCCTCGAGGATCGCCTCCTGGGCGGCCACGAAGCTGCTGGTGACCAGGCCGAACACGGTGAGCAGGCCCAGCCAGAACACGCGCGTGCCGAAGATCCTGCGGAACGGCGACTCGCGCAGGTCCAGGTCGGGCCCGCCGAGCGCCGAGGTGCCGCCGTACCGGGCCAGCTGGGTGGCGTCCTGCTCGCGGTCGATGTCCATCGCGTCGTCGACCGTGACGATCCCGACCATGCGGTCCTCGTCGTCGACCACCGGAACGGCCAGCAGGTCGTGACGGCGGATCAGCTCGGTGGCCCGCTCGTCGGGGTCACCGGCCCGCACGCTCACCGCGTCGGCTCCCACCAGCGCGTCGACCCGGGTGTCCTCGTCGGCCAGGATCAGGTCCCGCAGGGAGACCGAGCCGCGCAGCCGCCCCTGGACGTCGAGGACGAACACGACGTAGATGGTCTCCTTGTCCGAGGCCGTGGCCCGGATGGAGCGCAGTGCCTCCGCCACCGCCGTCCCGGACCCCACGGCGGTGTACTGCGACGTCGCGGCCGCCCCCGCGGTCCCCTCGGGGTGGTGGGCGAGGCGCAGCAGGTCCTCGCGCTCGGCCCGGGACAGCGACGGCAGCAGGCGCTGCCGCGTGTGCTCGGGCAGCCGGTTGTACAGGTCGGCGCGCTCGTCGGCGGGCAGCCTGGAGACCAGGTCGGCCTTCGTCGAGGGTGACAGCACCCCGATCACGGCGTCCTGCACCGGGTCGGTGAGGGCGACGAAGAGGCGCGTACGGTCCTGGGGCGTCGCGGACTCGATCAGGGCCGCGATGCGGTCGGCGGGGGCGTCGCACACGGCGTCCGCCACGTCGGCGGGCCACGCGTGCCGCATCAGCCGCGCGAAGCCCTCCCCGTCCGGTCGGTCGAGCAGTGCGCGGGCACGGGAAATGACGTCTTCGCGATTCATGAAAGCCTCTTGGAAAACGGCACGCTGAAATAGCGCACGGGTCTGAAAAGGAGGAGGGGAAACTGCGCGGGGGCAGGGGAGTGCCTTATCCCCGCCCGGTGCGGACCGAATCCGGGCGGACCGAATCCGGGCGGACCGAATCCGGGCGGGCCGGAGGACGACGGGACGCCTGGGCGGAGAAGAGGGGGCGCGGGTGGGCGTGCGAGGTCAGCGACGGATCACGGGATGCGGCGCGGAGTGCACGATCGACCACGGCCTCGGGAACCACCGGAACAACTACCGGAACCCGAACTCACAGCCGTCACCTCCACCCACACCAGGCGCACACGGCGCCACCGGACGTACGTCACCGGCGCGGTCGGACGCGCCGGGGTGCACACAGGGAGGCGAAACGGGACCCGCGGACGCGGATCGTCGGGCCGGCACCCCTTTCGTCAGAGCTTCGGCACTGCACGGCGTGCCCACGAGGTGGGAGCCACTTGGGCTCAACCCTTAAGTCGGGAGGAGCTGTCCTGACCCGGGGCGTCTTTCGACGTTTGGGGTCAGTGGCCTGTGTCCGTGCAGACGCCTCACCTAGCGAGGTGCATGCGTAAAGGAGTGTAAAAGGAAATTCTTTTCCGGGTCAAATAGCAAAATCCCGGATCGAGACGCGCGGTCACATCCCGCTACGCGGTCACATCCCGGTACGGAACCCCTCGTCGCCCTTGCAGCCCGCCGCCCTCATCCGGTCCGCCGTGGCGTCGGAGAGCACGGCGGCCGCCCAGGCCTCCACCGCCAGGGCCGTGCGCAGGTCCGCCTCGCCGGCGAACGCGTCCTCGTCCGTCTCGTCGACGAGCCCGGCGCGCAGGACGGCCTCGGCGGCCGGGCGCCACGCCTCCCCCAGGTCGTCCCCGCAGCCCACCTGGTCGTACTCCCCGTCGAAGCACCAGGCCGCATGCCACTCGCCGTCCGGGGCGCAGGCGACCGCCAGCGCGTCCCCGTTGTCGCGCCGCCACTCCAGGGCGGCCAGCTCCGGCGTGGCGGCGACGCAGTCCAGGACCACCTTCGCCAGGGCGGTGTTCGCCGCCTGCACCGCCCAGCCCTCGTCGTCCTCGCCCGCCAGGTCCTCCAGCACCGCCGCGAACGGCTCGGGGCCCTCGCCGTACACCCCGTACCGCACGCCCGTACCGTCACCGGCGCGCCAGGCCTCGCCGAACCACGGGGAGTCGCGGTCGCCGAAGGTGGTGTACGCGAACGCCTCCGCGCCCTCGCCGAGCGCGGCGATCATCGCGTCCTTGCTGGTCCACACGGGGGTCATACCGGCAGTCTCACGCGGGCCGGGCCGGTCGGCGACTCGGCGGGGCGGGGGCCGCGGCGACGGAACGAACGTTTTTGCAGTGCGGCCGGGCACATTTTCCCACCCACCCCCTCGGCCGGTGGCCGGATCCGCATACTGCTCCGCCGGATCGGGCGACCTGCCAGCATGAGCGCACTGATCCTCCCTCCTGCCAGCCCCCAGCGAGCCCCGGAAGGCGTCCATGCCTGGTCACACCGTGCGACAGGGCCCGCGATGAAGCCACGCCCCGGCAGGCCGGGCCGGACGCGCGGTGCCGTCACCGCGGGCGTCCGGCCCGGTCCCGGCGCGCCCCAGCCGGACGTCCGCGCCGCCGCACTGGCGGAGAACAGGCCCACGCCGTGGCCGGGGCAGTACGGGCCGGGCACGCCGGCCCGCGTGCGGGAGCAGGTCCTGGAGAGCCTGCACCCGTTCGCCGAGGCCGTCGTCCTGATCACCGAGGGCTGCGCCCGGGGCGCGCGGGTGACGCGGAGGAACGCCTCGGGCGGCCACGACTCGTACTGGTGCCCCGAAGCCGCCGCCGCCGCGCACCTCCTCCCCGGCCTCCCCGACGCCCTGGCGCCGTCCGCCGACCCCGGGGACGACCCGGTGCACTGCCCCTTCCCCGATCCGCCGCCCGCCTGGCTGCTGCCCGGGGAGCCCGTCGCCTACCGGGAGTCCCTGCTGCTGCCGCTGTGCGTCTGGGGGCGCAGGGCCGGAACCGTCCTGCTGTTCCGCCGCGACCCCGCCCCCGCCTTCGTCACGCCGGACGGCGGCCCGGCCCTGCGCGCGGTGGCCGCCATGGCCGCGCTCTCGCTGCACGCCGCCCAACTCCAGCACGAACTCGACCGCCTCACCGGACAGTTGAGGCGCCCCCTGCCCGCCACCGCGCAACGCCTGCTCGGCCGGGCCGACATAGCGGTCTCCTTCCGCCCGCGCCCCGAAGGGGCGGGCGTCGGCGGGGACTTCTACTGCTTCCTGCCGCCGGGCACGCCCGACACGGTCGTGGTCGGGGACGTGTGCGGCCACGACACCGCCGCCGCCGTGCGCGCCGCCGCCCTGCGCAACCGGCTGATCGGCCTGAGCCGACCCCGCCCGCACCACCGCGACGTCCTGCGCCGCCTCAACGCCCTGGACCAGGACGAGGGACCGGGCGCCGGGGACCCGGGCGTCGAGGACCCGGCCTTCGCCTCGCTGGCCATGGTCACGGTGACGGACGCCGGCCCGGGCCTCGACCTGGGCCTCAGCAGCGCCGGGCACCCGCCGCCACTGGTCCTGCGTCGCGACGGACGCGTACGGCGCACGAAGGCGCGGGGCGTCCTGATCGGCGTGCTGCCCGACCCGGAGTACGAGACCGAGCGGCTGCGCCTGGAGCCCGGCGAGACCTGCCTGGTCTACTCGGACGGCGCCACCGACGCGCGCGGCCCCGCCCCCGGGCCGCTGCTCGGCGAGGAGCGCCTGGCGGAGTTCCTCGCCTCGTGCCGGGGCCTGCCCGCCGCCGCCCTCCTCGAACGGCTCGACATGCTGATCGCCCGCTGGCTGGACGGCGCGGACCACGACGACCTGACCCTCGTCGCGATCCAGGCCCGCACGGGTCAGGACCGGGGCACGTGACGGCACGGCCGAGGCCCCGACCCGTACGACCCACGAACACGACGGCGGTGCGCGCATGACCGGACCCACGATCCCGACCGATCCCCGAACGCCCCCTCTGCCGCAACTCCAGAAGCTGTTCATGGAAGCGCTCGTCGCCTGCTCGGAGCACGACGCGAACGCCCTCACGCGCGCCTGGCTGGACGACGGGCTCGGCGCCGAGTCCCTCCTGCTCGACGTGCTCGCCCCCTGCCAGGAGGAGATCGGCGCGCTCTGGGCGTCCGGGACGCTCACCGTGGTGCAGGAGCACTTCGCCACCGCCATCAGCGAGCGCGCCGCGACGCTGGCCATGGCCCACCCGTCGGTCCGCGCGATCCCGCCCCGCGGCCGGATCACGATGGCCTGCGTACCGGGCGAGTGGCACGCGCTCGCCGCGCGCCTGGCGGCCGACGTCCTGCGCCTGCGCGGCTGGTCGGTCACCTACCTCGGACCGCACGTGCCGACCGGCCAACTCGCCCGCTACCTGGCCGGGTTCGAGGTCGGACTGCTCGCCCTCTCCTCCTCCATGACCACGCGCCTGCCCCAGGCGCACGCGGCGATCCGCGCGGCGCACCAGACGGGCGTCCCGGTCCTCGCGGGCGGGGCGGGCTTCGGCGGGCGGGGAGAGTACGGCCGCCGCCTCGCGGCGGAGGCGGTCGCCGTCACGGCCCGGACGGCCGCGGAACTGCTCGACACGACCGCGTTCGGCCCGGTGCGCCCCTTGACCCGGGTCACCTTCGAGCCGCCGCACGTCGAGGAGTACCTCCTGCTGCGCGGCGGCCGGGCGGCCCTGCTGGGCGAGATCACCGGACGTTCACGCGAAGGGGAGCGGGCAGGCGACGGGGACGGCGCGTCCGACGGGCAGGACACCGGCGGACGTTCCTCCGGAAGATACGGCTCCGGCGGCTACGGAGACGTCGAGTGCGCCGGGCACGTCCTCGACTTCCTGCTGGCCGCCGTGTACATGGACGACGTCACGGTCCTGCGCGACGGCGTGCGCTGGCTGGGCTCGGTCGCGCGGCCGAACACGGTGTCCGGCACCTTCCGGCCGCGCGACGCGCTCCTCGTACTGGCCCGTCGCCTCCAGGACTTCCCCCGGGCGCGGGAGTTCGCCGAGAAGGTCGGGACGGACAGTACCTAGCCGTCGAGTCGGGCCAACTGATCGTCGGAGAGAGTCAGTTCCGCCGCAGCGGCCGAGTCCGTGATCGACGAAGGGCGCTTCGCCCCCGGGATGGGGATCACGACGGGCGACTGGGCGAGCTCCCAGGCCAGCGCGACCTGCTGGGGGCTGACGCCCAGCTCGTCCGCGACCTCGCTGAACCCGGGGTGCCGCTCGGCGAGGTCCTTGGCCTTCGTCAGACCGCCCAGCGGGCTCCACGGCAGGAAGGCCAGGCCCAGCTCGGCGCACACGTCGATCTCCGGGCGGCTGGTGCGGAACGCCGGGGAGAACTGGTTCTGCACGCTCACCAGTGCGTCCCCGAGCACCGCGTGCGCCCGCCGGATCTGCCCCGGGTCCGCGTTCGACAGCCCGACCATGGCGACCTTGCCGCTCGCGTGCACCTCCTTGAGGGTGCCGAGCACCTCCTCGTACGGCACGTCCGGGTCGGGACGGTGGTGCTGCCAGAGCGCGATCTGCTCCACCCCGAGCCGCCCGAGCGAGTCGTCGACCGCCTTGCGCAGGTGCGCGGCGCTGCTGTCGGTGTCCCAGCCGCCGCCCTCGGTACGGACGTGCCCGGCCTTGGTGGCGAGCAGGACCCGGTCGCGTACGCCCAACTCGTCGAGCAGACCGGCGATGAGCCGTTCGTTCTCGCCCTGCGCCGCCGCGCCCAGCTCCTCGCCGGGGCCGTAGGCGTCGGCGGTGTCGAAGAGGGTCACGCCCGCCTCCAGGGCGGCGGACACCGTGTCGAGCAGCTGCCGGCGGGGCTGCGAGCCGGTCTGGTCGAACGTCATCAGGCCCAGCCCGACGGCCCCCACCGCGTGCCGCCCGACGGTGTCGTTGCCGATGTTCCGCGTCCGCATCGATGCGCTCCACTTCCGTAGGCCCGGTTCACGTCCGGGTGTTCCGTCAAGAGACGGCGTAACCGCCGGGGGAGAGATCGAAACCAGGCGGGGGCGTGACCGTCCCCGCCATGAGCAGGGCCCGCCCCCCTCAACGCCCCAGCCGCCGCCGCGCGTCGAAGCGCGTCAGCACGCGCACGACCCGCCACACCCACGCCAGCCCGGCCGCCACCGTTCCCGCCAGGAGCAGGGCCCGCCCCTCGGCCGTGGTGGTGCCGACCACCAGGGTCGGCGCGTAGAAGATGCCGAACACGACCGCCGCCAGCAGGGAGGCGGTCACCAGGGCGAACATGATCTCCACCGTCGCCGTGTCCTTCTCGCCGCGCGACTCCCGCCCCATGTCCTTGCCGTTCCTGCCGTCCATTCCGCCAGTCTCACACGGGCTCCACGGTAGGTACGAGACGATCCGGGCGGCGTCGTCACGGTCGCTCAGTCCTGCAGGCGCCGGCACAGCTGGAGGAAGAGGTCCATGTTGGCGATGTTCTCCATCTTCGCGCTGTCCACGGTCGTGCGCTTGCGGGACCCGTTGAAGATCAGGGTGCCGCTGTAGGAGGAGATCTCGGTGATGTCCGACCAGGGCGCCGAGTGCTTGCGGCCGGACAGCCGGTGCCGGTCGACCTGGTACGCGCCGAAGTCCACCGTCTCGCCGCGCTCGACCGCCGCGACGGCCTTCGGCAGCTGCGTCCGCGTCACCGCCTGGACGATGTGCTCGCCCCAGACGTCCGGCCAGAGGAAGAGGGCGCCCTGCACGATCGAGGTGATGCCCAGGGCCTGCTTCTCCTCCTTGAGGAACACCCGCAGACCCGGGCCGATGTTCACCCCGGCGCCGCTCGGGTCCAGGAGGGTGTAACGGGCGTCCCAGGGAACGCCGTTGCGGGTGCTCAGGTAGCGCAGGACCCGCACCGTCTGCCAGTCGTACGCGGCCTGGAAGCCCTGGGGCCCGGTCACCACGGCGCCGTTGCCGTGGATGTAGAGCCGCGAGGCGTTGTGCTTGCCGAACAGCCGGCTCTGCTTCATCCGGAACGTCCTCGACCACGGCCCGAGGCCGCGCTCGGCCGCGAGCGCGGCGGCCTCCCGGGTCGGCTGCTCGAAGGTGTCCTGCTCTTTCATCGGTACTCCTGACCCGGCCGCGGGCGCGGCGGCGTGACGGGGCGTACGGCGTTCCGCGCGGGTGTCGCGCGGGGCGCCGTCGCTCTCGGCTGACGTCCCGATGCTGGGCCCCGGTGCCGGTGGGCGGACAGGACAGACGACCGGCCATTGGTGACCGGCCGTCGACACCCCCTGCGCACGGGCGTTCGTCGCCCGCGTGCACCCGCTTTGGTACGTCCGGGGGTTGTACGGCTCCGACCGGCGCGCTCCCGCCGGGGCGCCCACGGCACGCCCCTACCTTGAGCGGTTCGGGTCGATCACCGGGACGACCAGCAGGCAGGGCGGAGGCCCCATGGGCGGCGGGCGGCAGGGCACGCGCAGGCGACGGCCACTCTGGATCACGGGCGCGCTCTCGCTCGGCCTCGCCGGGGCCGGGGCGGGCGTGCTCGCCGGGTGCGGCGGGGCGGGGGCGCCGCGCACCGGCCCGCTCTCGGCGGCGGAGGTCCGCTCGGCCACCGACTCCTTCCTGGAGGCGTGGGCCGACGGCGACGTGGAGGAGGCGGCCGACGGCACGGACCGGGCGGGCGACGCGGGCGCCGCGCTGCGGGACTACCAGGAGCGCGCCCACCTGGCGGCGCGGGACCTGCGGGCGGGGACGCCGAGCGGGACGAAGGTGCCGTTCACGGTGAAGGCCGACTTCGCCTACGAGGGGGCGAGCGCCGCGCTGGCGTACGACTCCTCGCTCACCGTGGTGCGCCGGGCCGGGGACGGCGAGCCGGTCGTGCACTGGACGCCCCAGGTGCTGCACCCGATGCTCGGTCCCGGCAGGCAGCTCGCCGTGCGGGAGACGGGCACCGCGCCGGTCGTGGCGCTCGGGCGGGACGGGCACCCGCTGGACACCCGGGCGTTCCCCTCGCTCGTGCCCGTCGTGGAGGGGCTGCGGCAGTCCTTCGGCAAGACCGTCGGCGGCAGGCCGGGCGTCGAGCTGCGCGTGGTGGCGCGGTCCGGGGCGAACCACGGTGCGGAACCGGCCAGGGACGCGGCCCTGCTCTCCGTCGGGGCCGGTGCGGCGGCGCAGGTGCGGACCACCCTCGACGCGCGCGTGCAGCGGGCGGCCGAGGCGGAGGTCGCCAAGCGCGCGGACGCCTCGATCGTGGTGCTCAAGCCGTCGACCGGCGAGATCCTGGCGATCGCGAACTCCGGGGGCAAGGGCCCCGACACGGCCGTCGAGGGGCGGCTCGCGCCCGGTTCGACGATGAAGATCGTCACCGGCTCGCTCCTCCTGGAGAAGGGCCTGGCGGGCCCCGACAAGCCGCACCCGTGCCCGAAGACGGCCTCGTACGGCGGCTGGGAGTTCCACAACGTCGACGACTTCGAGATCGGGGGCAGCACCTTCCGGCGCAGCTTCGCGGCCTCCTGCAACACCGCCTTCATCACCCAGGCGGGCCGCCTTGCCGACGACGAGCTCTCCCGGCAGGCGCGGGACGTCTTCGGGATCGGCGAGCCCTGGTCGGTCGGGGTGCCCGCCTTCACCGGGACCGTGCCCGTGGAGCACGCGGCGTCCAAGGCCGCCCAGCTCATCGGCCAGGCGCAGGTGCGGATGAACCCGCTGACCATGGCCTCGATCATCTCCACCGCCCGTACCGGGCGCTTCGCGCAGCCCTTCCTGGTCGCGCCGGACGTCGGCCACCGCACCCTGGCGACGGCGCGCCGCCCGCTCGACGCCAACGCCCAGAAGCAGCTGAGGGACCTGCTGCACACGACGGCGACGGCGGGCTCGGCGGCCGCGGCGATGTCGGGCCTGACCGGTGACGTGGGCGCGAAGACGGGGTCCGCGGAGGTCATCGGTCAGGAGAAGCCGAACGGCTGGTTCGCGGCCTGGCACGGCGACGTCGCGGCGGCGGCCGTGATGCAGCGCGGCGGCAGGGGCGGGACGTCCGCGGGGCTGCTCGTGGCGGCGGTGCTGAGGGCGGTGGACGCGGCGAAGTAGCCGGGAGGCGGGAGGGCCGTACGGATAGCGGGCTCACGGGGTCCGTGCCGGGGCGCGTGCGGGAGTCGGCCGGAGAACGGCTGATCGGAACGTTGCGTAACACCGCTGTCATCCAGGGATGTTGACGCTGCAACCTTCTCGGTCGAGGGTGCTCTCCGCATGGCCCTTACAAACACCGTACGGTCCCGTCCGCCCATCCGTTCCGGAGGCCCCCGTGTGTGACCTGCACGACCAGCACGAGCACGACCACCTTCCCGCCGGCGCGCCCCAGCTCAGCCGGCGCCACGTCATGCAGCTCCTCGGCGCGGCGGGGGTGACCGCGGGCGTCGCCCAGGTCGCCGCCGCCGACCCCGCCCAGGCCGCCGCGGTCGACGCCACCCCCGCCGGGTACGTCGCGCCGGCCGGCCGCGCCGCCGACACCCCCGCCAAGAAGGCCGCCCTCGCCTGGATCGCCGCGCACCAGGACGACATCACCGGCCTCAACGACGAGATCTGGGGCAACGCCGAACTCAGCCTGCGCGAGTGGAAGTCCTCGCTGGCCGAGGCCGAGTTCCTGGAACGGGCCGGTTTCGACGTGGAGTTCGGCACCGCCGGCTTCCCGACCGCGTTCACCGCCACGTACCGCCAGGGCAGGGGCGGGCCCGTGCTCGGCTTCAGCGGCGAGTACGACGCGCTGCCCGGCCTCTCGCAGCGCAAGGGCGTCGGCCACCACGACCCGCTGGAGTACGTCCACGACCCGTTCGCCCCCGGTTACGGACCCGGGCACGGCTGCGGCCACAGCGCCCTCGGCACCGCCGCCGCGGCGGCCGCCGCGGCCGTGGCCCAGGCGGCCAAGAAGCACCGGCTCCCGGTGACCGTGAAGTTCTTCGGCTCGACCGCCGAGGAGACCCTGATCGGCAAGACGTACGCCGTGACCAAGGGCGTGTACGAGGGCCTGGACGCGTTCCTGGACTGGCACCCCTCGACCGCCAACGCCACCGGCTGGGGCACCACGACCGCCATGACGGCCGTGACCTTCACCTTCCTCGGCGTCGCCGGGCACGGCGGCACCCCGCTGGGCAACAAGAGCGCCCTCGACGCGGCCGTGATGATGGCGACCATGTCGGAGTTCCTGCGCGAGGAGAACCTGGCGCCCAGCGGCCGGCTGCACTGGGTCATCAACAACGGCGGCGACATCCCCAACGTGACCCCGGAGATAGCCGAGATCTCGTACTACGTGCGCGAAGGCAGCCCCGAGCGCGTCCGGGTGCTGCTCGACAAGGTGGTCGCGGTGGCCGAGGCCGCGGCCAAGGCGTCCCAGACCACCGTGCGCCACCGCGTCACCTCGGCGTGCTGGAACCAGCTCCCGGCCAAGGCGTTCGCCGAGCTGCTGCACGAGAACATGCGGACCATCGGGCCGCCGGTCTACACCGCGGACGCCCAGAAGCTGGCCAAGGAGCTCCAGGAGTCGCTCGGCCTGCCCGCCGCGGGCATGCACACCCAGGTCGCCGAACTCACCCCGCCCAACCCGGCGTTCCTCGGCGGCGGCTCCACCGACGTCGCCGACATCAGCTGGAACGTCCCGACCGTCTCCCTGGGCGTGGCCCTCGCCCCCATCGGCACCAAGATGCACACCTGGTCCACCGCGGCCTGCGCCGCCGCCGCGCCCGGCCGTGCCGCGGTCCTCACGGCGGCCCGCTACCTCGCCGCCACCGCCGTCGACCTGATCACCCAGCCCGAGCAACTCAAGGCGATCAAAGCCGAGTTCGCGGAGCGCACCAAGGGCGTCGAGTGGAAGACGGCGCTGCCGGACGACTACGAGCCGCCGATGTACGAGCCCCCGGCCTGGTTCCTGAAGCGGACCCGGCAGAGCTGGCCGCCGGAGAACATCACGTGGCCGCCCCGGCGGATCGTGTCGCAAGAGAAATTCGCCTCGCTGGGGCCCGATCTCGCGCCGCAGAAGTAACACGTGTCAAACACCCGGAACCATCTTTTACGGTGACATCGCTCGGGTGAAGTGGGTGGTCGTGTACGGCAGTTGGTCATGACGGGGCCCCGTTCGCGCGGGCGGGCCCCCGTGATGGCGGCGCGGTCGGGCCGTAAGCGATCATGACCCGATGGACACTCGCTTCCTCGGTATCGATGAGCTCGACGAAGTCCCCTCCGTGGCCGTCGTCGTCGACGTCATGCGCGCCTTCACGGTGGCCGCCTGGATCTTCGCCCGGGGGGCGGAGAAGATCGTCCTGGCCGGATCGCTGGACGAGGCCCTGGCGCTCAAGGAGCGCCACCCGGAGTGGGTGGCGCTGAAGGACGGGCCCGCGGCCCCCGGGTTCGATCTCGTCAACTCGCCCGGCCTGCTGAGGACGTGCGACCTGACCGGGCGCACCGTCGTACAGAAGACCACGGCGGGGACGGTCGGCGCCCTCGCTGTGAAGGACGCCTCGCTGGTGCTCTGCGCGAGTTTCGCGGTGGCGGGGGCGACCGCACACGTCCTGCGCACCCGCGCGGACGAAGCGGATGAAGCGTCCGAAGCCGACGAGGGAGTCACCTTCGTGGTGACCGGCGAGGACGGCACGGCGGACGAGGACCTGGCCTGCGCCCAGTACATCGCACGCCGGGCGGCCACGGGGGAGGAGGACGCCGGTCCCTACCTCGCCCGCGCCGCCGGGTCGCGGGCCGCCGCCGAGCTGACGAACGGCGTGCGCGAGGGGGTCCACGCCGACGACGTGGAACTGTGCCTGGAACTCGACCGGTTCCCCTTCGCGCTGGTGGCGGGGGAGGAGGACGGGCTCCTCGTGCTGCGCCCGCACCCGGTGCCGTCGCCGACCGGCGCGGCATCCGTCTGACAGCTGATGGAGGGGTTCATGTACGAACGTCCGAGACGGCCGGCCGCCGGGCCCTACCCTGACCTGGCCGCGACCGGCGGCCTGCCGCAGTCGCTGGCGCGCGCGGCGGCCGCCCGGGGCTACGTCGTCCGGCACACGGGACCCGTCGAGGGCTACGCGGCGGAGGTCGCCACCCGCTGCACGAGCGGGGAGGCCTGGTTCGCGGTGTACGCGACGAGCCAGGACGAGCGGGAGTTCCGCATCGAGATCTCCACGGAGACGGGCCGGCCGTGGGGGGCCTTCGGGAGCACCGACGACCTGGCCGTCGTCGCCGCTCTGCTGGACCAGTGGTGCGAAGGAGCCTCGGCCGAGCAACTGCGCGACGCGTGGCCGATGCTGGCGGAGCGTCCGGGCACGGGCCCCGCTGTCGAGGGCGGCCGGACCGGGTGAAGCCGGCCGGTGGCGGTGCGCGGCCCCCGGAGGGTGCGCACCGCCACCGCCGGCTCGGGTCAGTCGCCGCCCTTGTTGAGCCACGCGTCGAGCGCGCCGTTGCGGGCGATCTTCACCCAGTCCGCGCGGCCGTCGCCGTCGAGTTCGGGGAAGGCCACCGTCCCGCCGGTCCCCGTGGCGATCTTCCCGCGCTCGGTCCAGTCGGCCCGACCGGTGTTGAACCAGGCGTTGGGGACGCCGTCGCCGTCCAGCGCGACGTAGTCCTCCTTGCCGTCGGAGTTGAGGTCCGCGAACGCGATCTGCTCGTTCGTACGGGACTTGAGGTTGGTCAGGATCGCCCCGCCCGGCTCCCAGCCGTCGTGGCCCGGGGTGTCGCCGCCGCGGTTGTAGAACACGTCGACCTTGGTGTCGCCGTCCAGCAGCCGTACGTAGTCCGCGCGGCCGTCGCCGTCGATGTCGGCGAACCTGATGCGGTCCACCGGGGTGTCGGTGCCCCGGCCGTAGTCCGGGTGCGGCTCGAAGCCGGGCTTCCAGCCGTCGGGGGTGGTCGTGTCACCGCCCTTGTTGTAGTAGGCGTCGATGGTGTGGTCGGGACGGATTACGACGTAGTCGTCGCGCTTGTCGTCGTCGAGGTCGGCGAAGAACACCCGGTCGGGCCCCAGGCCCGTCCCCATCGCGATCTCGCCCCGGTACGTCCACGAGATCCGGCCCTGGTCCTCGTGGTTGAGCCAGGCCGTCGCCGCGCCGGTGGGGGAGACCCACACGATGTCGTCCCGCCCGTCGCCGTTCAGGTCCGGGTACTTCATCGCGCCGGCGGCGTCCGGGTCGCCCGGAAGGCCGTCCCAGATCCGCCCCTTCGGCTCGTAGCCGCCGCGCGGGCCCCCGGGGTCGGGCGTCGCCGCCTCGCCCACCCAGCCCTGCTCCAGGGCCGCGCGGATGCCTTCGAGGAAGGCCTCGGCGATCTTCCGGTACCCGGTGTCGGTGGGGTGCACCTCGTCGACGAGGTCGGCCGTCGTCACCGCGCTCAGGTCCACCTGGACCAGGTGGTCGCCCTTGGCCACCCGCGCGTCGAGCATCGGCCCGATCGCCTGGTTGTACGCCTCGATGCGCTGCTGGATCGCCGGGTTGGAGGACGGCGTCAGCGTCCCCACCACGATCGTCACGCCCGGCGAGCCCTGGTAGATCTGGTCGATCAGCCGGCTCAGCCGCGCCGGGGCGTCCGCCACGTCCACGCTGCGGACCATGTCGTTCGTACCGGCGAGCAGGGTCACCACGTTGGGCCGCATCTGCGGCACGGCGTCGGATGCCTCCTGCGCGATCTGGTCGATCGTGTACCCGGGCCAGCCCTCGTGGTCGGTGTCCGGGATGCCGCGCCCCGTCCTGCGCTCTCCGACCAGGTCGCGCTTGGCCAGCAGGTCGTACATCGGGGAGAGCAGGTCGTTGCCGAACAGGTCGTTGCGGTTGATCTTGCCGAGGCCGTCCTGGACCTCGTCGCGGAACCCTGACTCGTTCACGCTGCCCAGGCCCTGAGTGATCGAGTCGCCCACCGGCATCAGCCGTATGGAGCTCGGTGGTTCGCCCGCCGCCCGCAGATGGCCCACCTCCACGGGCCGGTGGTCCGACGGCGGCATCCCGACGAACTCGGACAGCCGGAGGATGTGGGCGTGCCGGTGGCGCTGGGCCGCGGTGACGTCACTGGTCACGAAGTAGTCCAGGCGCTCCCCGTTGTCGTGGGTGGCCACGCCGCGCTCGGTGCTGACGATCATGGCCGGGGGGAAGCCCGTCCGGTTCGCCAGCACGTCCGGGGTCGCGTTGAAGTCGCCGCCGACGGTCCACTCGTACGAGACGCGCCGGTCGGCGGCCCACCGGTCCACCTGGGTGTCGATCGCGTCGAGCAGCGCGGCGGAGTCCGGCCCTTGTCCCCTGGCGATGCCGTGCACGGTGAAGTACCAGTGCGCGCCGTACCGTACGCCGAGCGCGGTGCGGCCCGGGGTCCTGGGGTTGGCGACGACGTTGACCTCGTCCGGCTGGCCGTTGACGACCACGGCGAGGTTCACCCGGCCGCCCTCGCCGTTCTGGGTGAGCAGGAAGTACACGTGCCGGTTCTCCACGGCGTGGTCCGTGTGGATGTCCCAGAGGTAGTGCTGCACGGTGTGGGTGGTGATCACCCCGTTGGGGTCGACCGTCGTGCGGGTGATGTCGGCCTGCGGCCGCGCGCTCCTCGCCGGCATCGCCCCGGCCTCCTGGAGGAGCACGATCCCGTAGGCCCGCGCGTAGTGGCGGACGTTGTTGTACCACTTGTTGGTGTTGGCGCCGGACTCGTTGGCGCCGCGCATGTTCCAGGTCGCCAGCGGGGTGCTGCTGAACGGGCGGTCCTCGGCCGCGGCGGGCTTCGCCGGTACGACGGCGAGGAGCGCGGCCACCAGGACGAGCAGGGTGGCGAGGACGCCCGAGCGGGGCGTCCGGGCGGCACGCCCGGCCGGGTTCACCGGTCGCCCCCGTCGTTGAGGTAGCCGGTGAACGAGCCATCCTCGGCCATCGTCAGGTAGTCGACGCGCCCGTCGCCGTTGAGCTCGGCGAGGAAGATGCGCTCCACCGGGTCGTGCGTACCCGCCGCGCCGCCGACGTGGCCGTCGTGCAGCACGCCGTCCCGCATCCCCGCGTTGGCGACGCTGAGAAGCTTGCTGTCGGGGTACAGGAACAGCCGGTCGTCGCGCCCGTCGCAGTCGAAGTCGCCGAAACCGGCGCGCGAGGTGGTCATCAGGGCGTTCCCCTCGGAGACCTTGCCCCAGGACACCCAGCCGTCGCGGCCGGGCCGGTCGCCGCCCTCGTTGCGCCACGCGTACAGGTCGTCCTGCGGCGCGCCCTGGGTCAGGTAGTCGTCGTCGCCGTCACCGTCGAGGTCGGCGAAGTGGATCTGGCCGGGCGGGGTGCCGGTCCCGCGCGCCACCTGGCCCACGGGCTTCCAGCCCGGCACGATGCCCGTCGGGGTCGAGAGATCGCCGCCCGCGTTGATCCAGCCGTCGAGCGCGCCGTCGCCCTTGACGGCCAGGTAGTCGTCCTTGCCGTCCCCGTCGAGGTCGGCGAACTTGACGCGGTCGGGCGCGTACCCGGTGCCGAGAGCGACCCGGCCCCGGTAGGACCACGTGCCGTCACGGTCGTTGCGCCACTCCCTGATCCCGCCGATCTCGTCCAGCAGGAGGCGGTCGTCGTCCCCGTCCCCGTCGAGGTCGGCGAAACGCACCGGGCCCGGATCGGTGATCCCGGCTATCGCGGGCGCGACCTGGCCCTGGGGCGACCACCCGTGGACCTCGCCGCACGGCCCGAGGGCCGAGGCGGGCTGGGGCGCGGCGAGGGAGGGGACGACGGCCGCGAGGAGGACCAGCGCGGCGGAGACGGCGAGGGAGCGGCCGCGGCGCGGGTACCGGCGTCCGGCCCCGCTCCCGCTTCGGCTTCCGCTCCCGTCGGGACTCCCGCCGGATCCTCTGCCGGGTCCGGGCCGGTGGCTGGGTGGTGCGGTCATCTGGTGCTCCTTGTACGCGGGCAGGACTCCGCGAGGGACTTCGCGAGAGCCTTCGCGGGGGCACATCCGCGTGGCTCGCCGGACCCACCCCCGGCTTCCAGGGAAGACCCGGGTACGGGGGCATGGTCAAATACGCCGGTCATTTCCGGCCGCGAACGTACGTGAACGAACGTGGGGATACGTGAAGGAACGGGCGGGGTACGGGGGACTGCCTGCGCCCGGCCGCCACGCCCCGGCCGCGGGGCCGGCGCCCAGAACTATCTACCGGGAGAAAGGTTCCGGCCGGGGTTCGGCTGTGCGGGGCGGGTATGACGGAAGACGATGGCCCTTCGAAGGGTTGTCCCGGTGAACAGGTCCACGGCCTGTTCCGAGCCCGCGTCCGCCCCTGGAGAAAGCAGTCAGCCTTGACCAGACCCTCGCCCCGGCCACTGCGCGTGGACGTGGTCCCCGGCGTCGACCCCGTCCTGGTCCTGGTCGCGGGGGAGGCGGACCTGGCCACCGTGCCCGAGCTGAGCCGCGCGCTGGCCCCGCTGGTCGGCAAGCGGGCCCAGGTGGACCTGTCGGGCGTGGAGTTCATGGACTCGACCGGCCTGAGCGTGCTGCTGGTCCACCGCCACCGCAGCACCCAGGTGGGCGGCGACCTGAAGGTGATCAGCATGTCGACCGCGGTGGGGCACCTGCTCGACCTGGCGGGAGTGCGCGAGTACCTGACCACGCTGTGAGGCTTGGCGCGGTGAGTCCTTGAAGGCCCCTCCGTGCCGCCCGGTGCGGTACGGCCCTGAGGCCCCGGCCCTGAACCCGGTCCACGGCCCCTCCGTGACGGCGGGCGCGCCCAGCTCCGGCGCGGCCCTCAGCCCGAGGCCGAGGCCGCCCGTTCCGCGCAGTGCGGGCAGCGCTCCTTGCCGTCCCAGGCGGACCAGCCGAAGTCGGCCGGGGCCAGCGCGCTGCCCTCCAACTCGTCGCGCACGGCCTCGCGGTAGGCCCAGACGGCCTCCAGGTAGGGGTGGTAGACCTCGTGGAACGCGGCGGTCGAGATGCCGGCGCCCGCGGCGACCACCTTCCGCAGGGCGCGCAGCCGCTCGAACATGGTCTGTCCGGCCCCGGCGATCCGCGAGCTGGCGTCGATGAAGAGCCGCTCGCGCACCTCGTAGACGCGGGCGTCGGTCAGCGCGGCGCGGGTGGCCTCCTCCAGGTCCCGCGCCCCGGAGCCGTCCTGCGCGAGGCGGCGCAGCTCGGTGTGGGCCGAGCCCGCTGCCGCGATGAACTCCGTGTAGACGCCCCTGCGGTGGGCCTGGAGGCCGCGGCGGTGTTCCTGGCGGGTGCGCAGCCGGTCGGCGAGGACCGTACCGGCGATGGCGATCAGACCACCGCCCAGCGTGGCGACCAGCGTTCCCCACTCCATCTCGGTCCCCTCCCCGGTGTCGTGGTCCGATCATGCCCGACGGCCGGGCCGGGCCGCCGCCCCGGGCCGCCGTCCCGGGCTGCCGTCCCGGGCGGCGGATCCCCGGGGGCTCCCGGTCGTCGGAACACCGGGCGCATGGAACGGGTCGCGCGGGACACACGCATGTCAAGTGGCCGAAAAGAACGCGCAGTCGAACGACCCGTTCCCCCGGCCCACCGATTCCCGAGTCCCCGTTCTCCGCTGAGTGAGGAAGTGAGACGTCATGCCGCTGACGTTCCGCAAGAGCTTCAGGATCCTGCCCGGCGTCCGCCTCAACATCAACCGCAAGTCGTGGTCGATCACCACCGGCGGTGGCAAGCACGGCCCGCGCCACACCCACAGCAGCACCGGGCGCCGTACCACCTCGGTGGACCTGCCGGGGCCCTTCGGCTGGCGCAAGACCACCCGCCGCTGATCCGGCGCTCCGTGCCGCGGGGCGCGTCGCCGTCAGGGGCGGTCCTTCCGCCCCGCGGTGGCGTGCCCGGCCAGGGGCAGGACCGCGCTCACGACGACGTCGAAGAGGTGGTCGGCGCGCGGGGCGAGCGAGGGCTGGTCGCCGAGCCAGGCGAGCGATCCGGCCAGCGCGAAGAGGTCGGTCCCGTCGATGTCCTTCCGGGCGCCGCCCTCGGCCTGCGCGCGCGCGAGCAGGCGCGTCCCCGCCGCGCGCATCGCGACGCAGGACTCGTGGAGCGCCGACTCCTCGTCGGCGATGGCGGTGACCATGGAGGCGATCACGCCCCGGTAGTCCCGGGCGGAGGCGACGAAGTCCCGCAGCCAGCGGACCAGTGCGTCGTCGGGGGACGGTGAGGTCTCCAAGTCCGCTGCGGTGGCGGCCAGTTGGTCGAAGTTCGTACGGAGCAGCGCCTCCAGGAGTGCCTCGCGGGTGGGGAAGTGGCGCAGCAGCGTGGCGAGTCCGACGTCGGCCCGGCGGGCGATGTCGCGCATGGAGGCGTCGACGCCCTGCTCGGTGATGACGTCGCCCGCGACGGCGAGGAGGTGCTCGCGGTTCTTCCTGGCGTCGGCCCGCATGGTTCGTTCCTTCGTACGTTCTCCGGCCCCGTCCGGTGCCCGAAGCCTGTCCCGGCGTGTTCCCGGGGCGGGCTTCCTTGACTATCCGGATCAGTGGTCCATATATTCGGTTCAGTGATCCGGATAAACGGATCGCTGGTCCGCTCAGCCTAACCGCACGGCACGGACAGGAGTAACGGCGATGTCGGCACAGACGATGAAGGCGATCCGGCTGCACGAGCACGGCGGCCCGGACGTACTGCGCTACGAAGAGGTGCCGACGCCCGAGCCGGGGCCGGGCGAGGTGCTCGTCCGGGTGCGGGCCGTCGGCGTCAACCCGCCCGACTGGTACGTCCGCGGCGGTCTGTCCGGCATGCCGGAGGACTACCGGCCGACGATCGAACTGCCCCTGATCCCGGGGACGGACGTCTCCGGGACGGTGGCGGCCGTCGCCCCGGACGTCGGGGCGTTCGCCGTCGGCGACGAGGTCTTCGGCATGCTGCGGTTCCCGGGCTTCGAGGGGAGCGCGTACGCGGAGTACGTGGCGGCGCCCGCCGCCGACCTCGCCCGCAAGCCGGACGGCGTCGACCACGTGCACGCCGCCGGGGCGCCGATGGCGGGGCTCACGGCCTGGCAGTTCCTGCTCGACCTCGGCCACGACGAGCCGTCGCCGTTCCAGGCGGAGCGCCACCGGCCGGTGCCGCTCGGCCCCGGGACGACGGTCCTGGTCAACGGCGCGGCGGGCGGCGTCGGGCACTTCGCCGTCCAGCTGGCGAAGTGGCGGGGGGCGCGGGTCGTCGCGGTGGCGTCCGGCGGGCACGAGGCGTTCCTGCGCGACCTCGGCGCCGACGAGTTCATCGACTACACCACCAGCAGCCCCGAGGACCTCGTACGGGGCGCGGACCTGGTGCTCGACGCGGTCGGCGGCCCCCGCACCAGCCGCTTCCTGCCCGTGCTCAAGCGGGGCGGGGCCCTGTTCCCGGTGTTCCCCGGGGAGTTCGACGCGGCGGAGACCGCACGCCTGGGCGTCACGGTGTCGAGCACGCAGGTCCGCTCGAACGGCGCCCAACTCGCCGAACTGGGAAAGCTGTTGGAGACGGGCGCGGTGCGGGTCGCGATCGACGGCACGTACCCGCTGGCGCGGGCCGCCGAGGCCCACGCACGCGCGGCGGAGGGGCACATCCGGGGGAAGATCGTGCTCACGGTGGAATGACCGGACCGGACCGGACCGGACGGGTCGGGACCGGACGGGTCGGGACCGGACCGGAGCTCGCTCGTGCCGGGCCGGGCCCGCTCGTGCCGGTTCCTGGGAGGATGCGCGCATGACGGACGACGACCTCATGGGCACGGCCTCGATCCGCCGGGCAGTCGCCGCGGACGCCGAGGCGCTCACCGCCGTGGACTCGGTCGCGCTGGCGGGGAGCCCGCAGCGGGCGACGGCGATCCGCGAGTGGTGCGAACGCGGGCTCGCGCACCTCGCCGCGGACGCCTCCGGACCGATCGGCTACGGGGTGCTCGAGTACACCTTCTTCGAGCAGGGCTTCGTCAGCATGCTGATGGTGGCACCCGCCGCGCGGGGCCGCGGCGTCGGCGGGCTGTTGCTGGCCGCGCTCGAAAGGGAGTGCACCACCGAGAAGTTGTACACCTCGACCAACACCTCCAACCTCCGGATGCGGAGACTGCTGGACGCGGAGGGCTGGCAGGCGGCCGGCTTCGTCGAGGGCCTGGACGAGGGCGACCCCGAACTCTTCTACCGCTGCCCGCGCACCACGGCGCGGCCCGCCGTCTGACGGCGCCCCGGGCGCGGCCCGCCCCGCGCCCCGGCCTACCCCTCGGCGGCCTCCTGCGCCTCCATCACCGCGTCCCCGTACTCGAAGGCCCACGCGCCCACGGCGTCGATCGGGCCGAGCAGCGTCCTCCCCAGGTCCGTGAGGCGGTAGTCGACGCGGGGCGGGGTGCCGGGGTGGGAGCGGCGTTCGACCAGGCCGTTGAAGCGCAGCCTGCGCAGCGTCTCGGTCAGGACCTTGGAGCTGATGCCCCCGATGTGCTCCCGGAGCTCGACCGGGCGCCTCGGGCCGTCGCGCAGCGCCCACAGCACCACGGCGTTCCAGGTGTGGGAGAACAGGTCGAAGGCGAGCCGGGCGCGGCAGTCGGCGAGGAAGGCGTCGGTGGTCACGTACCAGATGGTGCCCGAGCCACTCCCTAACGTCTCGGTGAACGGCCGAAGTCGGAGCGCAGGGCGCTGACACGGGCCACGCACGGGAGGGGAACCGCTGATGAGGATCGGCGTACTGGGAACGGGCAACATGGCCGACGCGCTCGCCACCCACTGGGCACGGGCCGGGCACCACGTGCTCGTCGGTGGAAGGGACGTGGCGAAGGCGGAGCTGCGCGCGGCGCGTATCGGGGGAGGCGCGCGGGCCGGAGGGCTGCGCGAGGCGGCGGAGTTCGGCCGGGACGCCGTGCTGGCCGCGCTGCCTTACGGTGCGGGGGCCTTCGTCGTACGGGAGTTGGGCGCGGCCCTGGAGGGCACCGCCCTCGTCGACTGCTCCAACCCGGTGGGTCCCGGCTTCCGGCTGCTCACGGAGAGCGGACCCTCGGCCGCACACCAACTCGCCGACGCGGCACCGGGAGCGCGGGTCGTCAAGGCGTTCAACCTGTGCCACGAGGACGTCTGGCGCATGCGGCCTCCGGTCTTCGGCGGACGCCCGCTCGCCGTGCCCCTCTGCGGTGACGACGAGGAGGCCGTGGAGCGCGTCCGGGTCCTGGTGCGCGACGTGGGCTGCACGCCGGTGAACGGCGGCGGGCTCGACCGCGCGGGCCAACTGGAGGCCACGGCCGCGCTCTTCATCGCGCTGTGGGTCGGCGAGGGCGCGGACGCGCAGGCGATCGCCCCGCCGCTCGCGTACGCGGCGGGGCCGGGCGACCGAGGGGCGGCGGACGGGCGCGCGGACGGGGGCGAGGGGGCGTTTCGGCCATGAATGGCACCGGGTTTGTCCGAGGTCGGTAACGGCCGTATCCGCAGGCGGGGCCCGGCTCGTATGGTCGGGGTGTCACGAGGTGACGGCGGCCGGCGGCGAACGGCCGACTGCGCTGTAGGGGGCGGACATGGCACGGCACAACGGTGGGCGGGGTTGGTACGGCAAGGTGCTGGGGTCGGCGCTGGGCGTGGCGCTGCTCGCGACCGGGGCTTCGGTGTGGACGGCGCAGGCGGGTGACGCCGTCAACTCCGAGGCCCCGGCGGGTGCGAGCCCCAAGGAGAAGCCGAAGGGGTCGCAACCGTCGGGGAAGCCCGCGAAGAAGCCGTCGGCGAAACCCGCCGGGAAGCCGGCCGTGAAGCCGGCCGTGAAGCCGGTCTCGGAGTCGATAGCCCACGCCTCGGAGGCGGGCCCGCGCGCGGTGAACATCACGATCGACGACGGCCCGGACCCGCGCTGGACGCCCCCGATGCTGAGGCTGCTGGCGCGGTACGGGATCAAGGCGACGTTCTGCATGGTCGGTACGCAGGCCCAGGCGCACCCGGACCTCGTGAAGCGGGTCGTGGCCGAGGGCCATCGGCTGTGCGACCACTCGGTGTCGCACAACACGGCCATGGACAAGCGCTCGCAGGACTACCAGGCGCGCCAGATCCTGGCGGCGGAACGGATGATCACTGAGGCGTCCGGCGGCGTGCGGCCGATGTACTACCGGGCCCCGGGCGGCGCGTTCACCCCGTACAGCCGCAAGCTCGCGGCCTCGCGCGGGATGCGCCCGCTGGGCTGGAACGTCGACACCAAGGACTTCGAACGGCCGGGCGCGGACGCCATCGTGGCCACCGTCGAGCGCGAACTCCACAACGGCCCCACCCTGCTGTTCCACGACGCGGGCGGCGACCGCTCCCAGACCGTCGAGGCCCTGCGCCGACTTCTGCCGCACCTCAAGGAGCAGGGTTACGCCTTCGGCTTCCCGGTCCGCTGAAGCGCGGGGGGAGTCGCGCCCCGATTACGCGGAGCGATGGTGATCTGTAAACATGCAGGTCACAGGGGTGCTTACTAGTTCAAGCACCCCTGTTGTTCACCTGGGGTTCTCTGGAGCGTCACCATGCGCGCGTCTGGGGTTTCCTTTGTTCCCATTCGATACAAACTGTCCGATTCGCCCACCTTGGCGTTCGGCGTCGGTTCCGCGTCCCGGTCCCGCGTCCCGGTCTCGTATCGAAGGAGTCCCCTCGTGAGTCACCTCGTCGACCGTCCCCGGCTCTCCGCCCGCCTCCACCGCGCCCAGCCCCTGGCCCTCGGCCTCTTCCGCATGGTCCTCGGGTTCTTCTTCGCCCTGCGCGGCGCCGCGTCGCTCTTCGGTTGGTTCGGCGGCGCCCTCGGCAGCGGCAGCGCCGTGGAGGTGGGGCTGTGGCCCAACTGGTACGCGGCGCTCATCCAGTTCGCCGGCGGTCTGCTGGTCCTGCTCGGCGTCGGCACCCGGGTCGCGGCCCTCGTGTCCTCCGGCTCCATGGCCTACGCGTACTTCACGGTCCACCAGCCCGAGGCCCTGATGCCCCTGCAGAACGAGGGGGAGCTCTCGGCGCTCTTCGCCTGGGCGTTCCTGCTGCTCGTCTTCACCGGCCCCGGCGCCCTCGCCCTCGGCGGCCTCCGGGGCGGCGGCCCGCCCACCCCGCCCGGTACGGACCCGCCCCGGAGGGACAGGGCCCGGTCGAAGGCCCGGCGGGTCGGCAACGGTGCGGTGCTGCGTGTCCGTACGGCGATCGCGAACCGCGTGGTCTTCACGGGCGCCCGCCAGCCCCGGGTGCCCCGTTAGACGCCAAGCCCCCGCGCCGCGGCGAAGGCCCGGCGCGTGGGGCTGTCCGGCGGGGCGAGGAAGGCGAAGACGTGTCGGCCTTCCTCGGGCAGGGGCAGGACGGTGTAGTCGAAGACCGTGGCATCCAGCGCGGGGTGGCGCACGTGCAGCCGGCCCGGGCGCGGGGGCGCCGCGCGGTGGTGGTCCCACAGGGCGGCGAAGGCGGGGCTGTCGCCGGACAGCCGGTGCACCAGTGCGAGCAGCGCCCGGTCCCTGGGGCGGTCGGCGTGGTGGGCGCGCAGCGAGGCGACCAGGTCGGCGCCGATGGACCGGTCGGCGGCCGTGTTGCCCGGCGAGCGATCGCGGTACGGGCAGCAGAAGACCTGCCAGAGCAGGTTGCGCTCGTGCGGCGGCCGCCGCTCGGGCCCGGCCAGCAGCAGCGCGGCGGCCCGGTTCCAGGCCAGCAGGTCGAAGGTGGGGCCGGTGACGAAGGCGGGCGCGGCGTCCAGGGTGTCCAGCAGGGCCAGGGTGGTCGCCGGGACGCCCGCGGGCTCGTCGGGCACGGGCACCGCGCGGTCGCGCCGGGCGGCGAGCCGGTGCAGGTAGGCGCGTTCGGGGCCGGTCAGGCGCAGGGCCTCGGCGAGCCCGTCCAGGACCGGCCCGGTCGGCACCCGCTGACGGCCCTGCTCCAGGCGGGCGTAGTAGTCGGCCGAGATCCCGGCCCGGACGGCCACTTCCTCACGGCGCAGTCCCGGTGTGCGGCGGCGCCCGGCGGCGGGCAGGCCCGCGTCCGCGGGCGCGAGTCGGGCACGGCGGGCGCGCAGGAACGCGCCCAGCGGGGTCTCGGGCATGGGCGCCAGGCTGCCACAGCCCGGCGGGGTCAACCAGGACCCGGCCGTCCCTGGTTGGCCGGTCCCCGGAAGGACCGGCCGCTGGTGGCACGGTCCGGGCGGCGGCAGGCTCGCCTCATGGGACTCCTCGACGACAAGGTCACGATCGTCACCGGTGCCGGGCGGGGCATCGGCGCCGCGGCCGCCCGGCTGTTCGCCCGGGAGGGCGCGCTGCTGGTGCTCGCCGCCCGCTCGGGCGACGAGGTGGAGGCGCTCGCGGCGGAACTGCGCGCCGACGGCGCCCGGGCGGTGGCGGTGGCCGCCGACCTGACCACTGAGGCGGGTGCCGAGCGGCCCGTGGAGGCGGCGCTCGATGCCTTCGGCCGGCTGGACGGCGCGTTCGACAACGCGGGCAACGGCCCGGTGCCCGCGCCGCTGGCCGAGCGCTCTCCGGACGAGTGGGACGAGGTGCACGCGCTCAACCTGCGGGGCACCTGGCTCTGTCTGCGTGCCCAACTGCGGGCGCTGCGGTCGGCCGGACGGGGCGGCTCGGTGGTGCTCAACTCCGGGGTCGGCGCGCTGGTCGGCGGCTTCGGCGACGGCGCCCAGCAGGCCGCCAAGCACGGGCTGACCGGCCTGGTGAGGGCGGCCACCGCCGAGTGCGCCGGGCACGGCGTCCGGGTCAACGCGGTCGCGCCCGGCGTGGTGCGCACGCCCGCCACCGAGCCCTACTTCGCGGCGGGCCCGGAGTTCGCCGCGCTCGTGGCCCGCTCCACGCCGCTGGGCCGCCCGGCCCGGGCCGCCGAGGTGGCCGAGGCGGCGGCCTGGCTGCTGAGCGACCGGTCCTCGTACGTGACCGGTGTGACCCTGCCGGTGGACGGGGGCATCACGGCGACCCGCCGGTTCGACTGACCGCGTCGCGCCGGAAATTAGGGCTGACGTGCCGTCAACTCGGGGTGTACCGCCCCCTGGTGTGACCGTCCACGGCCGACAGGTGCGCGCCGTGCCGGGCGCTGACGGCCAGGAGCGCCATGTCGCCGTGCGGGGTGCGGCCCGCCCACTGCGAGGCCAGCATCAGGACGCGTTCCGTGGTGGCGTACGCGGGCAGCCCCGCGCACTCGGCGAGACCGGCCCGCAGCCCCTCGTCGTCGAACGGTTCGTCGCCGACGGGGCCGCCCTGGGCCTGGGTCACCGCGCTGGTGTGCAGCAGCAGGGTCTCGCCCGGAGCCAGTGTCGTGGTGGTCGTGGTGACCTTGATGTCGGGCAGGGCGCCCACGGCGGTACCCCGGCCCCGGACCTCCTCGACCTCGCCGTCCGCGCGCAGCACGTGCGGCGAGGGGTGGCCCGCGTTGGTCACGCGCAGCCGCGTGTGGGCGCCTTCGCGACCGACGGAGACCAGCACCAGCGTCGCGTACGACAGGGGGCGCGCCGCGAGCAGCGCGCGGTTCAGCAGGGTGAGCATGTGCTCGTGGTCGTCCGCGAACGGCAGCAGCGCGTCGAGCGAGTTGCGCATCCGGCTGGCGACGACGATGCCCTCCATGTCCTTGAGGGCCACGTCGCCCAGGACGGCGAGGCTCTCCCCGTCCTCGGTCGCGGCGGGGTACACGACGCAGAAGTCGCCGTGGCCGGTGATGGACGTGGTGTGCCCGCGCCGCCGCCCGGAGAAGTCCGTGCCCTGGGCCCGCTCAAGCAGCGGCAGGCCGAGGTCGGGCATCAGGATGCTGACGAGCTGGGCCTGCTGGGAGTGCAGGCGGGTGGTCTCCAGGGCCGCTCCGACGCGCGCGGCGAACTGTGCCGCGTACGCCTCCTCCCCGGCGTCGAAGCCCGCCCTGCCGCGCCGCCGGAGCAGCACCAGGGCGCCCATCGCGCGTCCGTGGCCGGGGAGCCGTTCCACCAGGACCGACCCGATGTCGGCGACCGTGCCGGCGAAGTCGTCGGGGACGGCCCAGGAGGGCAGCAGGCCCGGGTCGAGCCACGCGGAGCCCGGTGTGGGCAGCCCGTGCAGGGCCTCGTCCAGGGCGGGCAGCTCGGACGTGTCCAGGGCCAGTCGGCCGTGCACGGGCTCTCCGCCCCGCACGCACCAGGTCACGGGACGCGAGTGGCCACCGCCCGCGCCGACGACCATCGCCGCGTCGGCGAGGTGCTCGGCCGCCAGGCGGATGGCGGTGGTCGTGCAGGTCCGTACGTCCGGAGGCCCGCGCAGCTGGCCCGAGACCTCCTCCAGCAGGCGGGTCCGCTCGCGCTCGTCGGCGAGGGCCTCGGCGGCCGACTCCGGTCCGCAGCTGTCCTCCGGCAGCTGGGCCGGGGACGCGTCGACGAGCCACCAGACCGCCGAGCCGTCCGGCGCGTACCCGGGGAGCGCGTCGAGCGTGCGCCCGCCCAGGTGCCCGCGCACCGGCTGGCAGGCGTCACGGGCCGCCAGGCCGGTGCGGCGGACGTGCGCGCGTACGAGCCAGGCGGGGGCGAACGCGGAGAGGAGCTGACCCGGGCGCGCGCCCGGGAAGAGCTCGCGGGCAGAGGGGTTGAGGGAGACGAGCCGTCCGCAGGAGTTGAGCGACACCATGGGGCGCGGTGCGGGGACGACTTCGGGCGCCGGGGCTCCGGTCGCCGCGACCGCCGTGGCGGCTTCGGGACAGGACTTCACTCGTGAAGTACGCATCAGTGGTGGGCCTGTGCCAGCGCCCTCACTCCCTCGGGGGTGTCGAAAGGGGTGTCGAATGGGGTTCCGGATGACGAGTCGAATGGCAAGCCGAGCGGATGTCGAACTCCGCTGCTTCCGGAGCCAGTTCACCACCCTCCTACCCGGGCTTCAAGCAAAGGCTTTCCGATTTCCGTACTACTCGTCCCACTCGTGACCGACGGGTGAGACGGCGCAGGTGACAGAGGTGCGAACGGCGCTCAAGCAGAAGCGAGTTCGGCTCGCGCACGCGTTCCCCGGATAGCCGGTACGGGTGAAATGGCCCAGGGGCGGGCCCAGTTGTCGTACGGAAGGCGTCGTGCGGGAAAACGTCACGCCACTTCGGCGGCTACGGTGTGCCGAGCAGTCCAGTTCGTACGGTTCAGAGCTCCAGAGGATCAATCACGGTGCGCCGGTCCCTCATTTCCCAGTCCTACGCCTACGGTCGCGGATACGTGATCGAACTCGAAGGGCACATCGACTACACGTTCATCGACGACCTGACGACCGCGACGGCGGCCGGCATGGCCGAGCAGCACGGTCCGATCGCCTTCCGGCTCGGCGAGGTCCGCGGATGCGACTCCTCGCTCCTGAACCACTTCCTGGCGACCAGGTGCCACCGGCCCGTGATGTTGATCGCGGCGTCCCCCTCGGTCCTGCACCTGCTTGAGCAGACGGGCACGACCGAGGCGTTCGAACTGCACGTCGACACCGCGTCGGCGCTCGACGCCGCGTGAGCCGGGCCCGCCGCCGGCGGACGGCGGCCCGCCGTCAGTAGGTGACGGAGGCGATCGGGGCACCGGCGGGGGTGCCGAGCCGGGCGTGGTCCGCGTCAGGGGTGGTCCGGGCAGTCATGGGCCAAGCTTGTGCGTTCCGTGACCATTCAGCCAATGAATGTCCCCATCGGGCCGCAACCCGTACTTTGGAAGGGGGACGGACGTTCCGGCGCTGCTCGGACCCGGAGGAAAGGCTGTTCATGCCGCAGGCGCGTATTCAGGAACTGTCGAATCAGCTGGTCGCCACCTGGGCCTCGCCGCAGGGTGTGAAGCTCATGGCGGCGGGCGCCACCCTCGTCGGAGGCCTGCTGGAGAGAGGTCCCCTCACCACCGCCCAGGCCGCCCAGCTGCTCGGCTGGCCCGAGGGCGAGGTCCACGAGCGCTTCCACGGGATGAAGTTCGACCTGGAGACCGACGGCGAGGGCCGGATCACCGGGGCCGGGGTCTCCCTCGACGACAAGCGCCCGCACACCATGGAGATCCAGGGCGCGCGGCGGTACGGCTGGTGCGCCATGGACGTGCTGATGTTCCCCGTGGTCTTCAAGGAGCCCAACAGCAGGGTCACTTCGCGCTGCGCGGCCTCGGGCGAGCCGATATCCCTGGTCGTGACCCCCGACGGCGTGCGCGACCTGTCGTCCGGGACGGTCGCGGTGACCCTCGCGCCCTCGCGCGGCGGCGAATACCGCGAGGTCTTCTGCGACCGGGTCAACTTCTACGCCACGCCGGAGCTGGCCGCCGAGGCCGCCGACCGCGACCACGACCTGGAGCCGTGCACGGTGGACGAGGCCTGGGAGGTCGGGAAGCGCCTGGCGGGCCTCTTCTGAGCCGTGCGGGGCGCGCCCCGCACGCACCGGAGCGGCAGCGCAGCGGAGCAGTAAAACGGGCGAAAGCGGCGAAACGCTCATAACGTGACCGTGTGACGATTCAGAGCAGCGGGTCCACGGACACGTACCGTCCGGGTTCGACGATCGAGGACTGGCGCCCCGAGGACGAGAAGTTCTGGGAGTCGGTGGGCCGCAAGGTGGCCAACCGCAACCTATGGGTCTCCGTCCCGGCGCTGATGCTGGGGTTCGTGGTCTGGCAGGTCTGGTCGGTCACCGTGGTCAGGCTCGGTGACGTCGGCTTCGGCTTCTCCAAGTCGCAGCTGTTCTGGCTCACCGCGATCCCGGGCATCACCGGCGGCACCTTCCGCATCCTGTACACCTTCATCGGGCCGATCTTCGGCGAG
Organism: Streptomyces sp. NPDC001941; assembly: GCF_040296945.1. Taxonomy (NCBI): domain Bacteria; kingdom Bacillati; phylum Actinomycetota; class Actinomycetes; order Kitasatosporales; family Streptomycetaceae; genus Streptomyces; species Streptomyces sp. NPDC001941. Next base: position 22,820 of record NZ_JBEOYE010000025.1, on the reverse strand, counting down.
CGGAAGTTCACCGCGTTCAGCACCCTCATCCTCGTCGCGCCGATGCTCTGGCTCGGCTTCGCGCTGCAGGACACCTCCACGCCGTACTGGGAGATGGTGCTCATCGCGGCCGTCTGCGGCATCGGCGGCGCCAACTTCGCCTCCTCCATGGCGAACATCGGCTTCTTCTTCCCCAAGCGCGAGAAGGGCAGCGCCAACGGCCTCAACGGAGGCCTGGGCAACCTCGGCGTCAGCGTGGTCCAGCTGGTCGCGCCGCTGGTGGTGACCGCCGCCGTGCTGGGCGCCCCGGCCGGCGACCCGCTGCGCGACACCAAGAAGAACACCGACGTGTGGCTGCAGAACGGGGCCTTCCTCTGGGTGCCGCTGCTCGTCATCATGGCCCTGCTCGCCTGGTTCCTGATGAACGACCTGAAGGTCGCGGCGGCCCCCTTCAGCGAGCAGAAGATCATCTTCAAGCGCAAGCACAACTGGGTGATGACCTGGCTGTACGTGGGCACCTTCGGCTCGTTCATCGGCTTCGCCGCCGGCCTCCCGCTGCTGATCAAGGACAACTTCCAGTCCCAGGGCTACCAGGCCACCACCTACGCCTGGATCGGCCCGTTCGTCGGCGCCGTCATGCGCTGGGCGGGCGGCTGGCTCTCGGACAAGATCGGCGGCGCCCGGGTCACCATGGTGTCGTTCGTCGGCATGGCCGCCGCGCTGGTCGTGGTGATCACCGCGCTGCCGAGCGGCGGGGACGGGGGCAACTTCTGGACCTTCTACATCGGCTTCCTGGTCGCCTTCTTCTTCTCCGGCCTGGGCAACGGCTCGACCTTCCGCCAGATCCCGGTCATCTTCCGCGACCACCACACGAAGATGGCCGCGGGCAAGGGCCCCGAGGCCCAGGCGGCGGCGCTGAAGCAGTCCGAGATGGAGGCGGGCGCGGTCACCGGCTTCTCCTCCGCGATCGCGGCGTACGGCTTCTTCTTCATCCCCGCGATGTTCGCCAACTTCGCGGTCACCAGCTCCCTCTGGTGCTTCGTCGCCTTCTACGCCACGTGCCTGGTGGTCTGCTGGTGGTTCTACGCCCGCAAGGGCGCCGAAGCCCCGAGCTGACCCCGGCCCTGCTGACCCCGGACCGGCCCGGACCGACCCGGGCCGGTCCGGCCTGCACGAGAACGCGCTGGCGTGCCGGGCGTCGGGCCGGGTGCGACATTCCGTACGATTCCCGCCCGTTCAATGCGACGATTCGTCGACTCATCGACTTATCTTCGCGTCATGCCCCCCACGAAACGCACGACAGCGGTGCGATACCCGGAGCGCGTCACCTACGACCGTGACGACGCGTACGCGATCCTCGACGAAGCCCTTGCCGTCCACGTCGGGTTCACCACCGAGGACGGCCCCGTCGTCGTGCCCACGCTGCACATGCGCGAGGGCGACCAACTCCTGCTGCACGGCTCGGCGTTCGGCCGGTTCATCACGACCGCCGCCGCCGGTGCGCCGCTGTGCGTGACGGCGACGCTCATCGACGGGGTCATCCTCGGCCGGGCCTCCTCCCATCACTCGGCGGCCTACCGCAGCGTGATGATCTTCGGGCGGGCCACGGCGGTGGAGGACGAGCGGGAGCGCGCCGAGGTGCTGGCCCGGGTCGTGGAGAGCGTCATCCCCGGCCGCCTGTCCGGACCGAACGCGGCGCGACGGCCGAGCGTGGAGGAGGCCCACTACACCGCGGTGCTGAAGGTGCCCATCGAGGAGTTCTCGATCAAGGTGCGGGCCGGCTTCGCCAGGGACGAGCCCAAGGACGACGCGGTCGAGGCGTGGGCGGGGTGGATCCCGCTCACCGCGACCCCGGGGGAGCCGGTGCCGGACGCCATCACCGGCGACCGCTTCCCGCCCCCCGTCTACGACCCCGAGGTCCACCGCTTCCGCCAGGACCGCTGAGCCCGGCCGTACGCACGCACTCCGAGGCCCCACCGTTATCCACGGTGGGGCCTCGACGCGTCCCCGGGGTTATCCCGTACGATGAACTGGTCAACCTAGTGCAATACAGTGATTGAACTAGTTCAAACGAGAAAGCGGGTTGTCCATGTGGCAGTGTGAGCAGGTCGTCGGAGCGAGCCTGGACGTGGCCGAAGTCGCCGCCCTCTACCGGGCGTCCACCCTCGCCGAACGGCGCCCGGTCGAGGACACCGACCGCTTCACGCGGATGCTCGCCGGCGCCAACCTCGTCCTCACCGCCCGCACCCCGGAGGGCCGCCTGATCGGCATCGCCCGCTCCGTCAGCGACGGCGCCTACGCCACGTACGTCAGCGACCTCGCCGTGGACGCGGACTTCCAGCGCCGGGGCGTGGGCCGGGACCTGCTCGCCGCCACCCAGGCCGCCGCCCCGCAGGCCAAGGTCATCCTGCTCGCCGCCCCCGCCGCGGTCGACTACTACCCGCGCATCGGCTTCGCCCGCCACGAATCGGCCTGGACCCTGGGCGGGCCGCTGCCGGGCCGCGAGGGCTGACCACCCCGAACCGAACCAGCAGTCCGGGCGGACGCCGGGGACGCGAAGGCGCCCCCGCGTCCGCGGAGGAAGAAGGCACCGCGTGATCCCCCGCTACACCCTCCCCGCCATGGGAGCACTGTTCACCGACGAGGCCCGCTACGCCCTGTGGGCCGAGGTGGAGGTCCTCGCCTCCCAGGCACAGGCCCGCATCGGCGCCGTACCGCAGAGCGCCGTCGACGCCATGCTCCAGGCACCCGTCCCCACCCGCGCCCGGGTCGCCGAGCACGAGGAGGTCCGGGACCACGAGGTGCTGTCCTTCCTCGCGGCCTACTGCGAGCACATCCCCGAGGAGGCGGCGCGCTGGGTCCACCACGGCATGACCAGCTACGACCTCGTCGACACCGCCCAGGGCGCCACCCTCGCCCGCGCCACCGACCTCGTCCTGGACGCCGCCGCCGGGCTGCGCCGCGTCCTGGTCGAACGGGCGCTGGAGCACTGGGACACCGTGATGATCGGCCGCACCCACGGCGTCCACGCCGAGCCCACCACCTTCGGCCACAAGCTCGCCGTCTTCGCCTTCGCCGTCGACCGCTCGATCACCCGCCTCACCGCCGCCCGCGAGGCGATAGCCGTCGGCACGATCTCCGGCGCGGTGGGTACGTACTCCCTCATCGACCCCCGCGTCGAACAGGACGTCCTGGGCGCCCTCGGCCTCACCCCCGAGCCGGTCCCCAGCCAGGTCGTCGCCCGCGACCGCCACGCCCAGCTCCTCCAGGCACTCGCCCTCCTCGGCGCCTGCGTCGAACACCTCGCCCTGGAACTGCGCCTGTTGCAGCGCACCGAGGTGCGCGAGGTCGAGGAGCCCCGCACCGGCGCCTACCAGGGGTCGAGCGCCATGCCCCACAAGCGCAACCCCACCACCAGCGAACGCCTCGCCGGCCTCGCCCGGCTGCTGCGCGGCTACGCGGACACCGCCATGGAGAACGTCGCCCTGTGGCACGAGCGCGACCTCGCCCACCAGTGCGTCGAGCGCGTCGTCCTCCCCGACGCCTTCTGCGTGGCCCACTTCCAGAGCGTCAAGGCCGCCGAACTGGTCGCCGGGCTCACGGTCCGTACCGACGCGATGGCCGCCCACATCGACCAGACCGACGGCCTGGTCCACTCCTCCGCCGTCCTGGCCGACCTCCTGGACGAGGGCGTCGAGCGCGAGCACGCCTACCGCACCGTCCAGGCCGCCGCCACGGACACCGCCACCACCGGCGAGCCCTTCGCGTCCTCCCTGGCCCGCCACGGCATCACCCCGCGCGCCCCGCTCACCCCGGACCGTTTCCTGGTCCACCACGACGTCCTGCGCCGCCGCCTGGAGGAACTGCGGGAGCGCACCGGGTCCTGAAGCGGGGGCTGGCGGGTCCTGATCCGGACGTCGGTGGGTGGGGACGCCGGTCCGACGCCGGAGCGCGCGCCGGGGGATACGGACCCGAGACCAGACGTACACAAACGCCCCACAGGGTGGCTTCACGGAGTTCTCGCACTTTCCGACACACAACGGAGACCTCGATGACGAAGCCGCACCCCGCCCTGTCCGCCACCCACCGCCCGGCCGCACCGCCGGCGTCGTCCCGGATCCGGGCGCGCGCCACCGCCGGCGCGGCCGTCGCCGTCCTGGCGGTGTCGCTCGGCCTGCCCGGAACCGGAGAGGCGCACGCCGCGGGCCGCGAACCGGGCGGCACGGGCGGGAAGCTCGACTGGCGCCGGTGCGCGGACGTGGCCAAGGGCTGGGACAAGGGCGACAAGGCCACAGAGTGCGCGACGGTGGAGGTGCCGCTCGACTACGCGAAGCCCGAGGGGCGAAAGGTCGGGATCCCGGTCAGCCGGATCAAGGCCGGCGACCCCTCCAAGCGGCGCGGGGTGCTCTTCCTGAACCCGGGTGGCCCCGGTTACGGCGGCGTCGACCAGCCCAGGGAACTGCTCGGTACGCGCCTGGCGGACCTGGGCCGCAGCTTCGACCTGATCGGGTTCGACAACCGGGGCATGGGCTACAGCGACAAACCGGGGTGCGCCGAGCTCTCCGTCGACAACATCCCCGAGCCGCCGGCCGGGCTGAAGGGCAAGGCCAGGGCGAAGTTCCTCGACGACGCCATCGGCCGCGGGCTGAAGACCTGCGCGGAGCGGGACGAGGCGTTCGCCCGGTCCACGTCGACGGCCACCGCCGCCAAGGACATGGACCGTGTCCGCGAGGCCCTGGGCGAGAAGAAGATCAGCTACTTCGGAGTCTCCTGGGGCACCGCCCTGGGCGCCTCCTACCGGAGCCAGTTCGACGACCGGGTGGACCGCATGGTGCTCGACTCGATCCTCGCCCCGGGACAGTCGACCTTCGACATCGGAGCCGGGAGCGCGGCGAAGGAACGCCTCTTCGGACGGTTCGCCGCCTGGATGGCGGCACGCGACGGCGAACTGCGGCTGGGGGCCACGCCCGACGCGGTGACGAGGAAGCTCCTCGCCCTGCGCGACGCGCTGGAGAAGAAGCCGCGGGGCGACCTGACGGCGGAGGACCTGCAACTGAAACTGACGTCGTCGCGCGCCGAGTGGGCCTCGGCCGCCCAGGCGCTCCGGGACATCGCCGCGGGAAGGACGCCCGCGGCCCCGGCGGACGGCGACGCCCCCGCACCGAAGCCCGGTGCCGGCACCGCTGCCAACGGCTACGACCGGCCGGAGGCGGACGGCGACTACGAGTTCAACAACAAGGCGTACCAGTGCACGGACGCGGCGGGCGATCGCACCTTCGAGACGGCCTGGAGGCAGGGCCAGGAGCTCAAGAAGCGCTACCCGGTGGGCGGTTACTCCGCCTCGGGCACGACCAAGTGCTCAGGCTGGCCGCTGCCCGCGCGGCCCGCGAAGCTGGAGCGTGGCAACAGTCCGCTGCTCATGTTCGCCCACGAGTACGAGACCAACACGCCGTTGACGTGGGCGAAGGAGATGAAGAAGAACATCGGGGGCTCGCTGAGCGTCATCGACGACGACGTGCACGCCTCGCTCAAGGACCTCGACGCGCCCGCCCGCGCGGCCGTCGCGTTCCTCGTCTCCGGTATGCCCGCCGCGGCGGCGTACGAGGGCGCTCCCGTCCCGGACCTCCCGAAGGGGCCCGCCGGACGCGGTCGCTGAGAAGAGCCCGTACGGAACGCCGGGGCCGCTGCCCTGCGCCTTCGGGAACGGGCGCTGACACCCCCTCACCCTCCTCACCGCGCGCGTCACACGTGTGGCACGCCCGGCGCGCCGGGTTCGCGTGGTCCGACCACGATGGCAGGCGTACCGGACGGAGAACCACGAGAACGCGAGAACACCAGAACGCGAGAACACGGAGAACGAGGAGGCCCGCCCGTGGCCGCGACCGCGCGCACAGTACTGCTGTTGGCCCTCACGGCCGCCCTCGCCCTCGGCGCCGCACCCCAGGGCTCGGCCGCGGGGGCGGGGAGCGCCCCCGTCGAGGCGGTGGCGCCCGCGGGTCCCGAGCCGTCCTGGCCCAGGCTGGAGGACGTGCCCGCGGGGCAGACGAGCAAGCAGCCGCCGTACTGCACCAAGTCCACCGGGCCTCGCCAGCGCGAGCTGGAGCGGCACCTGCGGCTGCGCGTCGACGGGCGACAGTCGCCCGCCGACTGCGCGGCGCTCGCGCGCTTCCAGAGCCGCGAGGGCATCCTGCCCGCCATCGGGTACGCGGGCGAGGTGACCTGGGGCCGAATCGTGCTGCGGGGCGAGCGGGCGCGGCCCAACCGGGGCGGGCGCTGCCCGTGGACCGCGCGGCCGGTGGCGTGCGTGGACCTGGACCGGCAGATCATGTGGGTGCAGAGGAAGGGGAGGGCGGTGTTCGGCCCCGTGCCGGTGCGCACGGGGCGGCCCGCGTACCCGACCCGGCCGGGCCGCTACGCCATCGGCGTGCGCAACCGCGACCACTACTCCACGCTGTACCAGGCGCCCATGCCGTACGCGCAGTTCTTCGACGGGGGCCAGGCCTTCCACGGCACCTGGGGGAGCGTGTACCGGGAGCCCGCCTCCCACGGCTGCGTGAACCTGCGCATGACCGACGCGGCGGCCCTGTGGAAGGTGCTGCGACAGGGCGACGAGGTGGTGCTCTGGGGGCGCAGGCCCTGAGCGGTGCCGGAGACGGCGAGGGCCGGAGAGGCCCGCTGCCTCAGCCCAGCACTCGCCCGAGGAACCCGCGCAGGTGGCCGGCGACCACGTCCAGGTGGCTCTCCAGCAGGAAGTGGCCCCCGTCGACCAGGTGTACCTCGGCGTCCTTGGCGTCTCGGGCGAAGGCCTCGGCGCCGGCCGGTTGGAAGATCTGGTCGTTGGCCCCCCATACGGCGAGCACCGGTACCTGGCTACTGCGCAGGAACTCGTGCAGCCGCGGGTAGAGCGGGCGGTTGTTCTGGTAGTCGCGGAACAGCGCCAGCTGGATCTCGGCGTTGCCCTCGCGGGAGACGAGGGCGAAGTCGTGTTCCCAGGTGTCCGGGCTGACCAGGCTCGGGTCGGCCACGCCGTGCAGGTACTGCCAGCGGATGGCGTCGATGTCCAGCGCCACGCGGACGGCGGGTTCGGTGGCGGGGCCGGGGTCCGCCCCGTAGGCCCACACGTCCTTCCAGAACGACTCGACGAAGCCCTCCTCGTAGCCGTTGCCGTTCTGGGTGACCACGGCCGTGATGCGCTCGGGGTGCCGGAGCGCGAGGCGCCATCCGATCGGGGCTCCGTAGTCCTGTACGTAGAGGGCGTAGCGGACGACGTCCAGCTGGTCGAGGAGCGCCGAGGTGAGGTCGGCGAGGGCGTCGAAGGTGTACGTGAACTCGTCGGCGCGAGGGGCGTCGGAGAACCCGAAGCCCAGGTGGTCCGGTGCGATGACGTGGTACTTGTCGGCCAGGAGCGGAATGAGGTCGCGGAACATGAACGAGCTGGTCGGGAAGCCGTGCAACAGGACGATCACGGGGGCGTCCGCGGGCCCGGCCTCGCGGTAGAAGATCTCGCGGCCCTCGACGGTGGCGGTCCGGTGGTGCACCGAGCTCATGTCTAACCCCTTTGAGTGCTTGAACCGGTTAGGTATGTGCCATGCAAGCATGCGAGGGGCTAACCGGTCAAGTGTCTTAGAGAGGTTAGGTATGGGCTGTGCCTCCGTGTCACTTGGTGACACGATCGTGGAACCAGGACTGCGAGGAGAGAGTGGCTGTGATGGCCGGTTCGGCGCGCGACGGGACCGAGGGCGCCGCGAGGGTGAGGGCGACCGGGGAGCCCGAGGGGGTTCGGGCGGGTCGGGGCGGCGGCGCGATGAGCGAACAGCGGCGCGGCCGGCTCCGGTTGGAGATCTCCCGCGAGGCGGCTCGCCTGTTCTGGGCCCAGGGCGTCGACGCGACCAGTGGTGATCAGATCGCCGCGGCGGTCGGGCTCTCGACGCCTGGAAGACCGGGTCGGCCAAGGGCTACTTCCTCCTGGGCATCTGGTCCAACCTCCTCCTGGGCGCGGTCTTCCTGCTGTCCGTGGTGGTGCGCCGTCCGCTGGCCGGCCTCGTGTGGGGCGCGCTGAACGGCACCGGTACGCGCTGGCTGCGCGACAGGCCCTCCGTCCGCGCCTACGACCTCGCCACCCTCGCCCTGACCGCCGTCTTCGCCGCCCGCTTCGTCGTGCAGCAGTGGCTGTACGACGCGGACGCCACCGGCTGGCTGGCCGCGGCGAAGATCGCGATGGGCTACCCGCTGCTCGCCCTGGCCCTGATCGTCGTGGTGTGGGCGGCCCGCCGGTCGGACAAGCGGCTCGCCGCCCAGGCCCGCGTAGCCGCCGCCACCGCGCCCGCCGCTACTGCGTCCGCCGCCACCGCGCCCGCTGCGCCGCAGTACCCGCGCATCCCGCGGACCGTACACCGCGGCCACTGACACGGGAGCGCGCGGCATCCGGGAGCGCAGGCATCCGGGAGCCCTGCCGCCCGCCCGGCCCTGCGTCGAGGCGGCTCAGTGCGGATGCGGCGGCCGGCGGTGGGGGTCCGGGGCTTCGAGGCGCTCCGTCCCCGCGGCCCGCGGGTCCTGGGGCCAGGGATCCTCGACCACGAGCACGTCCCAGGTGGGTTCCTCCCCGGTGCCGGAGGACCACCAGCGGACCAGGGGGCGGGCGAAGACGACCAGCGAAGCAGCCGCGGCCATGACGGCGAAGTGGCACGGCGCCGCCCACGACGGCATCACCTGTGCATGCGCGCCGGAGGCCCACTCGCATCCGTAGGACAGCGGAAGGACCTGCACGCGCGCGGTGAGCTCACCCAACTGCCGTCCTGCGCCCGGGCCTTGCAGGCCGTGCAGGCAACTCACCCACACCTCGTCCGTGATGCCCACGGAAAAGGGCCGCCGGAGCGCCACGGTGACGACGGCCGTGCTCACGCACAGGCCGAGCAGTTCGAGCCATGCCCATGGGCCCCACCGCCCGGCCACCCACGACCGCCGCCTGACCGCCAGGTCCAACGCCTTCGCCATCAGCGCCGCGACCGCCACCGACACGACGACGCCCACCGTGAGCACGCCTGGCGACACTCCTGCCTGGAGCACTCCCGCGTGCGACACGAATACCCCTCCCTGAGTCGCGAAGTGGCCTACCAGGGTGCGGAGTTGCCGGAGGCCGTGGTGCGCGACGCAGTAACCATCCTAAGGAGGTCAGGTCGCGCCGGGGGTGACGACCCGCAACGCGAGCAGGACGACGTCATCGGTGTGCTCCCGCCCTGCGAGCGTGTCGGCCAGCAGGTCGAGCAGCCGGGGCAGCGGGGTGTGCTCGTCCGCCTCGCGGCCCAGCAGTCGGGCCGCGTGTGCGGTGGTCTCCTCCAGGCCGCGCGCCGGCTTCTCGACCAGGCCGTCGGTGTACATGACCAGCACGGACCCGGGTTCGAGGACGCGTTCGTAGACCGGTCGGCCCTCCCGTGGGGTGAGTCCGGGGAAGAGCAGCCGGCCGTGCTCGGACAGGTGCTCGACCGCTTGGCCGGGGCGGGCCAGGAGCGGGGGCGGGTGGCCCGCGTTGATCCACCGCAGCAGCCAGCTGCCCTCGGGGCGGGGCAGGAGGTGGGCGTGGACGAGCGTGCCGCTGATCCCCGTCCCCAGGTGCTCGTTGGCGCGCTCGACGGAAGCGACCGCGGCCCCGGGGCTGCCCGCACGGTCGACGTCAGCCTGGCGCAGCATGCTGCGGGCCTGTCTCATCAGGGTGGCGGCACGCGTGTTGTGCCCGGTGATGTCCCCGACCGTGACCGCCCACGGCCGCCGCTCCTCACCCGCGGCCCGCTCGCCGGGGAGGGGATAGGCGTCGTACCAGTCGCCTCCGACCATGTCCCCCTTCGAGGCCGGCCGGTACAGCGCCGCGAGCTCGAGACCGTGCGCCTGGGGAAGGGCGGTGAGCATCGCCTGTTGCAGCTGGCGCGCCACGCTCACGCGCTCGTCCAGGCGCAGGGCGCGCTGTACGGCCAGCGCGGTGTACCCGGCGATCACCGTCAGCACCGCACGCTCGTACACGTCCGTCTCATGCGGTTCGTCCCAGGCCACCACCAGGGTCCCCAAGGCGGCCCGGCTCGGTCCGGGCAGCGGTACGCACACCGCCGAGTCCAGGCCCATCGCGTCGAACACCGCCACCGTCTGCGGCGCGTACCCCTCGATCAGGGTCTGCCGGTCCGGGACGGCCACGATGCGGTTCTCCCGCGCGGCCTGCGCCGATGGCCACGCGTCCGACAAGCCGTAGCGCGGCAGCTCCTGCTCCAGGGCCACCGGCCCGGTGACCGCGTCCACCTCCCGCCGCAGGACCTGGTCGTCCTCACGCAGCACCAGACCCACGTACGCGGGCTTCAGGTCCCCGCTGACCAGCTCACTGACCGTACGACGCACCTCACCCAGCCCGGACGTGTCCGCCAGCAGCTCCGCCGCCCGCAGCAGCAGCTCCGAACGGTCCAGCTGGTCCTTCAGCGCCCGCGCGCCCTCGTGCGCCTGCCCGATGCTCTCTTCCGGCACCCACCGCGTCCCCGCCGCCGCGTGCCCCGGCTCCCGTGCGCCGCGCCGGGTGGCCTGCGGCGCCGTCTCGCCTGCGCGCAGCCGCAGCTCCGCCGCGCACGCATCCGCCAGATCCGTGAGGTCCCTGAGGTTCTGGTCGCTCCAGGACCGCGCCTCCGTCTCGAAGGCGGCCAGCACCCCGAGCAGTTCACCGGCCCTGCCCCGGACAGGAACGGCGACGAACGCCTCACACCCCACTCGCCGCGCGGCCACGCCGGCAGCGCACTCGACGAGGCGGGGCCGCCCGGCGCCCGCCACCCGACGCAGCACGTCCGCGAACTCCGGCACGTCGTGCGCCCAGCCCGAAGGCCAGCTCCCGACCACCTCGACATCCACTTCGCCACCGGGAAGCGACGCCGCGGACGCGACCACCGCCCCCCAGGCACCCAGCACGCCGGCCGTCAGGCGCGCAAAGTTCTCCACGGGTCCGTCCACCATCCGCTCAAGCACGTCGTCACCACGACGCCGTCAACGCAGCTGACAGACCCTACCGGCCGACCCGCTCGACCCGCACCTCCACACGTCCGCGATCCGCCCCACCGCATGCCTGAGCGAATCGGAGACCGGTTCCACGTCACACCACGCATACGAGGCGGTGCACGGGACAGGAGCTGGTCGTGCACCACCTCACATGCCGGACGATCAGGGAGGACCGACCCATGACCGACAGAACCACGTCCTCCGCCGGGCTGGCCCACTACTCCTATGCCGAGGCCGTCGCCCACTGCGACAACGGCCCTGCGGGGCCCTTCGCACCGGACGAGTGGACCGCCTACCGCGACGCGAGCGGACGCATGTCCGCGGTCTTCCACTACCGCCGCACCGAGTTGACGACCGTCACCGACCACCGAGGTGCGGAGCAGACGCTGACTCCCGTGGTCGACGGCCACGTGTGGCCGCACGGCTTGGCGTTGGGATGGAACGAGAGCGACGGATGGTCCTACGCACCGCTGCGGGACGAGCGGGGCACGACAGGGGAGCAGTGGACGTCCCTGCCGGTTCCGCGTCTCGCCTCCCCGGGCACGTTGCGCGAAATCCTGCCCCTGCTCCTGAGCGGCCACGAGGCGCTGCCCGGTTACGAGGAGCAGTGGGCGGATCCCCGCGCCGAGACACTTGAGCGCCACCTCGCCCCGGCCCGGCACGAGGTACCCCCGCGGACCCCCGGCTCCTGATCGGCGGAAGAAGGGCGGGGCAGTGTCCGGACCCGCGATCCGGCCCGGACACCTTGGCCCCCGCGACACGGTCCGGACCCGCGACCCGTCCGCAGCGACCCGCTAGGACGCCGTGTCGGTGCCCGGGAGTTCGCACGCCCCGGTCGCACGCGGGTCGGCGCCGGTGGCCAGCCACTGCTCGCGCACCCACGCGGGGGTGCTGTTGATGGCGCGCAGCGCGTCGTGGCACGCCTTGCTCAGGGTGTCGTCGTCGACCCCGTGGCGCTTGAGCGCGTCGACGAACGCGTCCCAGGTGACCGGGTCGAGTTCGCAGGTGGGTTCGCCGTCGGTACCCGGCGTTGACAGCTGGTCGAGGCTCATGTCTTGCTCCTGGGCTGGTTCCGGTCGTCTCCTGTGGGGAGCTTCTGTGTACCGCGTACGGCACGGCCGACCGGGAAGGCGCGCGCCGGTGGGGACCGGAGTGCCCCGACCGGAGTGCCCCGTGTGGACACACGGTCGTGTCGTGTGCGGGGCCAGTCGTGTGGGGGTACGGGTCCGGACGGACGGGCCGCGAGCGAAAGGGGCGAGGGCGATGGCCGGGACCGGGGACTGGGTCACCGAGACGGACCGGGGGCGGGTCAGGGGCCTGGTGCGGGACGGGGTCGCCTCGTTCCGGGGCGTCCCCTATGCCGCGTCCCCCGTCGGCGAGTTGCGCCTGGCTCCTCCGCGTCGGCATCCCGGGTGGACCGGGGTGCGGGAGGTCGTGTCGGCGGGTCCGGCCGTGCCGCAGGGGCCCTCCCGGCTCGAACGCGTGATGGGCCGTCGGGCGCCGGACTGGGACGAGGGGGGCTGTCTGACCGTCAACGTCCACGCCCCCGCGGGGGCGTTGGAGGCGGACGAGCTGCGGCCGGTGCTGCTGTGGTGGCACGGCGGCGGCTTCAGCAGTGGGTCCGGCGGCTGGGACTGGTACGACGGTGCGCGCCTCGCCGCGCTGGGCGGCATCGTGGTGGTGACGGCGAACTACCGCCTGGGCCCGCTCGGTTACCCGTACCTGCCGGAGGCCGATGCCGTGAACCTGGGGGCCCGGGACCAGGCCGCCGTGCTGCGCTGGGTCCGCGACAACATCGCCCTCTTCGGCGGTGACCCGCGCCGGGTCACGGTGGGCGGCCAGTCGGCCGGCGCCTACTCCGCGCTGGCGCTGGCACTCGATCCGGGAACGGCCGGGATGGTGCGCCAAGTCCTGCTGCAGAGCGGCCCGTTCGGCCTTCCGCCACAGGACCCGGAACAGGCGGCCGAGGTCACCGCCGCGTACCTGCGGATCCTGGGCGTCCGGGAAGGCGCCGATCCGGTGAAGGCCCTGCGCGCCCAGCCCGTCGAGCACCTGCTGTCCGCGTACGCACGCCTCGTGGGGCGGCTCGCGCGGCCCGGGGACGCGACCCCGCCGATGTACCCGGTCCTGGGCGGGCCCGGGATCCCGGACGACCTGCTCGCGGCGGTCGCACGGGGCGGCCTGGGGGACCGGCCGCTGCTGATCGGCACGACGAGGGACGAGGCGACGGCCTTCACCGCCTTCGACCCGGGGCTCCGCGGCCTCACCGCCGACGGCGCGGTGGAGTCACTGGAGCCGCCGTACGGCGCACGGGCCCGAGAGGTCTACCAGCGGTACGCGGGCCCGCGGCCCGGTGCGACGCCCGCGCAGGTGCTCACCGCGGTGCGGACGGACGGCCTCTTCCGGACCGGTTCACTGCGCGTCGCCGACCACCACGCGGCGGCCGGGAACGCCGTGTACGCCTACCGGTTCGACCGCCGGCCGGCTGATGACGCGTACGGCCTGGGCGCCACCCACTGCGGCGAACTCCCTTTCCTCTTCGGTACCTTCGACGCCTATCCGGACAGTCCGATGCTGGGCACGCCCACCGAGGCGGACCGGGTGCTCGGCCGTGCGTTCGCCGCCGCGGTCGCCGAGTTCGTCACGACCGGCGCGGTCGGCGACTGGCGGCCCTACGAGCCGGACGGGACGTTCGTCCGGCACTTCGGGTGAGGCGCGTCGCGCCGGGTCACGCGGCGCCCGGGGCGACCGCCAGGCCCTTCTTCACCCGGCGCGTCAGGTCGTCGGCGAGGATCTCCGGCAGCCCGTCGGCGACACCGCGCAGCGCCAGTGCGGCGACCTCGGCGGGGTCGGACTTCTGGTCCGCCGGGACGTGCGCGGCCATGTCGGTGTCCATGTAGCCGACGTGCAGGGCCGATACGGCGATGCCCCGGGGTGCGAGCTCCTCGCGGGACGCGTCGGTCAGCGCCCAGGCGGCGGCCTTGGTCGCGGCGTAGGAGCCCAGGGCGGCCGGGTGCGCCCAGGACAGCACGGAGAGGACGTTGAGCACGGCCCCGCCGCCGTTGCCCTCGATGACGGGGGTGAAGGCGCGGGTCAGGACCAGGGGGCCGTAGAAGTTCGTCTCCATCTCGGCCCGGACCGCGTCGACTTCGCCGGTGAACAGCGAAGCGCCGTTGGACAGGCCCGCGTTGTTCACCAGCAGGGTGGTGTCGGCGGCGATCGCGGCGGCCTTCCGGATCGACTCCTCGTCGGTCACGTCCAGGCGCAGCGGGGTCACGCCGGGCAGGTCGACCGTCTCCGGCCGCCGGGCCGCCGCGTACACCTTCGCGCCCCGCTCGACGAGCTGGCTCGCGAGGTGGCGGCCGAGGCCCCGGTTGGCGCCGGTGACCAGGGCGACGGCGTTCTTGAGTTCCACGGGTCCTCCCAGGGGGGTGGTGCGGCCGGTGGCCGGCCGCACTCAATAGATGATGGATGTAATCCAACAGCCCGGGTAGGATAGATGTCAAGCGTCATCGAATACGGAGAAGGCGGAGGTGTCCCATGGGGCGGGTGTCGCAGGCGCAGGCGAGGGAGAACCGCCGGCGGGTCGTGGAGACCGCCTCGCGGCTGTTCCGGGAGCAGGGCGTCGACGTCAGCGTCGCGGACCTGATGAAGGCGGCGGGCCTGACCCACGGCGGCTTCTACAAGCAGTTCGCCTCGAAGGAGGCGCTGGTCGACGAGGCCACCGCGCACGCCTTCGCCGAGCGCGCCGGGGCGTACGGGGGAGGGGCCGCGCCCGGCCCGGACGCCCGCGCGGAACTGGTCGGGGCCTACCTGTCCGCCGACCATCGCGACAACCCGGCCGTCGGCTGCCCGGTCGCCGGGCTCGCCACCGACATGGCGCGGTCCGAGGAGGACAGCGAGGCCCGTCTTACGTACGCGCGCGGCGTGGAAGCCTTCGCCCGCCAGCTCGCGGACGGCGCGGGCGAGGGGGACGGCGACGGCCTCACCCGCCTGAGCGCCATGGTCGGCGCCCTGGTGCTGGCCCGGGCCACGCGCGGCACGCCGCTGTCGGACGACATCCTCGACACCGTGCGCACGGCGCTGACCGCACCGCGGGCGTGAACCGCCAGGACCGGCGGCCTCAGGCCGCCAGGCGGTTGATGGCGGGGGTGTCCAGTACGGCTCCGGAGGTCCCGCCGGAGCGCACCGCGGCCAGCATCGCCCGGCCCAGCGCGTCGCTCGTCGTGACCTGGCCGGGGAAGGCGCGCCGCAGCAGCGGGAAGAGCGCGCTGGTCAGCGGCCGCAGGGCCCGCAGGGCGCGGGAGCGGGGGACGGCGCCGCCGACGGGGTGGATGTAGCCGGGCCGGACCATCACGGTCCGCAGGGGCAGGGCGCTCAGCTCGTTCTCCGTACGGCCCTTCACGCGGGCCCACATCTGGCGGCTCGTCCCGGTGGGGTCGGTGCCGGCGCCGGAGACGTACGCGAACACCAGCGACGGGCTCGCGGCCTGCAGTGCCCGGGCCGCGGCGAGCGCGAAGTCGTACGTGACGCGCGTGTAGGCGGCCTCGTCCATGCCGACGGACGAGGTGCCGAGGCAGAAGAGGCAGGCGTCCAGACCGGTCAGCCGGTCCTGGAGGGCGCTGTAGTCGGTGAAGTCCTCGTGGACGACCTGCCGCAGCTTGGGGTGGCTGACGGGCAGGGGGCGGCGCAGTACGGCGAGCACCTCGGTGACGTCGTCGTCGAGCAGGCAGGCGCGCAGGGCGCCGTGCCCGACCAGTCCGGACGCTCCGAAGACGATCACGCGCATGGGGGCTCCTGGGGTGCGGGGGCGGGGCGGGGATCAGGCGCGGGCGAGCGCGCCCGCGGTGAGGGTGGTCAGCATCTCGTCCAGCGAGTCGGCGAAGTCCATCGTGAACGCGGCGAGCGCCGGGTCCGCCTCGTAGGCGGCGAGCATCGCCTCCGAGGGCCGGGCGTGGGTCCACACGGCGCCGACCGTCATGATCACGGCGGCGGTCAGCCGCGTGGCGCCGTGCTCACCCAGCTCGGGAAGGTGCCCACGGACCAGCGCGGCCAGCTCCGCGACGCGCGCGATGGCGGCCCTCTTGTAGCGGGCGGCGACCTCCGGGGAGACGTTGTGCTCCAGCACGCCCGCCTGGGCGCTCAGCAGGTCGCACAGGGTCCGGCGGCCGTCGAGCGAGCCGGTCAGGGCGGCGGCGAGCTGCTCGCCGCGCCGGTCCGCCGGTGCCGCCGCGTCGACGGCGGAGTCCAGGAGCGCGGGGAGGTCGGCGTTCCACTGCCGCCAGGCGCGGTCGAGGAGCTCCAGCAGGATCGCCTCGCGGGACTCGAAGTAGCGCAGCACGTTGGACTTCGCGAGGCCGACGCGGCGGCTCAGCTCGTTGAGGCTGACGGCGGTGACGGGCAGCTCTTCGAGCATGGCGGCGGTCACGTCGAGTACGGCCCGCCGCCGGATCTCCCGCTGCTCCTCGCTGCGCGCGCGCTGGAAAGTCGTCATGCCGACCATGTTACAGACTGCCGGTCTTTTGACATCAGACCGGCGGTCCCTTACGTTGGTCGTGGAACAACAGACCGCCGGTCTGAAACGGCGTGACGGTCGTGCGCACACCCCGCACGGGTCGCCGCGCGCCCCTTTCCCTTCCTTCACTCGTATCCCTCCACTCGTACGAATCGAGCCCACCCATGTCCCGTACCTCGCAGACGTCCACCGCGCCCCGCACGCCCAGGGTCTGGTTCGTCACCGGAAGCTCCCGCGGCCTCGGCCGCGCCGTCGTCACCACCGCGCTGGAGGACGGCGACCGCGTGGTCGCCACCGCCCGCACGCCCGAGCGGCTGGACGACCTCGTCGCCCGCTTCGGCGACCGCGTCCACCCCGTCGCCCTCGACGTCACCGACGAACGGGCCGTGCTGCGCGTCGTCGAGGAGGGCCTGGAGGTCTTCGGGCGCTACGACGTCGTCGTCAACAACGCCGGCTACGGCGACCTCGCCGCCGTCGAGGACACCACGATGGAGGCGTTCCGCGCCCAGATCGACACCAACTTCTACGGCGTCGTCCACGTCAGCAAGGCGATGGCGCCCGTGCTGCGCCGCCAGGGGTACGGGCACGTCCTCCAGGTCTCCTCGCTCGGCGGCCGGATCGCCTCGCCGGGGCTCACCGCCTACCAGAGCGCCAAGTGGGCCGTCGGTGGCTTCTCCCTCGGACTCGCCCAGGAACTCGCGCCGTTCGGCGTGCGGGTCACCGTCCTCGAACCGGGCGGCATGCGCACCGACTGGGCCGGCTCCTCGATGACCGTCCCGCCCGTCAGCGAGCCGTACCGGGCGACCGTCGGTCTCTTCGCCGACATGATCAGGAACCAGGAGGCCGACGCGGTCACGGCCGCCACCGCCGACCCCGCGCGCGTGGCCCGCATCATCGCCGACCTCGCCGGCCGCGACGACGCCCCGGCCAGGCTGCTCCTGGGCCGCGACGCGGTGGGCCTGTGGCGGGACGCGGCGCAGGAACTGTCCGCGTCGGACGAGAAGTGGCGCGAGGTCTCCGAGTCGGCCTGGGTCTGAAGTCCCGGTCAGGGGGCGGGCGTTGCGCACGGTCCGGGGAAGGGCTTTGGCCGATGTCAGGGGCAGGGCCTTGGGCGATGTCCGGGGGCTTTCGGCCTCCACGCCTCAGTCCTCGACGGCCACCCGCCCGGATTCCGTACCGAAGCCGGACAAGGACGGCAGCGTGACCGGGACCGGGGCCGAGGGAGCCCGGCGGGCCAGCAGGCCGTTGCCCGGCCCGGCCGCCCCGGTCGGCACGTCAGGGTCCAGGACCGGGTCGGCGCGGACCTCGAAGCGGTGCACCCGCAGGGCACACACCGCCGCGCGGGTGCGTCGTACGCCGTCCCAGTCCGGGTCCCTCAGACGGAAGAGGCCCGGCGTGCCGGGAACGGGTTCGAACTGCTCCCGGGACATGAACCAGCGGGCCAGGTGCGGGGCGACGCCCGGGGAGGCGTACGCCACGAAGCCGTACCGGGGGTGCGCGCCGAAGCGGAAGTGCGGGGACACGGGGAAGCCTCCCGGGAGCGTGTCGGCGGGGAGTGCCCATGGGGTCCGGCGCGCTCGGGGTGACAGGGAGGGCGCGCCGGACCCGGGGCCGGGACGCCCTTTCCGGCGGACGCCCCGTCACCGGTTGAACGTCCCGCGGGCCCGGTCGGGTTCACCCCCGGCGCCGGGAACTCCGTCGCCCGAGACCTGCCCGCTCAGCCCGCGACGGCCACCCGCCGCCGCTCAGCCCGCGACGGCCCCCAGTCGCTCAGCTCGCGTTCTGCTGGGCCGTCGTGCCCGTGCCGTGGTCGGCGACTGCTTGTGCCTGGGCGCCGCGCCCCGTCAGGTCGTTGCCCACCACCCACGTACCGCTGGAGTACGCCACCACGCAGATCGCGGCCGTCTCGGCCGAGCCCGGTGCGGCGTTGACGGCCGTGACCGTGTTGCCCTGTACGAGAGTGTCGGCCGCCGCGCCGCCCACGCGCACCCCGTAGGTGGTCGCCCCGTCCACCCGGTTGCCCCGTACGGTGGTGCGGTCCGACCCGGTGTTGATGCCGGGGCCGGTCGTGGTGAGGACCGTGTTGTCGGCGACCAGCGCCCCGGTGGAGCCGGTGTCGACGCCGATGCCGTCGCCCTGGACGTCGCTCACGCGGTTGCCGGCGACCAGGGCGTTCGGCGCGTTCTGGACGTGGATGCCCTGGGCGTTGCCGGTCGGGGCCGTGCGCAGGGTGGTGGTCACGGTGTTGCGGCTGACGGTGAGGCCGTCGGTCTGCGACGCGTAGATCCCCGCCTCGCCCCGTACCGAGGTGAGCGTGTTCCCGCTGATCGTGAGGGAGCGGTGGCGCGCGCCGTTCGCGGGGACGGTGGCCGAGATGCCGCCCCCGCCCTCGACGGCGCGGACGGTGTTCCCGCTGACCGTGATCCCGCTGAGGCCGTTGCCCTGCGGGGAGTTGAGGTAGATCGCGTGCGAGGCGACGTTCTCGATCAGGTTGTCCGCGATGACGGAGTCCTGCCAGTCGGCGGCACGGACGCCGAAGGCGCCGCTCTTCTCCACGGTGTTGCCGATCACCCGGATCCCGCGGTGGAACACGCCCTTCGCGCCCCAGTGGTCGCCGCACAGCGCGCCGAAGGGACCCGTGGTGGTGCCGGCCCGCAGGGTGCAGCCGGTGATCAGGACGTTCTCGCAGGGCGTGGAGTCGTAGGCCGGGGCGGGCAGGTTACCCTCGGTGGCGCAGGTGATCTGGACGGCCTCCTTGGTGGTGAGGCTCGCGCCGTCGCCCGGGTGGTGGCCGTCGAAGACGCAGTCCACCACGGCCGCGTTCCGTACCGCGTTCAACTCCACCGCGTGGGCGGAGGGCACGTCGACGAACGTGCAGTCCTTGACCAGGACCCCGTCGCAGTGGGCGAACCCGAAGGCGTCGCTCTGCCGGCTGAACCGCGCGCCGCGCATGTCCCACACCCCGCCGAGGACGGCCACGCGCCCGGCACCCGCGTAGCCGGACACGGGCGTCGCGGTGTCGAAGTTCTTCACCAGCGCCCCGGTGTCCCCGGTGCGCACGACCCGCGCGCCGTACGCGACGACGGTGCAACCCGCCCCGAGCACCAGGGCCGTACCGATCGGGTACGTGCCCGGCGGGACCAGCAGCGTGGCCCCGCCCGGAACCGCCTTCAGCGCGGCGAGCGCGGCCCGGAAGGCCGCCGTGTCGTCGGTGGATCCGTCGCCCCGGGCGCCGTGCGCGGTCACGTCCACCACGGTGGCCCCGCCCGTGCCCGCTGCCGCCGCCGGTGCGGCCCCGGCCAGCTGTCCGGCCCCCCAGGCCCCCGCGAAACCGCCCATGGCCAGCATCAACGCCCGACGCTCCATGCGTCCTCCCCAGTTCGTGATCAGTGATCACGGGGAGGGTACGGGAGGGGGCGCGGGGCCACCGACGCCGCGGGCCTACCGACGCCGCGGCGGTCGCCCGCACGCCCGACGGCGCGCCCCGTGCCGCTCACGAGGCGATGGTGACCTGCATGCCGCAGCCGTTGCACCAGAAGTACGAACCGTCCGCGTCGACGTCGTCGCTCCCGCAGCCCAGGCAGGGGTCGCCGACGAAGCAGGCCGGCGTGGGGGTCCCGGTGTTCGCCGCGCGCTGGATCTGCGCGATCCGGGTGTCGGAGTAGCAGCCGATGCACATGCCGATCACCTTGGCGGAGGTGGGCGCCGGGAGCTTCATCGGTCTTCTGGCACACCGCTGGCACGGCAGCTTGCCCACGACCTCGGGGTCGAGGGGCTGGAGTCGTGCGCGTGAGCTCATGCCAGGACCGTCCCCGAGCCCATGCACCCCGAGCACCGGCGCTTCACCAGGTCGCCGTGGTGGTTGGTCCACTCCGTCGTGCCGGTTCCCCCGCAGTCCGTGCACGTCTTCTGGCGTGGCAGCTGTTCGTCGTCGCCGGGCATGGCCTCCCCTTCCCTGATCACCGTCCGTTCATATCGTGTCACTGAACCGCGCACTCGTCTGCGGTATCGGAAGGACTACGTCCCCGAAGGTCCGCTGAACTCCGCCGAATCGGGACGCGGTGCACCCGATTCACCCGGTACGCACTCCTGTTCCTTTGTTCACGCGTGCGAGCAGTTGTTCTGTTCGCTCGTGCGAGGGGTTTGTTCGCGCGGGTGCGGGGGGTTTCGACGGTTACGCGTGCAACCCCAGGTTCTGGTAGATCTCCGTCGTCACCGTGGAGAAGTTCATCGTCATGAAATGCAGGCCCGGCACGTCCTCCGCGAGCAGGCGCCGGCACATTTCCGTCGCGTACTCGATCCCGGCCGCCCGGACCGCGGCCGGATCGTCCTCGGCCGCCAGCATGGGGTCGGACAGGGCCCGGGGGATCCGCGCCGTGGAGAGCGTCGGGATGCGGCGCAGCGAGCGGATCGTGGTCACCGGCATGATTTCCGGAATGATCGGCGTATCGCACCCGGCCGCCGCCACCGCGTCGCGGAAACGCAGGTACTCGTCCACGTCGAAGAACATCTGCGTGATCGCGTAATCGGCCCCGGCCCGGCACTTCTCGACGAAATGGCGGACGTCGAGGGCCCGGTCCGTGGAGCGCGGGTGCATCTCGGGGAAGGCCGCCACCCCCACGCAGAAGGTGCCCGACTCCTTGATGAGGCGGACCAGTTCCGCCGCGTACCCGACCCCCTGCGGATGCGTGGTCCAGGTCCCGAGCGGGTCGCCCGGCGGATCGCCGCGCAGCGCGAGGACGTTGCGGACCCCCTGGTCGGCGTAGTGGCCCAGGATGTTCCGCAGCTCCGCCACGCTGTGGTCCACCGCCGTGAGGTGGGCGACCGGGGTGAGCGTCGTCTCCGCGGCGATGCGGCCCGTGACGTCGATGGTGCGCCCGCGCGTCGACCCCCCGGCGCCGTAGGTGACGGACACGAACGTCGGCGACAGCGCTTCGAGCCGCCGGATCGCCTTCCACAGCCCGACCGCGGCCTCCTCGCTGCGCGGAGGCATGAATTCAAACGAATAGGAACGGCCTCCGCGCGCCAGGAGGTCGCGAATGGAACGGGCACTGTCCGAACGGGTACTTGGAGTTCCAAGAGACATGGCTCAACCCTATCCGTCGTGTGAAATCGACGCAGTCCGCATCCACTTGCTGATACGCGCCGAATAAATGCCGTCCCCCGGTACACAATCGGCGTCCGAACCGGCACAATCCCCATCATGAAGAACACGGACACCGGATTTCCGCATTCCCTTCCGGTCTGGGGACGCTGCGGCGTCATGGGCATTCTCAACGTGACACCGGACTCCTTTTCCGACGGCGGACTCTGGATCGACCCGGCCCGCGCCGTCGAGCACGGGCTGCGCCTGGTCGAACGGGGCGCCGACGTGATCGACGTGGGAGGGGAGTCGACCAGGCCCGGTGCCCGGCGCATCCCGTACGAGGAGGAGCTGCGCAGGGTCCTGCCCGTGGTCAGGGACCTCGCCGCCGCCGGGGTGCTGGTCAGCGTGGACACGATGCGGGCCGGGGTGGCGCGGGCCGCCGTCGACGCCGGGGCCCGGGTGATCAACGACGTCAGCGGCGGACGCGCCGATCCGGACATGGCCCGTGCGGCGGCCCGCGCGGGCGTGCCGTTCGTGGTGATGCACTGGCGCGGCCACTCCCGCGGCATGGACGAGCTCGCCTCCTACGACGACGTGGTCGCCGACGTCACCCGGGAGATCGCGCGGCAGCTCGATCACGTGGTGGGCGCCGGCGTCGATCCCGGTCAGGTCATCGTCGACCCCGGCCTCGGCTTCGCCAAGGACCGCGACGACGACTGGCAGTTGCTCGCCGGGATCGACGCGCTGTCCCGGCTGGGCCGTCCCGTGCTCGTCGGCGCCTCCCGCAAGAGGTTCCTGGGCACGCTGCTCGCCGACCCGGAGACCGGTGAGCCGCGGCCCGCCCGCGCCCGGGACGCCGCGACCGCCGCCGTGTCCGCGCTGGCCGCCGCCCGGGGGGCGTGGGCCGTACGCGTCCACGACGTCGCGGACTCCGCCGACGCCGTGCGCGTGGGGTCCGCGCTGCGCGCCGCCGAGCACCGCGCACGCGCACGCACCACCACGCCCCTGACCACCACCCGCCACTGACCGTCCCCTCCCGGGCGGACCCGCGCACCACACGAGGCGGGCGGTGAGTCCCGTCACCACTCGAAACACGAAGCGGGCGGTGCGTCCCGTCACCACGCGAGGCGGGCGGTGGGGGCCCGCCGCGGGGGCGGCGGGCGGGGCGCCCCCCCCCCCGCCCCCGGCGACGGCCCCGGGGGGGGGGGCCCCCCCCCC
>NZ_JBEOYE010000024.1:0-106463 GCF_040296945.1 Streptomyces sp. NPDC001941 | reverse complement strand
GGGGCCTGCGGCCCGGGGGCGGCGCCGGCCACGGCCTGGTCGACCGCGGACAGGCCGGTGGCGCGCGCCGCGGGCTCGGGCGCGGTGAAGGGCGCCTCGGGGGCCGGCGCGGGCACGGCGAAGGCGGGCGGGGCGAACTCGGGGGCGGGCGGCGTGCCCTCGGGGCCCTGCTCGCCGTGGGCCGGGGCGTACCCGGGGACCGGCTCGGGGGCCGCGTACTGCCCGGAGCCGTCGAAGACCGGGGGTCCCGGGATGCTCACCGGCGCCGCGGGCACGAAGCCCGGCGGGTGCTCGCTCCAGGCGCCCTGGGCACCGGGCATGAGCAGCAGGTCGTCCTCTTCGCCGGCCGAAGGGTCCAGGTAGGTGTAGGCGCCCGGGGCGGGGACGCCCGGCTGCTCCACCATGCCTGCGTTCTCCGGCAGTCCCTCGCCCGGGACCTGGCCGGTGTCAGTCATGCGTACCCCTCGCCCATCGGTTGTGCTCCTTCAGACCTTCGCCCGCTCCCGTGCTCCCGTCCCGTCAGGGACAAGAACGAGCGGGCGCGCCGCGCGGCACGAACGGCCGCGTGCACCAAGCATTGTCGCGGTCCTCCGCCACCGTGGCAGCGGGATCCCGCCACGGTTCGCTGTGGACTGCGCCACGTCGCGCGTCCCCCGGTCTCGCCGTACCACGTCCGCCGGTCAAGGCGGCTGCTTCCCGGGCGCATTGGCGAACGAACCGCCGAACACCGGGCCGCGGTACAACGATCGGCCAGCCTACCTGCCATCGAGCGGTGGCAGGGTCAGGGGGCGGACTCCCGCCACCGCCCGGCCAGCAGGAACACGACGGAGCGTTCGCGTTCCGACCAGGCGCTCGGGTCGAGCTCGACGTTCTGCAGGAGCGCGCACTCGACCTCGTAGCCGCCGTCGGCGAGCGCGGCGCCGATCGCCTCGGCCGCGTCGCGGGTGGTGGCGTGCGCGACGATCCGCTCGGGGCGGCGGTCGGCGCAGGCGGAGACCACGGCGGGGCCGCCGCCGCCGATCCGTACGACGTCGGGCTCGGGCAACCGCTCCAGGACGTGCGGGGCGCGTCCGGCGACGCTCTGGAGCTGGACGCCGAAGCGGCGCGCGGCGGCCTCGGCGCGGGCGCAGGCGGCCGGGTCCTCGTCCACCGCGATGACGGCGGCGCCGAAGCGCGCGGCCTCCACGGCGAGCGCGCCGGAGCCGCTGCCGATGTCCCAGACGAGGTCGCCGGGGCGCGGGCCGAGGCGGGCCAGCTGGGCGGAGCGCAGTCCGGCGGACTCGCCGGGGCCGAGGCCGTCGCCGTAGGTGGCGGCGGGCAGGGCCCAGCCGCGGGCCGGGCCGGGGTCGCGGCCCATCAGCCAGGCGCCGGCGGGGGCGGCCGGGGCGCCGCCGATGACGATGACGACGTTGGGGTCGCGCCAGGCGTGGTCGGCGGCCTTGTCGGAGGTGAGGACGGTGACCTGTTCGCGGTCGGTGCCGAGCTCCTCGCAGATGACGAAGGTGCGGTGGACCCCTTCGAGGAGCAGGGCGAGCTCGGCGGGCCCGGCGCCGGGCGAGGTGAGGACGGCGACCTTGGGGTGGGCGCGGCAGACGTTGACGGCCCGACGCAGGGTGCGGCGGTGGGCGACGACGACCTGGGCGTCGTCCCAGGGCATCCCGGCGCGGGCGAAGGCGGCGGCGACGGCGGAGACCGCGGGGACGACCTCGACCTCCAGGCCGTGCTCGGGGGCGCGCAGGGCGCGTACGACGCCGAAGAAGCCGGGGTCGCCGTCGGCGAGGACCACGGCGGTGCCGCGGTGCTGGGCGACGCGGCGCGCGGCCAGGTCGACGCTGCCCAGGCGCACCCGTTCGGCGTCCGGGGGCACTTCGGGGAGCGCGAGGTGGTGCGCGGCGCCGGCGACGAGCGTGGCGGCACCGAGTGCGGACCGCGCGGCCTCGGTGAGGGGCGAACCGTCCCAGCCGATCACCGTGACCCGGTCGGCCATCTCCGTGTGTCTCCTGTGGTTGTCCGGGGTTCCCGGGGTTTCCGGTACGCGTGGGGGCAGTGCGAGGGTACCCGGGTCCGGCGGCGGACGCGTCCGCCGTCCGAAGGGGGCCGGGCCCGGCCGGGCGGCCGGGGTCAGCTCCAGTCGGCGAACGAGGAGTAGCCGGCCTCGGCGAACTGGTCGGCGACGCCCTCCAGGTCCTCGGGGAGCAGGCTCCACACGATGTAGTCGGTGCGCAGGTCGGCCCAGCCGCCGTCCTCGGTGCGCGTACGCGCTATGCAGGCGTTGCGCAGTACGCCCTCGCTGATGCAGCCGATCTTCTGGGCGACCTGCTGGGAGGCGGTGTTGTCGGCGGCGGTGCGCAGTTCGATGCGCTCGAACTCCCGGTCGCGGAAGAGCCACTGCGCGGTGGCCAGGGCGGCCTCGGAGGCGTAGCCCTCGCCGCGCGCCCAGGGGGCGACGATGTACGAGAGTTCGGTGGAGCGCACCCGCCAGTTGGTCTTGGCCAGCTGGACGACGCCGACCAGGCGCTGGGTGAGGAACTCGGTGACGGCCAGGTCGAGTCCGCGTCCGGCGGTGCGCTCGGCGGGGGCGTACTCGTTGATCCAGGTGCGCGCCGCGTCCTCGGAGAAGGGCTGCGGCACGGCGGTCCAGGCCGCGACCATCTCGTCGTTCATCATCTCGGCGAGCGCCGGGGCGTCCTCCGGTTCCAGCGCGCGCAGCACCAGCCGCTCCGTGCTGATGGAGACGTCCGGGAAGGTGGTAGTCATGCGCAGCTCCAAGCCGAAGACCGTCCGATGCCGAAGGCACAGCATGCAGCATCGGACGGTGCGCGCGCATGGCCGGGTGGGGGTGGGACGGGGGCTCCACGGGCAGCCCGAAGGCCCCGTACGCCGTCGGTGACGTGCGGGGCCTTCGGGTCGGCGGTCACACCGGGGTGTTACTTGGCGGGACCGAACGCGGGGATGACGGCACCGTTCTTGTAGGTGTCCTCGATGTACTTCTTCACCTCGGGCGAGTTGAGGAGCTTGGCGAGCTTCTGCACCCGCGGGTCGTTCTCGTTGCCCTGCTTGACGGCGAGGAAGTTGGCGTACGGGTTGCCCTCGGCCTTCTCGACGGCGAGGGAGTCCTCGGCCGGGTTGAGGTCCGCCTCGATCGCGTAGTTGCCGTTGATGACGGCGGCGTCGACGCTGTCCAGGGCGCGGGGCACGGTGGCGGCCTCCAGCTCCTTGAACTCCAGGCCCTTCTTGTCGGTGATGTCGGACAGCTTGGCGTCCGAGCCGACCCCGGCCTTGAGGGTGATCAGGCCGTTGTCGGCGAGCAGCTTGAGCGCGCGGCCCTCGTTGGTGGTGTCGTTGGGGACGGCGACGGTCTGGCCGGCCTTGATGTCCTTGACCGACTCGACCTTCTTGGAGTAGAGGCCGAGCGGCTCCAGGTGCACGTTGACGACCGGGACGATGTGGGTCTTGTTCTTCTTGTTGAAGTCGTCCAGGTACGGCTTGTGCTGGAAGTAGTTGGCGTCGACCTGGCCCTGCTCGGTGGCGGTGTTGGGCAGGACGTAGTCGGTGAACTCCTTGACCTCCAGCTTGAGGCCGGCCTTCTCCGCCAGGTTCTTCTTCACGAAGTTCAGGATGTCGGCGTGCGGCGTCGGGGACGCGGCGACGACGAGCGGCTTGGAGGCGTCGGCCTTCCCGGAGTCGCTCTTGGCGCCCGGGTCGGAGGCGGTGCCGCAGGCGGTCAGCGCCAGCGCGAGGGCGGCGGTGGTGGCGGCGAAGACGGTGAGCTGGGTGTTCTTGCGCACGAAAAGTGCCTCTTCCTGGTGGTGCGGGTGACGCCCGGACAAGGAGTGCGGGCCAGGGGTGGACCGCCGGGGCGGTCCGGGTGGGGCGGGGCCGCAGGTCAGGCGGTCCGCCCGCGCCGGGCGAGCAGGCGCACGGCCGTGTCGCCGAGGAGCTGCACGACCGTGACGATGACGATCAGCAGGACCACGGTGATGAGCATGAAGTTGGTCTCGAAGCGCTGGTAGCCGTAGGTGATGACCTTGGAGCCCAGGCCCTCGCCGCCGACCGCGCCGGCCAGCGCCGAGTAGCCGATCAGCGTGATGACGGTGGTGGTGAGGGCGGCGATCAGGGACGGCAGGGCCTGCGGCAGCAGGACCTTGCCGACGATGGTCGGCACGCCGCCGCCCATGGACTCCACGGCCTCGACGAGCCCGTGGTCGACCTCGCGCACGGCGGTCTCGACCAGCCGGGCGAAGAACGGGATGGCGCCGATGGAGAGCGGCACGATCATCGCGGTGGGGCCGATGAAGGTGCCCACCACGAAGGTCGTGAAGGGGATCAGGGCGACCAGCAGGATGATGAACGGCATCGAGCGGCCGACGTTGACGACGGCGCCGATGACCTTGTTCAGCGGGCGGTTCTGGAGCAGCCCGCCCTTGTCGGTGAGGACCAGGAGCACGCCGAGCGGCAGGCCGCCGACGAGGGTGACCACGGTCGACCACAGCACCATGTAGAGGGTGTCGACGGTGCCCTGCTGGAGCAGGGGCTGCATTTCTTCCCAGGTCACTTCGCGACCTCCTTCAGCAGGGTCGCGGCGGAGTCGCCGGGGGCGTGGGGCTCGTCGACGACCTCGACCTGGAGGCCCTGCTCGCGTAGGAAGCCGACCGGGACGACGTTCTCCTCGTAGCGGCCGGGCAGCTCGATGCGCATCCGGCCGATCTGGCGGCCCGCGACGGTGTCCATCGCGGCGCCCAGGATCGAGATGTCGATGTTGTACGTACGGGAGAGCTGCGAGATCACCGGCTGGGTGGCGGCCTCGCCGTGGAAGGTGACGTCGACGACCGTGCGGTCGGCGCCGGAGGCCTGCCCGGTGACCGGGAAGAGCTCGGCGGCCAGCTCGGAGCCGGGGGTGGCGAGCAGCTGGTCCACCGTGCCGGTCTCGACGACGCGGCCCCGGCGCATCAGCGCGGCGGAGTCGCAGACGGTCTTGACGACGTCCATCTCGTGCGTGATGAGCAGGACGGTCAGGCCGAGCTGCTGGTTGAGGTCGCGCAGCAGCTGCAGGATCGAGCGGGTGGTCTCCGGGTCGAGGGCGCTGGTGGCCTCGTCGGAGAGCAGCACCTTGGGGTTGCCGGCCAGGGCGCGGGCGATGCCGACGCGCTGCTTCTGGCCGCCGGAGAGCTGGCCGGGGTAGGCCTTGGCCTTGTCGGCGAGGCCGACCAGGTCGAGGAGTTCCAGGGCGCGGCGGGAGCGCTCGGCGCCGGAGGTGCCGAGGATCTCCAGCGGGAGCTCGATGTTGTCCTTGACGGTGCGCGAGGACAGCAGGTTGAAGTGCTGGAAGACCATGCCGATGCTGCTGCGGGCGCGGCGCAGGTCCTTGCCGGCCCGGCGGCCCCGGCCGGCCAGCGCGGTGAGGTCGACGCCGTCGACGGTCACGGTGCCGGAGGTGGGGCGCTCCAGGAGGTTGACGCAGCGGATGAGGGAGGACTTGCCGGCGCCGCTCTGGCCGATGACGCCGAAGACCTCGCCCTCGCGGACGTGCAGGTCGACGCCGTCCAGAGCGGTGACCTGGCGGCCTCGCGTCTCGTAGACCTTGGTCAGGCCCTTGGTGGTGATCACAGGGTTTCCGTCACTGTCGAGTGCGCGGCGGGGGTGTGCCGGGCACGGGGCAAGTCGGTGGACTGGTCTGGGGCGACAGGGCGCGGCACGGCGGCCGGAGGGCGGCGCGTGCGCGGGCGGGCCAGGTCCGTCGGTCCGGGACGGGGCGGCGCGGCTGTCGGTCTCGCTTCGGGGCGCGAGGCTCAGGCAGGGGCCCTCAGAAGGCGCACATTCGACACGTACAACGAGCACCGGGCGTCGTGATCGCCTCGGTCGCAAGGGTGCGGCTGCTCGTCGTGGTCATGCGGCAAGTAAAGCAGAGATGCATACGATCCGACCGGCGCTGTCCGCATAGCGGACAGCGCCGACACACCATGCGGACGGATCCGGAGCCGGTCACTCCGCCGCGGTCAGCTCCACTCCCCCGTCCGTCACCTGCGCGGACACCTCGGAGAGGTCGGCCACCACGACGTCCGCGGACAGCTCCGCGCGCTCGTGCGTTGTGGCCAAGGCCACGGTCCGCATCCCGGCGGCCCGGCCCGAGGCCAGGCCCGCCGGGGCGTCCTCGAAGACCACGCAGCGGGCCGGGTCGACGCCCAGCTTCCCGGCGGCGAGCAGGTAGGGCTCGGGGTCGGGCTTGCCGCGCGTGATGTCGTCGGCGGCGATCAGCAGCGGGGCGTCGATGCCCGCCTCGCGCAGCCGGGCCTCGGCCAGCGGCCGGGTCGCCGAGGTGACCACGGCCCAGCGCTCGCGCGGCAGCGAGGCCAGCAGCGCCAGGGTGCCGGGCAGTACGGTCACGCCGCCCGCCACGTCCTCGACCTCCAGCTGCTCGATGCGCCGCAGGGCCCCGGGCACCCGCTCGGCGGGCAGCAGGTCGGCGATGATCTCGACGGCGGGGCGGCCGTGCAGCTCGACCCGGGCGAAGTCCTCGGCCTGGATCCCGTACTCGCCGGCCCAGCGGGTCCAGCAGCGGTAGACGGACTCCATCGAGGAGAGCAGGGTTCCGTCGTTGTCGAACAGCAGGGCTTCGGCTCGGATCTTCATGACATCCGAGCCTACGTTCGCCCCCGGGGGCGCGCGCACCGGGCCTTTTGGCCCGTAATACGCTTCGGCCCATGCTCGACGCCCTGACGGCCGTGGTCACCGCGGCCGCCCTCGCCCTCGCCGCCTGGTGCGGCTACGCCGCCCTGCGGGACCAGCCCACCAAGGACTGGCACTTCATCGGCATGGCCGTGGTGACCGTGCTGGCCCTGGCCCAGCTGGTCGTCGGGGTGGTGCAGCTGGCGCGCGGCGAGAAGCCGGAGCAGGGCGCCGCGATCTTCGTGGCGTACCTGATCGGCTCGCTGTGCACGGTGCCGGCGGCGGCGTTCCTCTCGCTGGCCGAGCGCAGCCGCTGGGGCTCCGCGACGGTCGCCGCGGGCGGTGTGGTCCTCGCCGTGCTCGAGGTGCGGCTCTTCGACATCTGGGGAGGCTGAGATGACGGCGACGCGCCAGGACCGGGCGGGACGCACCCGGCTCGTGAAGGGCCCGGGCCTGCTGGTGGTGTGGCTGTACGGGGTGATGTCGGTGGGCGCGGTCTCGCGCACCGCCTACGAGATGCTCACCAAGTTCGACGAGGCGCCGCTGGCCTACGCGCTGTCGGGCATCGCGGCGCTCGTCTACTGCTTCATCACCTACACGCTGGTGCGCGGCGGCGAGAGGGCCCGCAGGGCGGCGCTGGTGTGCTGCGCCGCCGAGCTGGTGGGCGTGCTGACGGTGGGCACCTGGACGCTGCTCGACCCGTCCGCCTTCCCGGACGCCACGGTCTGGTCCGAGTACGGCATGGGGTACGTGTTCATCCCGGTGCTGCTCCCGGTGACCGGCATCCTGTGGCTGCGCGGCGCCCGGCGCGAGCGGGCCTGACCGGGCGGTCTCAGGCGGCCTTCTCCAGGGTCACCAGGGTGAGCTTCGGCCCGACCTGCCGGGTGGCCACCGCCTCGTACCCCTTCTTGCGGTACAGGCGCAGGTTGCCCTCGCTGCGGTGGCCGGTGAAGAGCTGGAAGCGCTTGGCCGCCGGCTCCCCCGCGAAGTGCGCCTCGATCGCGTCCAGCAGCCGGCCGCCCAGGCCGTGCCGCTGCAGGCGCGGGTGCACGATCAGCTTGCCGATCTTCGCGGTGCCGTCCCCGCCGGCCTCGCCGCGCACGGAGGCGACGACCTCGTCGCCGAGACGGGCCACCAGGGCGTGGCCGCGGGCCAGTTCGGCCCGCAGGTCGTCGAGGGACTGGGTGAGGGGCTCGATGGACCAGTCGCCGTAGATCTCCGCCTCGCGCTGGTAGCACAGGTACTGCAGCTTCAGAATCCGCTCGGCGTCCTGCGCCGTAGCCGCTGAGATGGTCACGCTCATGCCCATGCGCGCATGCCTCCCGCTCACCTGTTCCGCCGGTTGTCTACCGCTCCTTTCCCCGTCGTTCAGGAGCCGCAACCTCTGTCGCCAGCATTCTGCGCAGACATCCCAGGCAACGGGAACGCATCGGTCCCAGACTGCCCTGTGAGATACCCAACTCCCCTGCGATTTCCCGGTAGGTGAGGTCCTCGGACGACAACATCGCAGTCAGCAGCCGGGGACAGTTCCCCGGCGTGCGCGCCACGGCGTCCCGCAGGACGCGGCGGCGCTCGGCGCGCAGGGCGGCGCTCTCGGGGGTGGCACCGGACTCCGCGGGCCCCTCGCGGTACGGCAGCCCGCGCACCGCGGCCCGGCGGGCGAGGACGGCCTCCTCGCGGACCGCCCGGCGCAGCCAGTCGGCCGGCCGCTCGGGCGCGCCCCGCTCGGCCACCTGCTCCAACAGCCGCACCCAGACGGCCTGTTCGAGGTCGCGGGCGTCGACCCCGGCGGGCGCCTCGGCCCCCGCCTCGGCGGAGAGCAGCGGGCCGAGGTCGGCGACGACGCGGGCGGGGACGCGCGGGTTCCGGTGTGTCATACCGGGGCGGACGCGGCGGGCGGCCGCCCCGGTTTCGGCCGGGCGGGGAGCTCACCCGGCCGGGGGACGGCCGGGCTCAGCGGTTGACGTGGTCGGCCCGGGCGAGCAGGGCCGTGTCGGTGTTGTCGGAGAAGATGCCGTCGATGCCGGTGGCGAAGTAGGCCGCGAACGCGCCGAAGGCGTCGCCGTAGGCGTTGGGGTCGGTGCCCCTGCGGAACTCGGCGGGCAGGAAGGCGTTCTCGTTGCGCATCGTGTACGGGTGCAGGACCAGGCCCCTGGCGTGCGCGTCCCGCACCAGGGTGGTCGGCTCGGTCAGCCGCCCGGCCGCGTCCCTGGGGATGACCAGGTCCAGGGTGGGCCCGATGCCCTGGGCGTAGGACGCGATCCACTTCAGGCCCTCGGGCCTGATCAGGTCCGCGACCGTGCGCGGGTCGCCGGACTCGACGAAGTCCCAGGGGCGGGTGCCGGCCGCGCCCAGCAGCACCACGCGCGGCGAGGAGACCAGCCGGGCGAGCCGCTGGATGCTGCCCGGCTCGAAGGACTGCAGGAAGACCGGGGAGTCGGCGCGGTGCCTGCCGTACCGGCGCAGCAGCTTGGCCAGCGGCTCCTCCAGGGCCAGGCCGAGCCCGCGGAAGTAGCTGGGGTGCTTGGTCTCGACGTGCAGCCAGACCGGGCGGCCGCGGCGGCGGCCCTCCTTCTCGGCCCAGCGCAGCACCTCCTCGAAGGTGGGCACGGCCCAGCGCCCGTCGTACAGGGTGTTGCGCTGGCGCACCGAGGGGATGCGCTCCTTGGCCCGCAGCCGCTTCAGCTCGGCGAGCGTGAAGTCCTCGGTGAACCAGCCGGTGATCGCGACGCCGTCGACGGTCTTGGTCGTCCTGCGCCCGCTGAACTCGGCGTGGTCGGCGACGTCGGTGGTGCCGGTGATGTCGTTCTCGTGCCGGCAGACCAGGTGCCCGTCCTTGGTGGGGACGAGGTCCTGCTCGATGACGTCGGCGCCCATGTCCAGGGCCAGCTGGTAGGAGCCGAGGGTGTGCTCGGGGCGGTAGCCGCTGGTGCCCCGGTGGGCGATGACGGTCGGGACCGGCAGGTCGCGGTAGCCGCCGTGGCCCCCGTGGCGCCGTTCCGAGCGGGCCGCCGGGGCCGGGGCCGCCGCGGCGGTGCCGGTGCCGAGGGCCGCCGTGCCGAGCACCGTGGCGCCGAGCACGATTCGCCTTCCGGGGCCTGAGCGCGCACCCTGAGTCATGGAGTCTCCCTACCGGGGTCGTGGCGGGCCGCCGGGTGGTGGTCCACCCGGTGGTGGTGTGCCGTACCTGTGTGTGCCGTACCTGTGGACGAAAGCGAGCCGATGCTAGGGGCGTACGCCTTCGGCGGGGCAGACCCCGGAGGAACACGGCGCTAACGCACGTCAACACTGCGTATCCACTCCGTGAACCCGATGTGCGATCAGCACCGGGCCGCGAGTATCGTCCTCACCTGCGTAGAACCGCAGGAAGAACCGCATCGAAAACCGCATGGACCCCGTCGGCCGTTGTCCCGCGACGACCGCCCACGACACCGGAGGACCCGTTGTCCCGCTTCGCGCTCATCAAGGCAGTGCTCGGCCCGATCATGCGCCTGATGTTCCGCCCCCGCGTGGAAGGCGCCGAGAACATTCCCGGGACGGGACCGGTGATCCTGGCCGGCAACCACCTCACCTTCATCGACTCGATCGTGCTGCCGATCGTCTGCGACCGCCAGGTCTGCTTCATCGGCAAGGACGAGTACGTCACGGGCAAGGGCTTCAAGGGCCGGCTGATGGCCTGGTTCTTCACCGGCGTCGGCATGATCCCGGTGGACCGCGACGGCGCCAACGGCGGTGTGGCGGCGCTGATGACGGGCCGCCGGATCCTGGAGGAGGGCAAGGTCTTCGGCATCTACCCGGAGGGCACCCGCTCCCCCGACGGGCGGCTGTACCGGGGCCGTACCGGCATCGCCCGGCTGACGCTGATGACCGGCGCCCCGGTGGTGCCCTTCGCGATGATCGGCACGGACAAGCTCCAGCCGGGCGGCAACGGCCTGCCGCGGCCCGGCCGGGTGACCGTGCGCTTCGGCGAGCCGATGGAGTTCTCCCGCTACGACGGCATGGACCGCGACCGCTACGTGCTGCGGGCGGTGACGGACTCGGTGATGGCCGAGGTGATGCGGCTCTCCGGCCAGGAGTACGTGGACATGTACGCCACGAAGGCCAAGGCCGCCTGACGCGGCGTCGGACGTGAACGGGCCGGGCCCGCACAGCGGTTGCTGTGCGGGCCCGGCCCGTTCGCACGCCCGTGGCGGGATCAGTGCGCGACGCCGTCGGCCAGCTTCTGGCCCTTGAGCAGGAACCAGGCCGCCACCGCGGTGGCGAGCAGCACCACCGCGCCCGCGCCCGCCGCGACGTTCAGCCCGTCCACGAAGGACTGCTGGGCCGCCGAGAGCAGCGGTCCGGCCTGGGCCGCCGGGAGCGTGGCGGCGGCCTCGACGGCGCCGCCCAGCGAGTCGTGCGCCGCCGCCGAGGCGGCCGCCGGGATGCCGTCGGGGGCGTTGAAGCCCTGGTAGACGCCGGTCACGATGGAGCCGAGGAGCGCGATGCCGAGGGCCGCGCCCAGTTCGTACGCCGTCTCGGACACCGCGGACGCGGCGCCCGCCTGCTCCTTGGGCACGCTGGACAGGATCACGTCGGCGGTCACGGTGAAGGCGAAGCCCGCACCGACGCCGACCACCAGGAGCGCGGCGCCGAGCAGCGGGTAGCCGGTGCTCTGGCCGATGGTGGTCAGGGCGGCCAGGGCCAGCCCGATGGCGGCGAGTCCGGCGGAGACGACGGCGCGCACCGAGAACCGGCGGGCGGCGGTGCCGGCCACCAGACCGGCCGTCACCGCGCCGATGGCGGCGGGGAGTTCGGCGAGTCCGGCCTCGAACGGCTGCCTGCCCTGGACCAGTTGGAAGTACTGGGACAGGAAGAAGACCAGTCCGGCCAGGCCGAGGATGGTCAGCAGGTCGGCGAGGACGGCCGCGGAGAAGCCGCGGTTGCGGAACAGCCGCATGTCGAGCAGCGGCGCGGGGAGCCTGAGCTGACGGCGTACGAACCAGGTGAGCGCGGCCACGCCGACCACCGCGGAGAGCGCCACGTCGGCGCCGAAGCCCTTGGCGGCGGCCTCCTTGACCGCGTACACCACGGCGATCATGCCGATCAGCGAGAGCGCGACGCTGGCCAGGTCCCAGGGGCCCGGGGCGGGGTTCTTGGACTCGGGGATCAGCTTGACGCCGACGAGCACCAGGACCGCCATCACGGGCAGGTTGATCAGGAAGACCGAGCCCCACCAGAAGTGCTCCAGCAGGAAGCCGCCGACCACGGGGCCGACCGCCGCGCCCGCCGAGGCCATGGCGCCCCAGACGCCGATGGCGAGGCTGCGCTCGCGCGGGTCGTGGAAGAGGTTGCGGATCAGCGCCAGGGTGGAGGGCATCAGGGTCGCGCCGGCGACGCCGAGCAGGGCGCGCGCGGCGATCATCATCTCCGGCGTGGTGGCGTACGCGTTGAGCAGGGAGACCGCGCCGAACGCGACGGCGCCGGTGAGCAGCAGCTTCTTGCGGCCGATGCGGTCGCCGAGGCTACCCATGGAGACCAGCAGGCCGGCGATCACGAAGGAGTAGACGTCGCCGATCCACAGCAGCTGGGTGCCGGACGGCTTGAGGTCCTCGCTGAGGAAGGGGGTGGCGAGGCCGAGTACGGTGGCGTCGACGGCGACGAGCAGGACGGCGAGCGCCAGCACGGCGAGCGCCAGCCAGCGGCCGGGGCTCTTGA
Organism: Streptomyces sp. NPDC001941; assembly: GCF_040296945.1. Lineage (NCBI taxonomy): Bacteria > Bacillati > Actinomycetota > Actinomycetes > Kitasatosporales > Streptomycetaceae > Streptomyces > Streptomyces sp. NPDC001941. The sequence goes on along the minus strand of NZ_JBEOYE010000024.1, from coordinate 94,100 downwards.
CGGCGTCCTCGTTCTTCGTCAGGGATCCGGTGCTGGTCACTCCGCCCTCCTCCGGGCTCCGCCGAGCAGCAGCTCGACGATCATGTACTGGAAGTCCTTGGCGGCCATCCGCCCGTCCTGCACGCACCAGGACGCCGAGCTCACGAGCCCGTACAGGGCGTCGGTGAGCCAGGACGGCGTGAGGTCGATGCGGAACTCGCCGCTCTCCTGACCGCGCCGGAACAGGGCGGAGACCCGGGCGTCGAGCCTGGCCCAGCCCTCGTTCTGCCCCTCGCCCTCGAACAGCTGGTTCTCGGTCACCAGGAAGGCCAGCAGGCCCGCCGCGGGCTCGACCCCGGCGACCAGCCGGCGCAGCGCGTCCTCGGCGCCGTCCTCGTCGAGGCGGGCCGCGTCGACGGCCTCCTCGAAGGTGCGCAGCCCCAGTTCCTCCAGGGCCCGGATGAGCGCGTCGCGCCCGGCGAAGTGCCTGTGCAGCGTGGCCCGCCCGATCCCGGCGGCCCGCGCCACCTCGTCCATGGTGGCGGTCGCCTTGCGGGTGAGGAGGGCTGCGGCGGTGTGCAGAACCTGTTCGCGGTCGACTGTCATGAGACGACCATACCCCAGATGAGACATCAATGTCTCATTCGATATTTCCACGCCTCACCGTGAAGGAGAAGTGATCATGGAGCCCATGAAGCCGCTGCTGCTGATCGACGTCGACGGGCCGCTGAACCCGTACGCCGCCCAGAAGGAACGCAGACCCGAGGGCTACACCACCCACCGGATGTCCCCCACCGGCTGGACCGGCGCCAAGCCGCTGCGGGTCTGGCTCAACCCCGCCCACGGCGCCGAGCTGCTCGCCCTGACCGACCGCTACGAGCTGGTGTGGGCCACCACCTGGAAGGAGGAGGCCAACGAGTGGATAGGCCCGCACCTGGGCCTGCCCGAACTGCCGTACGTCGACTGGCCCGTGATGCACGGGCGGGCCCCGGCGGGCACCTTCTGGAAGACGCAGTACGTCCTGGAGTACGCGGGGGACCGGCCGTTCGCCTGGGTCGACGACGACCTCACCCCGTACGACCACGAGTGGGTCGAGCGCCACCACCCCGCGGACGCGCTGATGATGACGATCGACCCGCGCATCGGGCTCACCCGGGTCGACTTCGACCGGCTGGCCGAGTGGGTGGACTGAGCGGGCGGGCGCGGACACGCGTGGGGGCCCGGTGGACGGTGTCCGCCGGGCCCCCACGTGCGGGAACTACTTCTGCTTGGCCCGGGCCCAGGCGTGCTGGATCACCAGGTCCGCCTTCAGCTCGGTGAGCTGGACCGCGACCGCCGAGGGGGCGGTGCCGCCCCGGCCGTCGCGGGAGGCCAGCGCGCCCGGGACGTTGAGCACCGTGCGCACCTCCGGGGTGAGGTGCTCGGAGATCTTGGCGAACTGCTCGTCGGTCAGCCCGTCCAGCTCCTTGCCCTCCGCCTCGGCGACCTTCACGCACTCGCCCGCGACCTCGTGCGCCACCCGGAACGGCACGCCCTGCTTGACCAGCCACTCGGCGATGTCGGTGGCCAGCGAGAAGCCCGCCGGGGCCAGCTCCTCCATGCGCTCGCGGTGGACCGTGAGGGTGGCCATCATCCCGGTGAAGGCCGGCAGCAGCACCTCCAGCTGGTCGCAGGAGTCGAAGACCGGCTCCTTGTCCTCCTGCAGGTCGCGGTTGTACGCGAGCGGGAGGGCCTTGAGCGTCGCCATCAGGCCCGTCAGGTTGCCGATCAGGCGGCCGGACTTGCCCCGGGCCAGCTCGGCGATGTCCGGGTTCTTCTTCTGCGGCATGATCGACGAGCCGGTCGAGAAGGCGTCGTGCAGGGTCACGAAGGAGAACTCCTTCGTGTTCCAGAGGATGACCTCCTCGGCGATCCGGGAGAGGTTGACGCCGATCATCGCGGTGATGAAGGCGAACTCGGCGACGAAGTCCCGCGAGGCGGTGCCGTCGATGGAGTTGCCCGCGCTGCCCCGCTCGAAGCCCAGGTCCCGGGCGACCGCCACCGGGTCGAGGCCCAGCGAGGACCCGGCGAGCGCTCCGGAGCCGTACGGCGAGACGGCCGTGCGGGTGTCCCACTGGCGCAGCCGCTCGGCGTCCCTGGACAGCGACTGCACATGGGCGAGCACGTGGTGGGCGAAGAGCACCGGCTGGGCGTGCTGGAGGTGGGTGCGGCCCGGCATCGCGACGTCCGGGTGCGCCTGGGCCAGGCCCACCAGCGCGTCCTGGAGCTCGGCGATCAGGCCGCCGATGATCCGGGCGTGGTCGCGCAGGTACATCCGGAACAGGGTGGCGACCTGGTCGTTGCGCGAGCGGCCGGCCCGCAGCTTGCCGCCGAGGTCGGCGCCGAGCCGCTCCAGGAGACCGCGCTCCAGGGCGGTGTGGACGTCCTCGTCGGCGATGGTGCCGGTGAAGGAGCCGTCCGCGACGTCCGCCTCCAGCTGGTCGAGCCCGGCCAGCATCCGGGTCAGCTCATCCGCGGTGAGCAGGCCCGCGGTGTGCAGCACACGGGCGTGGGCGCGGGACCCGGCGATGTCGTACGGCGCCAGGCGCCAGTCGAAGTGCACCGACGCCGACAGCTTCGCCAGGGCCTCGGCGGGCCCGTCGGCGAACCTGCCGCCCCAGAGGCGGACGTCACCGTTGTTGCTGCTCACTTGCCTGGCTCCTTGGGAAGTCTCCGGATGTGCCACCGCCTCCCCGCCGCGGAGGTACGGGGAGGCGGCTGTCGAACGAGTCGGGATCAGGCCAGGTCACGCTTGGCGGCGATCTTCGCGGAGAGCGCGAAGATGTCGATGAAGCCCTGTGCCTTCGACTGGTCGAAGGTGTCGCCGGTGTCGTAGGTGGCGAGGTTGAAGTCGTACAGCGCCTGCTCGGAGCGGCGGCCGGTGACGACGGCGCGACCGCCGTGCAGGGTCATCCGGATGTCGCCGGTGACGTGCTGGTTGGCCTCGTTGATGAAGCCGTCCAGGGCGCGCTTGAGCGGGGAGAACCACAGGCCGTCGTAGACCATCTCGCCCCAGCGCTGCTCGACCTGCCGCTTGTAGCGGGCCAGTTCGCGCTCGACGGTGACGTTCTCCAGCTCCTGGTGGGCGGTGATCAGGGCGATGGCGCCCGGGGCCTCGTACACCTCGCGGGACTTGATGCCGACCAGGCGGTCCTCGACCATGTCGATCCGGCCGACGCCCTGGGCCCCGGCGCGCTCGTTGAGCTGCTGGATGGCCTGCAGGACGGTGACGGGCTTGCCGTCGATGGCGACCGGGACGCCCTCCTTGAAGGAGATGACGACCTCGTCGGCCTCGCGGGCGAGCGCCGGGTTCTGGGTGTACTCGTAGATGTCCTCGATCGGCGCGTTCCAGATGTCCTCCAGGAAGCCGGTCTCGATGGCCCGGCCGAAGACGTTCTGGTCGATGGAGTACGGGGACTTCTTGGAGGTGGCGATCGGCAGCTCGGCCTTCTCGGCGAACGCGATGGCCTTGTCCCGGGTCATCGCGTAGTCGCGGACCGGGGCGATGCACTTCAGGTCCGGGCCGAGGGCCTGGATGCCGGCCTCGAAGCGCACCTGGTCGTTGCCCTTGCCGGTGCAGCCGTGGGCGACGATGGAGGCGTCGTGCTTCTTGGCGGCGGCCACCAGGTGCTTGACGATGGCGGGCCGGGAGAGGGCGGAGACCAGCGGGTAGCGGTCCATGTAGAGGGCGTTGGCCTTGATCGCCGGGAGGCAGTACTCCTCGGCGAACTCGTCCTTGGCGTCCGCGACCTCGGCCTCGACGGCACCGCAGGCGAGCGCGCGCTTGCGGATGACGTCCAGGTCCTCGCCACCCTGGCCGACGTCCACGGCAACGGCGATGACCTCGGCGCCCGTCTCCTCGGCGATCCAGCCGATGGCGACGGAGGTGTCCAGACCGCCCGAGTAGGCGAGTACGACGCGCTCGGTCACTGGTTTCTCCTTACGGTGCATTCGGTGATGGGTATAACTATGCAGACCTCTGCATGGATTGTCAATCGGCCCCATATTCATGCAGGGCGCCCCGCCGGAGACCCGGCCCCGCACCGGCGGCCGTTCGGCGCATTTCCCGGGCGGCACGGGCCCCGGGGGTCTACGGTCCCGAGCATGCGACTCGTACGCGGGAGCCTCCTCGCCCTCGCCCTCTCCCTCGCCCTGACGGCAGCACCCGCCACCGCGACCGCCGACACCCGGCCGCTGCCGGAGCGGATGGCGAACACCGGCGGCGGCACCCAGCTGATCACCGCCGAGGCGGCGACCACGGCCGCCACCACCGGCACCGTGCGCTGGTGGGAGAAGCGCGCGGGGCGCTGGGTCCAGATCGGCTCCTCCCCCGCCCGGTTCGGGGCGAAGGGCCTGGTGGCCGGGGAGAGCAGGAAGCAGAACACCTCCACCACGCCGACCGGGCTGTACGCGCTGCCGTTCGCCTTCGGCACCAAGGCCGCCCCGGCCGGCGCCCGCTACCCGTACCGCAAGGTCACGCCCCGCTCCTGGTGGTGCCAGGACAACCCCTCGCGCTCGTACAACCGCTGGGTCGAGGGGCTGCCGAAGGACTGCCGGGCCGGCGAGTCCGAGCGGCTCGCGGCCTACCCGACGCAGTACGCGCAGGCACTGGTGATCGGCTTCAACTACGGCAAGCCGGTACGCGGCCGGGGCGCCGGGATCTTCCTGCACGTCAACGGCAGCGGCGCGACGGCCGGCTGCGTGTCGGTGCCCGCCGCCGCGATGGCCAGGATCCTGGCCTGGGTGGACCCGGCCCACCTGGCGCACCTCGCGATCGGCACGACGGGCGGCGCGACGGCGATCACCCGCTACTGACACGCGTACGGCCGCCCCTCCGGGAAGGAGGGACGGCCGTGTGCGTACGCGTGGGACCTGGTGGGACCTAGCGGTCGTTCTGCGCGAGCCGGAGCAGGTGGTCGGCCAGGGCCTGGCCGCCGTCCGGGGAGCGGGAGATCAGCAGCAGCGTGTCGTCGCCCGCGATGGTGCCCAGGATCGCGTGCAGCTCGGCCTGGTCGATGGCCGAGGCGAGGAACTGCGCGGCACCCGGCGGGGTGCGCAGGACCACCAGGTTGGCCGAGGCCTCGGCGGAGATCAGCAGCTCCCCGGAGAGGCGCCGCATGCGCTCCTCCTTGGCCGACTCCCCCAGCGGTGCCTGCGGGGTGCGGAAGCCGCCCTCGCTGGGCACCGCGTAGATCAGCTCGCCGCCGGTGTTGCGGATCTTCACCGCGCCGAGCTCGTCGAGGTCGCGGGAGAGCGTCGCCTGGGTGACGCTCAGCCCGTCGTCCGCGAGGAGCTTGGCCAGCTGGCTCTGCGAGCGCACCGGCTGCCGGTTCAGGATGTCCACGATCCGGCGGTGGCGTGCCGTACGCGTCTGCGGCACGGACGGCCCGCCGTGCTCGGTGTCCTGCGCCTCGGTCATCGTCGTCTCATTCTCCGGATCGTCCTTCCCCGTGTCCTTGCAGGACACCGGGCAGCGCCTCGAGGAAGGCGTCCACCTCATGGTCCCCGATGATCAGGGGCGGCATGAGCCGTACGACATCGGGGGCGGGCGCGTTCACCAGGAGACCGGCGTCCTGAGCCGCCTGCTGCACCTGGGGCGCGAGGGGCTCGGTGAGCACGATACCCAGCAGCAGGCCCTCGCCACGGACGTGGGAGACCAGCGGGTGTCCCAGCGCCTCGACCCCGTTCCTGAGCCGCTCGCCGAGCCGCTTCACCTCGTCCAGCGCCCCGTCGGCCCCGAGCGTGTCGAGGACGGCGAGCCCGGCGGCGCAGGCGACCGGGTTGCCGCCGAAGGTGGTGCCGTGGTGGCCGGGCCGCAGCAGCTCGGCCGCCGGCCCGAAGGCGAGCGTGGCGCCCAGCGGGAGGCCGCCGCCGATGCCCTTGGCGAGGGTGACCACGTCGGGGTCGATCCCCTCGTCCGCCTGGTACGCGAACCAGTGGCCGGTGCGCCCGATGCCGGTCTGCACCTCGTCAAGGACCAGCAGCGTCCCGGTGGCCCGGGTGATCTCGCGGGCGGCCCGCAGATAGCCGGCCGGGGGCACCACGACGCCGTTCTCGCCCTGCACCGGCTCGATGACCACCAGGGCGGTGTCCTCGGTGACCGCGGCGCGCAGCGCCTCCGCGTCCCCGTACGGCACGTGGGTGACGTCGCCGGGCAGCGGCAGGAACGGCTCCTGCTTGCCGGGCTGCCCGGTGAGCGCCAGGGCCCCCATGGTGCGGCCGTGGAAGCCGCCCCGGGTCGCGACCATGTGGGTGCGCCCGGTCAGCCGGCCGATCTTGAACGCGGCCTCGTTGGCCTCGGCGCCGGAGTTGCAGAAGAACACCCGGCCCTGGCGGCCGGCGAGCAGCAGCAGCCGCTCGGCGAGCGCCACGGGCGGCTCGGCGACGAACAGGTTGGAGACGTGGCCGAGCGCGCCGATCTGCCGCGACACGGCCTCGACGACGGCCGGGTGGGCGTGGCCGAGCGCGTTGACCGCGATGCCGCCGACGAAGTCGAGGTACTCGGTGCCGTCGGCGTCCCACACCCGGGCGCCCTCGCCGCGCACCAGCGGCAGCCGGGGCGTGCCGTAGTTGTCCATCAGGGCGTCCTGCCAGCGCCGGGTCAGTGCGGCGTTGTCGCTCATGAGCCCGTCCCCCCTCGTGCGTCGTCGGGCACGACCATCGTGCCGATGCCCTCGTCGGTGAAGATCTCCAGCAGGATCGAGTGCTGGACCCGCCCGTCGATCACGCGGGCGGTGCTGACGCCGTTGCGCACGGCGTGCAGGCAGCCCCGCATCTTGGGGACCATGCCGCTGGAGAGGTCGGGCAGCAGCTTCTCCAGCTCGGTGGCGGTGAGGCGGCTGATGACCTCCTCACTGCGGGGCCAGTCCTCGTAGAGGCCCTCGACGTCCGTGAGGACCATCAGCGTTTCGGCACCCAGCGCCGCAGCGAGTGCCGCAGCCGCCGTATCAGCATTGACGTTGTAGACATGTCCGTCGTCCTGGGAGCGGGCGATCGAGGAGACGACCGGGATGCGGCCGTCGGCGAGCAGGGCCTGGATGACGCCGGTGTCGATGCCGGTGATCTCGCCGACCCGGCCGATGTCGACGAGCTCGCCCTCGATGCGCGGGCGGTGCTTGGTCGCGGTCATCAGGTGGGCGTCCTCGCCGGTGAGCCCGACGGCGAGCGGGCCGTGCTGGTTGAGCAGGCCGACCAGCTCGCGCTGGACCTGGCCGGCCAGCACCATCCGTACGACGTCCATGGCCTCGGGCGTGGTGACCCGCAGGCCCGCGCGGAACTCGCTGACCAGGCCGTGCCGGTCGAGCGCGGCGTTGATCTGCGGGCCGCCGCCGTGCACGACGACGGGGTGCAGCCCGGCGTGCCGCAGGAAGACGACGTCCTGGGCGAAGGCGGCCTTCAGCTCGTCGTCGACCATGGCGTTGCCGCCGAACTTGATGACGACGGTGCGGCCGTGGTGGCGGGTGATCCAGGGCAGCGCCTCGACGAGGGTGTGCGCCTTGGCCAGGGCGGTGTGCCGGCGGGTGGGTGTCGTGGTCATGAGGAGTACGCGCTGTTCTCGTGGACGTAGTCGGCGGTCAGGTCGTTGGCCCAGATGACGGCGGACTCGCCGCCCACGGCCAGGTCGGCGGTGATGACGACCTCGCGGAAGCGCATGTCGACCAGGTCGCGGTCCTCGCCGACCGAGCCGTTCTTGCACACCCAGACGCCGTTGATGGCGACGTTGAGGCTGTCGGGCTCGAAGGCGGCGGAGGTGGTGCCGATGGCGGAGAGCACCCGGCCCCAGTTGGGGTCCTCGCCGTGGATGGCGCACTTGAGGAGGTTGTTGCGGGCGATGGAGCGGCCCACCTCGACGGCGTCGTCCTCGGTCGCGGCGTTGACCACCTCGATGCGGATGTCCTTGCTGGCGCCCTCGGCGTCGCCGATCAGCTGGCGGGCCAGGTCCTCGCAGACCTCGCGCACCGCGTCGGCGAACGCGTCCTGCTCCGGGGCGGCACCGGACGCGCCGGAGGCCAGCAGCAGCACGGTGTCGTTGGTGGACATGCAGCCGTCGGAGTCGACCCGGTCGAAGGTGAGCCGGGTGGCGTGGCGCAGGGCCGCGTCGAGCCGCTCGGCCGGCACGTCGGCGTCGGTGGTGAGGACCACGAGCATGGTGGCCAGGCCGGGGGCGAGCATGCCCGCGCCCTTGGCCATCCCGCCGACCGTCCAGCCGTCCCGGGAGGCGACGGCCGTCTTGTGCACGGTGTCGGTGGTCTTGATGGCGATGGCGGCCTTCTCGCCGCCGTGCTCGGACAGCGCGGCGGCGGCGCTCTCCACGCCGGGCAGCAGTTTGTCCATGGGGAGCGTCACGCCGATCAGGCCGGTGGAGGCGACCGCGACCTCGCCCGCGCCGATGCCCAGGACCTCGGCCGCCTTCTCGGCGGTGGCGTGGGTGTCCTGGAAGCCCTGCGGGCCCGTACAGGCGTTGGCGCCGCCCGAGTTGAGGACGACCGCGGTCACCTCGCCGGTCCTGAGGACCTGCTGGGACCAGAGGACCGGGGCGGCCTTGACGCGGTTGGAGGTGAAGACGCCCGCGGCGGCGCGGCGCGGGCCGGTGTTGACCACGAGGGCCAGGTCCGGGTTGCCGCTCTCCTTGATCCCGGCCGCGATGCCCGCCGCCGTGAACCCCTTCGCTGCCGTCACCGTCACGGCGCCACTCCGATCGTAGAAAGTCCCGTGCTCTCGGGGAGTCCGAGGGCGATGTTCATGCTCTGCACCGCGCCGCCCGCGGTGCCCTTGGTGAGGTTGTCGATGGCGCTGATCGCGATCACGCGCCCGGCGGCCGGGTCGAGGACGACCTGGACCTGGACGGCGTTGGAGCCGTACACCGAGGCGGTGGCGGGCCACTGGCCCTCGGGCAGCAGCCGGACGAACGGCTCGTCGGCGTAGGCCTTCTCGTACGCGGCGCGCACCGCGGCCGCGTCCACGCCCGGCTTCGCCTTCGCCGAGCAGGTGGCGAGGATGCCGCGGGGCATCGGGGCCAGGGTCGGTGTGAAGGAGACGGTGACCGGCTCGCCCGCGACGGCGCCGAGGTTCTGGATCATCTCGGGGGTGTGCCGGTGGCCGCCGCCGACGCCGTACGGGCTCATGGAGCCCATCACCTCGGAGCCCAGCAGGTGCGGCTTGGCCGCCTTGCCCGCGCCGGAGGTGCCGGACGCGGCGACGACGACGGCCTCGGGCTCGACGAGCCCGTGGGCGTACGCGGGGAAGAGCGCCAGCGACACGGCGGTCGGGTAGCAACCGGGCACCGCGACGCGCTTGGACCCCTCCAGCGCGGCGCGGGCACCCGGCAGTTCGGGCAGCCCGTAGGGCCAGGTACCGGCGTGCGCGGAGCCGTAGAAGCGCTCCCAGTCCGCCGCGTCCGCCAGCCGGAAGTCGGCGCCCATGTCGACGACGAGGACGTCCGGGCCGAGCTGCTCGGCGACCGCGGCGGACTGCCCGTGCGGCAGGGCGAGGAACACCACGTCGTGCCCGGCGAGGACCTCGGCGGTGGTCGGCTCCAGGACCCGGTCGGCCAGCGGCGCCAGGTGCGGCTGGAGCGCGCCGAGCGGCTGCCCGGCGTTGGAGTTGCCGGTCAGGGCGCCGATCTCGACCCCGGGGTGCGCCAGGAGCAGCCGCAGCAGTTCCCCGCCCGCGTATCCGCTCGCCCCCGCCACCGCTGCGCGTACCACCATCGAAGCCTCCTCTTTGATGGCATGACTATACGCAGCGCTGCACTTTTATGCAAAGGGGTGGGGGTCGCTCACCGGCGGAAAAGGAGCTGACCCGGGCGGCCGGCGCGTGGTACCCCAACAGCATGAACGATCTCGTGACCGCACGTCTCGTACTCCACCCGCTCTCCGCCGAGGAGGCCGAGCTCCTGCTGGCCGGGGAGTGCCGGGGGGACGACTGGGCCCCCGACTACCCCGAGCCCGGCGACCTGGTGGCCGCCCGGCACTACCTGGGCAGGCGCGCCGAGCTCGGCGAGACCCAGCCGTACGGTCCTTATGTGATCCGGCTGCGCGAGGGCGGCACCGTGCTGGGCGGCGTCGGCTTCCACGGCCCGGCCGACGCGGACGGGCAGGTCACCATCGGCTACGGCCTGGTCCCCTCCGCCCGCGGCCGGGGGTACGCCTCCGAGGCGCTGCGCGCCCTGCTGGACTTCGCCCGGGCGAGCGGGGTGCGGCGGGTGATCGGCGACGCCGACCAGGAGAACGTGGCCTCGCACCGGGTGATGGGCGCGGCCGGGATGGCGCTGGAGCGGGAGGACGAGAAGCTCAAGCACTTCGGGGTGGACTTCCCGGTGCCGACGGCATGACCGGGACGAAGAGCCCTAGCGCTTGACGGCCTTCAGGACCACGAACTTCGGGTCGCTCGCGACCAGGCGGCAGTTGCCGAACAGCCGGCGCAGGGTGCCGTGGTGGCCCAGGTGCCGGTTGCCCACCACCCACAGCTCCCCGCCCGGGCGCAGCGCGCGGCGGGCGTCGGTGAACATCCGGCGGGCGGTCGCGTCCGTGGTCGCCTGGTGGCTGTGGAACGGCGGGTTGTTGAGCACCACGTCCAGCGAGCCGGGCGGCTCGTCGGCGAGCCCGTCGCCGATGCGGAACTCCGCCTTCGCGCCCCGCGGCGCGTTCGCCAGGAAGGTCGCCTCGGCGGAGGCCACCGCCTGGTGGGACTCGTCCACGAACAGCAGCTCCGCGCCCGGGTCGGTGAGCGCGGCGGCCAGGCCGACCACGCCGTTGCCGCAGCCGAGGTCCGCGATCCGGCGGCCCGGGGCGCCGGGGCCCGGCAGGTGGCCCAGGAGGAAGCGGGTGCCGATGTCGAGCCGGTCGGCGCAGAAGACGCCCGCGTGGTTGGTGACGGTGAGCCCGGCGACCGGCGCGGGGGCGTCGGCGGGGAGGTCGTAGGCGTACGGCCAGGGGCTCGGGCCCGGGGTGAGCGCCGGGTCCGGCGTGGCGAAGATCAGCCGTGCCTTCTTCACCGCGAGCGAGGTGCGGGTGGGACCCACGATCCGCTCGAAGAGCCGCAGGGTGGAGGTGTGCACCTCCTTGACCATGCCGGTGCCGATCACCAGCGTGTCCGCGTGCAGCGCGGGGGCGAGCCGGTGCAGCTGGTCCTCCAGGAGCGCCAGGCTCTTGGGCACCCGTACGAGCAGCACGTCGACGCGCTCCGGCGGGGTGTCCCGGGTGGTCAGCAGGGTCACGCCGGTGGCCCCGGCCCGCGCCAGGTTGGCCCGGGTGGCCCGCTGGCCCAGGTACGAGTCGGAGATCTGGACGGGGGCGAGCGCGGCCAGCGAGGTGACCAGGGCGCCCCAGCGGTCGCCGACCACGGCGACGGTCCCGGACGGGTCGAGCCCGGCCAGGTGGTTCAGCAGGTACTCGTCGGCGGCGTCCCACGCCCGGAGCTGGTCGCGCGGGTCCTCGGGGAAGCGGGTGAGCTCGCACTCGCCCCATGGCGTGGTCAGACGGTTCATCGTGCCCCCAGGCTAGCCGGTCGCCGGGCGGCCCGGCGCCCGGCGACCGGTGGCCCCGGTCAGCGCAGCCGCAGGTGCCACTGGCCGGGGCCACCGGTGAGGGTGAGCGTGGACAGCGGGCGCACCTCCACGCTCCAGTAGGTGGGCGGCGGTGCCTGGAGCGCGTACACCAGGGCGGCGCGCACCACGGCCGGTTCGGCGACCGCCACGATCTCGCCGTCCCGCGCGGGCCGGGTGTCGAGCCAGCCGCCGACCCTGCCGATGAAGGCGAGCAGCGACTCGCCGCCGTGCGGGGCGGCCCGCGGGTCGGCCAGCCAGGCGTCGACGGCCGCCGGGTCGCCGGCCGCCACCTCGGCGAGGGTGAGCCCGTGCCAGCGGCCCATGTCGCAGTCGCGCAGGGCGGGCTGGGCGAGCGGGGCGAAGCCGAGCGCCTGGCCGGTGGCCCGGCTGCGGGGCGTCGGCGAGCAGTAGCGCAACTCGGCCGCGCCCAGCGGGATCAGCGCGGGCGCGGCGAGCCGCACCTCGTCCCAGCCGGTCCGGTCGAGCGGCCGGTCCTCGCCGAAGCGCTCGCCCAGCAGGGGGGCGCTGCGCGCGGCGGCGACGAGCGTGACCACGAGACCCATGGCCGGATGGTGCGGCCGGGACGGACGCCGGTCAAGAGGTGGGGCCGCAGGGACGCACGAGCCGTGCGGGAGCGCGGCCGGAGCGGGTCACCGCAAGCCGAGGGCCATCCACCGCTCGGGGAACTCCAGCGGCTCGAAACCGACCTTCGCGTACACCGCCTGGGCGTCGTTGGTGGCGAGCAGGACGCGGCGGAGCCCGAGCGGGGTGAGGTGGTCGCGGACCGCCTCGACGAGGGCGGTGCCCAGGCCGTGGCCGCGGGCCGGGCGGTCCACGTAGACGTCGCAGAGCCAGGCGAAGGTGGTGAGGTCGGTGACGACCCGGGCGTACGCCCTGAGCTCGCCCGAACTCCGTTCGTACGCGCCGTAGTTGACGGAGCCCGCGATCGCCCGGTCCTGGGTCTCGCGGCTGCGCCCGAGCGCCCAGTAGGCGTCGGTGGAGAGCCAGGCGTGGACGCGGGCGGCGTCCAGCCTGGCCGGGTCGGTGGAGATGTCGAAGCCGCCGAAGGCGGTCTCGAAGGGGGCGGTGGCGTTCGTCGCGCTGCTCATGGCGGAAGGTTCGCAGGAGCGGCGGCCGTTGTCAGTGGCGGGCGCCACGGCGCGGGGCCGTGGCAGGAGCAACGCGTGGGGCTGCGGGGGCCGGGCGTGGCGCGCAGGGGGTCCGGTGTGGCGCGGGTGGGCCCAGGCGTGGCGTGCGGGGCGGCTCGCTCAGCCGCGCGCCTCCTCGTACGCCGTGCGCAGCCTCCGCACCCCCTCGGTGATCTCCGCGGGGCCGGCCACCCCCGCGAAGCTCAGCCGCAGGTGCCCGGCCGGGGGTTCGGCGCTGAAGTAGGCGCGGCCGGGGGCCACGGCGACGCCCGCCCGCAGCCCGGCGGCGACCATCGCCGGTTCCGGGGCGCCCTCGGGCAGCCGCGCCCAGAGCTGGAAGCCGCCGGACGGCACGTGGGGCAGGGCCAGTTCGGGCAGGCACTGGCGCAGCGCGGTGGTCATGGTGTCGCGCCGCGCCCTCAACTCCCCGGCCAGGGAACGCAGGTGACGGTTCCAGGCGGGCGAGCCGACCAGTTCGAGGGCGGTCTCCTGGAGGGGGCGCGGTACGAAGAAGTTGTCGACGACCTGGACGGCGCGCAGCCGCTGCAGGACCGGGCCACGGGCGGCCAGCGCGCCGACCCGCAGGCTGGGCGAGGCGCTCTTGGTGAGCGACCGGACGTGCACCACCACCCCGTCCGGGTCGTCGGCGACCAGCGGCGCGGGCAGCGGGCCCGCGTCCTCGTGGCCCAGGTCGCGCGCGAAGTCGTCCTCGACGACGAACGCCCCGGCGGCCCGGGCGATCCGGACCACCTCGGCGCGCCGCTCCCCGCGCAGGACCGCCCCGGTCGGGTTCTGGAAGAGCGGCTGGCACACCAGCAGCCGCGCCCCGCTGGCCCGGAAGGCGTCCCGGAGCAGGTCGGGGCGGACCCCGTCGGCGTCGGCCGGGACCGGCACGGGCCGCTGTCCGGCGGCGCGGGCCACGGCCAGCATCCCCGGGTAGGTCGGTGACTCGACGAGCACGGGGGCGCCGGGCGGGGCGAGCGCGCGCAGGGCGGCGGCGAGGGCGGACTGGCCGCCGGAGGTGACCAGGACGTCGGCGGCCGTGACGGTGCCGCCGATCTCCCGGGCGAACCACTCGCGCAGTTCGGGCAGTCCGTCGGTGGGCGGCCGCCCCCAGGCCCCCGGGCGCCGGCCGGCCCGGGCGAGGGCGGCGGCCAGGGCCCGCTCGGGCTGGAGGGAGGGGTGCAGGTAGCCGCCGTTGAACTCGACGACGCCGGGCGGCGGCGCGGACAGGGTGGCGAGGACCCCGGAGGCGTCGACGGAGCGGGGCACCACCTCGGCGGCCCCGTCGGCGCTCAGGCTGACCTCCTGCCAGGAGGTGTCGCCGGCGGGGACGGTCCTGGCCTGCGGCTCGGCGCGGTAGGCCCCGGCGCCGGGCCGGGTGACGACCAGGCCCTCGGCGGCGAGCCGGGCCAGGGCGCGGGAGACGGTGACCGGCGAGACGCGGTAGCGCTCGACCAGGGCGCGACTGGACGGCAGCTTTCCTCCGGGTGAGTAGCGGTCGAGTTCCCGGCGCAGGGAATCCGCCAACTCGGCCACACTGCTACGCTCTTGCATGAGGACACACGATAGCGCTACTCACCCGACCGCGATAGCGGTGACCGGCCCGCGGACCTCCTCGACCGGCCCCCGTACGACCACGCGCCCCGTCACCGCCCCTGCTCCCGCCACGGCCCCCGGCACCGCTCCCGCCACCGGCACGCGCGGCGGGACCCTGCTCGCCGCGGCCGGGGTCGTCGCCTTCTCGCTGACCTTCCCGTCCACCGCGTGGGGCCTGGAGAGCTTCGGCCCCTGGTCCCTGGTGGCCCTGCGCAGCACGCTCGCCGCGCTGATCGCGGGCGTCTTCCTGCTGGCCCGCCGGGTCCCGCCGCCCGAGCGCCGCCACTGGGGCCCGCTCGCCGTGGTGGCGGGCGGCGTGGTGGTCGGCTTCCCGATCCTGACCACCCTGGCCCTGCGCTCGTCGACCACCTCGCACGCGGCCGTGGTGGTCGGACTGCTGCCGCTGACGACGGCCGCCCTCGGCGCGCTGCGCACCGGCCACCGGCCCCCGCGGCTGTTCTGGGCCGCCGCGCTGGCCGGGGCGGCGGTGGTCGTCGCCTTCACGGTGACCGAGAGCGGCGGCGCCCTGTCCACCGGGGACCTCTACCTCTTCGGGGCGCTGCTCGTGTGCGCCGCGGGCTACACCGAGGGCGGACGCCTGGCGGCAGTGATGCCGGGCTGGCAGGTGGTCGGCTGGGCGCTGGTGCTGTGCCTGCCGCTGATGGCCGTGGGCGGCGTGGTGGCGCTGGCCCACGAGCCGGTGCGGCTGGGCGCGCACGGGGTGCTGGGCCTGGTGTGGGTGGCCGCCGGCTCCACCTTCCTGGGGCTGTACGTCTGGTACCGGGGCATGGCCGCCATCGGCATCGCCCGGGCCAGCCAGCTCCAGCTGGCCCAGCCGCTGCTGACCCTGGTGTGGGCGGTGCTGCTGCTCGGCGAGGAGCTGTCACCGGCCGCGCCGCTGGCCGCGGGCGGGGTGCTGGTGTGCATCGCGCTCACCCAGCGGGCCGCGGCGCGGCGCTGAGGGGCGCGGGGACGACGGCCGGTCATGAGGGTGACGTACGGCGAGGGTCCGGCCGTACACTCCCGTTACCCGGCGCGGGCGACAGCGGCAGGAGGCCACTGACGATGCGAGCGAGTGTGGGCGACACATTGCTGGTGCACGGCAGGATCGTCGGCCGGCAGGACCGCACGGCCGAGGTCGTGGAGGTACTGGGGCCCGACGGCTCGCCCCCGTACCGCGTCCGCTTCGAGGACGGGCGCGAGGCGCTGATGTCGCCCGGCCCCGACACCGTGGTCCGGCCCCGCGAGGACTCCTGAGTCAGCCGCGCGGCGGGCGCGCCGGCCGCTGGTAGTGGTCCGCGACCACCCGGGCCATCGCCCCGATCCGGTCGGCGGCCACCTCCTTGGCGGAGAAGAACGCGTGCCCGCGCACCGACCCGTACCGGCGGGCCAGCGCCAGGTGGCGGGACAGCTCGGCCGGGTCCTGCCAGGCGGCCGGCTGGGCCGGGTCGCCCGCCTTGTACAGCGCCTCGCCGATGTACAGGTCCACCCCGGTGCCCTCGGCGACCGCGTCCCACCAGGGCAGCAACGTGGCGTAGTCGGCGGCCGGGAAGCCGGTGTTCCAGTACAGCTGGGGCACCAGGTAGTCGATCCAGCCCTCGCGGACCCAGGTGCGGGTGTCGGCGTGCAGGTCGTCGTACGTCTGGACGCCCGCCCGGGTGTCCGAGCCCAGCGGGTCGGTGTCCGCGTTGCGCCACACCCCGAAGGGGCTGATGCCGAACGCGACGTGCGGCTTGAGCCGCTTGATCCGGTCCGCCGTCTCGCGCACCAGCCGGTCGGTGTTGTCGCGCCGCCAGGCGTCGCGGTCGGGGAAGCCCGCGCCGTGGCGCGCGTACGAGGCGTCGTCGCCGAAGGACTGCCCGGCCACCGGGTAGGGGTAGAAGTAGTCGTCCCAGTGCACCGCGTCCACGGCGTAGCGCCGCACCGCGTCGAGCATCGCGTCCTGCACGAACCGCCGGACCTCGGGCAGGCCCGGGTCGTAGTACAGCTTCCCGCCGTACGGGAGCACCCAGTCCGGGTGGACCCGCGCCGGGTGCCCCGGGGCGAGCCGGGCCGGGTCGGTGTGGTTGGCCACCCGGTAGGGGTTGAACCAGGCGTGCAGCTCCAGGCCGCGCCGGTGGGCCTCGGCCACCGCCGTGCCCAGCGGGTCCCAGCCCGGGTCCCGGCCCTGGGTGCCGGTCAGACAGGCCGACCACGGCTCGTACGGGGAGGGCCAGAGCGCGTCGGCGGCCGGCCGGACCTGGAGGATCACCGCGTTCAGCCGCCGCGCCACCGCGGTGTCCAGGTGGGCGAGCAGCTCGGCGCGCTGCCCGGCGGCGGACAGCCCGGGCCGGGAGGGCCAGTCCCGGTTGGCCACGGTCGCCAGCCACGTGCCGCGGAACTCGCCCGCCGGGGCGCGGCGCCCGCCGTGCCGCGTCCCGGCGGCGGCGTCCCCGGACAGGGCCAGCCCGGACAGCGCCGCGGCGGCGCCCGTCACGAAGAGCCGACGGTCCAGGTGGCTGTCAATGTGGCGCATGCCTCACCCCTCGCTGGTCACCTGCGTCCCATCCTGCCCGCCCCGGGGGCCCGCGCACCCGCGACGCGGAGTAACGTCGTGGGGTCCCGAAGAGTCGTTGTAGCGAAAGGCACGAAGTGACGGACCTCTATGACATCGCACGCGTCGGCGTGGTGGGCTGTGGCCAGATGGGCGCGGGCATCGCGGAGGTGTGCGCCCGCAGCGGTCTGGAGGTCAAGGTCGCCGAGACCACGGGCGAGGCCCTGGAGATCGGCCGTACCCGGCTCTACAACTCGCTCTCCAAGGCCGCCGAGCGCGGCAAGATCACCGAGGAGGAGCGGGACGCCACGCTGGCCCGGCTCACCTACACCACCGATCTGGGGGAGTTCGCCGACCGCGACCTGGTCATCGAGGCCGTCGTGGAGAACGAGCAGGTCAAGACCGAGATCTTCCAGGTGCTCGACCAGGTGGTGACCCGCCCGGACGCCATCCTGGCCTCCAACACCTCCTCGATCCCGCTGGTGCGGCTGGCCGTCGCCACCTCCCGCCCGGACCAGGTCATCGGCATCCACTTCTTCAACCCGGCCCCGGTGCAGAACCTGGTCGAGCTGATCCCGGCGCTGACGACCTCCGAGGGCACCATCAGCCGCGCCCAGGCGCTGGTGGAGAAGGTGCTGGGCAAGCACGCGATCCGGGCCCAGGACCGCTCGGGCTTCGTGGTGAACGCGCTGCTCATCCCGTACCTGCTGTCGGCGATCCGGATGTTCGAGTCGGGCATCGCCTCGCGCGAGGACATCGACAACGGCATGGAGCTGGGCTGCGCCCACCCGATGGGCCCGCTGAAGCTCGCCGACCTGATCGGCCTGGACACGGTGGCCTCGGTCGCGGACTCGATGTACGCGGAGTTCAAGGAGCCGCTGTACGCCGCTCCCCCGCTGCTGCAGCGGATGGTGGACGCGGGGCGCCTCGGCCGCAAGACGGGCTCCGGTTTCTACCCGTATTCCTGATTCGCGCGAGGACTCCGGGGGCGATTCGCACGGGGTGTGCGGAGCGTGTTCGCATATGCCCTGCGCACACGCTCCCCCCGCTCCGTCACGGGGAGTTGACTCGGTGACGCTCAGTCAAGAGCGCATCGCACACCCTTCCCCGAACAGGAGCGACACCGTGACCACCGACCCCGCCCAGTTATCGGCCGTCGAGGAGTTCGCCGAACTGCGGCGCAGCCTCGACGTGGGGCTCGCCCGCATCGACGGACAGCTCGCCCTGCTGAACCACCGCAACGACCAGATCGACCGCGACCTCACCGATCTGGCCGCGCGGGTCTCCGGCCTGGAGCACACCAAGTGGCCCCTGCCCTCCCTCGCGGCACTGACGGCTCTGGGAGCCCTCACCATCGCGGTGTGGCAGGCGCTGGGCCGCTAGGTCGTGTCCCTGACGGCGACGCGGGCGGGGTCCGGGCCCGCTCGGGGGCGGGTCAGCCCAGCCGCAGGTGGTGCAGCAACAGCAGCCCGGCCGCCATGTTGGCGGCCGGGATCTCACCGCGCGCGATCATGTCGGGCACGAGTTTCAGCGGTATCCACTCGCGCCGCGACGACTCGAAGTCGTCCTCGGGATAACCGATGTACGTGGCGTCCTCCGCCCAGTACAGGTGGTGCCGGGCATCGGTCAGCCCGTTGGACGGCTCGACGGTGAGCAGGTGCTGGAGCGGCCCGGGTCGCCACCCGGTCTCCTCCTCCATCTCTCGTGCGGCCGCCGTGGCGACGTCCTCGCCGTCCTCGACGACCCCGGCGGCGAGTTCCCAGCCCCAGCTGTCGGTGATGAAGCGGTGCCGCCAGAGCATCAGGACCTCGTTGGCCTCGTTGACCGCGGTCGCCACGGCGACCGGACGCAGGCGGATCAGGAAGTGGTCGAGGTGCCGGCCGTCGGGGAGTGCGACGTCCGCGAGATTCACCTTGAACCAGCGGTTTTCATACACGGTTTGTTCGTTCAGTTTCGTCCACTGCACTTTTCTGCCACCTTCCGACAAGGAGATGGCAATATCGCAGCAGGGACTCACGCACAGGGGAACGCCCGCCGACCGGGCGCCGTCGGAGAACGCCCGCGCGAGCACTCAGGCGGATCCGCTCACAGGGGAACGCGCAATGCGCCGTCGATGAGTTCGGCCGCCCGCTCGGCATTCGTGCTGCCGCTCGCCACGAGATGCTCCCGTACCGCGCGGAGCCGGTCCCGCAGACGCTGCGACTCCATGCCCCTTGCCCGCTCGGCCATTTCGGCCGCCGTCTGAGCGGCCCGGTCGGCCTCGCCCTGCCGCAGCTCGACCTGGCTGAGCATGGCGAGTCGGTGGACTCTCCCGCGGTCGTGGGCCGGCGTCCCCACGGCGGCCGCCGCGTGCTCCCGCGCGGCCGGCAGGTCACCGAGGCTCATCAGCGCCTCCGCGACCTGGACGTTGACCAGGCCCGGCTGTACGTAACCGGTCTCGTCCGGCTCCGTGCTCGGCCTGATCCGCTCGGCCTCCGACTCCGCCCGCCGGATGCACGCCAGCGCGCTCGCCCCGTCGCCGAGATGGGCGTAGGCCTTCGCCTGCATCGCGTACAGATCGGCCGCGAGGGCCGGGGTGATCTGGTGTCCGGCCGCGCGCAGCGCCGCTTCCGCGAACGCCACGGATTGCCGGAACTCCCCCAGGAATAGCGACTGATTCACCAGCAGCGCGATCACATAGGCACCGAGTCCCCGATCGCCACTGGCCTTTGCCAGGCGCAAGGCTTGGTGGAAATAGCGCTGGGCCAGACCGTGCGCGTCGGAGTCGTACGCGCAGATTCCCGCCACCGCCACCAAACCGCCGGTGGCCCGGTGGAGGTGACGGCCCAACTGGTCGCTGTAGCTGCCCCGCAGCAGCGGCGCGGTCTCCGCGTTGAGAAAGCCGACGATCCGGGCCCGGGTCGCCACCCCGCCCGCCTTGCGGTACATCAGCTCGTAGTGCGCCCGGGCCGCCCGCAGCATCTTGACGTCCGACATGCCCACCCGGGTCTGCCCGGTGCGGGACACGTCCGAGTCCTCCGGCGGGTTCTCCCACTCCCACACCGGCATCACCGCGGGCGTCCCCGTCACGGCGGGCGCCCCCAGGATGTGCGGCCGCTGCTGCTCGTCGGAGCGCCACAGCGCGGTGGCCCGCTCGACGAAGCCGGACAGCGGCGAGCCGTGCGGCAGCGCGGCGTCGCCCGGCAGCCCGAGCCCGATGTCGTCGAGCGTGACCGCCCGGTGCAGCCGTCCCGCCAGCACCTCGCAGATCAGGTCCGGCACCTGGCCGCGCGGGCGCTGGCCCTTCAGCCAGCGGGCGATCGCGGTGTGTTCGTACCTCAGTGCCAGGCCCCTGGCGCGCCCGGCCTGGTTCACGTGGGCGGCGAGGCCCGCGTGGGAGATGCCCGCCTCGTCCAACAGGGCGTCGAGCAGGGTGTTGGGCTGCATGGTGTGCCCTTCCGGTCGCCTCCGGTGGCTCGGTGCCGACAGCGTAGTGCAGCCGCATTCGCACGGGGTGTGAACGGAATGCCCGCGAACGGGCTCCGCGCGCTCTGCCGCCGTACCCCCGGGCGCCGGTTGACTGAACTGCCTCTCTCAGAGGCGGCCGGGCCGCCGGCTCCCCCTCGAACAGTGCGGTGGCCCGCTCGGTGCCGCCCGCCCTGCTGGTCTGCCCGACACTCCGCGGCAGGGCGGGTGGCGCAAGCCGCACGTGCACATCGTCTAGCGACGGGAGGGCGCGGTACGGGTGCGGCGCCACATCGTCTAGCGACGGGAGGGCGCGGTACGGGTGCGGCGCGGTTCCGGCTCCGCGGACTGCGCCGGCACCCGCGAGCGGTCGTTGCGCAGCACCAGCAGCGCCACGTCGTCCGCGAGCCGGCCGCCGGTGTGCCGCAGCAGCGCGCCGTGCAGCCGCCGGACCACGGCCGCCGGCACCACCGGGGTGCGCGCCGCCGCCTCGGCCAGGGCCGCCTCCAGGTCGAAGAAGCGCCCCGCCGCGTCCCGCGCGTCCGCCGCCCCGTCGGTGTGGCACAGCAGCGCCTCCCCCGCCGCCAGCGGACCGCACCGGTACACGGGCAGCCGGTCGGGCAGCGGGAACGCCCCGAGCGGCGGCAGCGGGTCCGCGGCGCAGAGCGGCACCGGGCGCCGGCGCAGCCGGTACGGCCACGGGTGCCCGCAGTTGAGCGCGGTCAGGTCCCCGTCCACGGCGACCTGGAGGAGCAGTACGGTGACGAACTCCTCGGACGACGGGTTCTCCGGCTCGCCGCGCCCCGCGGCCGGGTGCTCCTGGCGGGCCCGCCCGCGCGCGTGGCGGGCCAGCGTCCGCTCCAACCGCCGCAGCACGCCCGCCAGTTCACGCTCGTCGTGGGCGGCCTCGCGGAAGCCGCCCAGCACCGCGGCGACCGTCCCGAGCGCGGCGAGGCCGTGTCCGCGCACGTCACCGACGACGATCCGCACCCCGTGGGGCGTGGCCACCGCCTCGTACAGGTCACCGCCCACCACCGCGCCGCGCGCCGCGGAGAGCTGGCCCGCCGCGATCGCCAGGCCGTCCAGGCGCGCGGGCGGCGGGGGCAGCAGCACCCGCTGGGCGGCGTCGGCGATCTGCCGCGCCTGTCTCAACTGCCGTACCAGGGAGCGCCGCAGGCCGAGGAAGAGCCCGGTGCCCACGGTGAAGAACACCGCGCCGGTGGCGGCCCTGACGCCCAGGCCGTCCTGCTGGGCCAGCGGGCAGACCAGCTTCCAGCACAGCGCCAGGGCGCCCCAGAGGGCCGGCAGGACCAGCGGCGCGAACCGCCCCGGCAGCGCTTCCGGCTCGGGGACCGCCTGCGGGGACGGCCCCCGAGACCTCGTGCGGAACATGCCGTCGGCCCCCTCCGAAGCCCTTCGCAGGGCGCGGTCCGGACCCTGCGGCCCGGACGACTTGCGTCGATCGTCCACGGCGGAGGGGAACGACCGCCAGACCTCTCACCCGAACGAGTGAGGAGCGGGCCCGGTGTCCCGGACCCGCTCCTCGGTGGCCCTCAGGGCCGCCCGACGCCTCAGGCGCCGCGCAGCACCGCGCCGACGCGCTCGGCCGCCAGGGCGACCGCCGCGTCACGCGCGGCCGTGGCCTCCTCGACGGTCAGCGTGCGGTCCGGGGCGCGGAACCGCAGCGCGTACGCCAGCGACTTCTTGCCCGCGCCGACCTGGTCGCCGGTGTAGACGTCGAACAGCCGGATGGACTCCAGGAGTTCACCCGCGCCGCCGGCCAGGAAGTACTCCACGGCCGCGGACGGCACGTCCTGGTCCACGACGAGCGCGACGTCCTGGGTCGCCACCGGGAAGGTGGAGATCCGCGGCGCCTGGAGCACGCCCTCGACGGACCGCTCCAGGACGTCGAGGTCCAGCTCCATCGCACAGGTGCGGGCGGGCAGGCCCAGGGCCTTGACCACGCGCGGGTGCAGCTCGCCCGCGTACCCGGCGGTGACCTTCTCGTCCCCGACGAACACGTTGAGCTCGGCGCACCGGCCCGGGTGCCAGGGGCCGTACTGGCCCTGCTCGGGCAGCAGTTCGGCACCGGCCTCGCGGGCGACGGCGCGGGCCGCCTCGATCGCGTCGGCCCAGTCGGCCGGGCGGCCCTTGCCCCACCAGCCGGCCTGCTCGCGGGCACCGGCCAGGACCACGGCCACGTGGCGCGGCTGGCGCGGCAGCGCGGCGTTGAGGCCGGCGATCTCCTCGTCCGTGGGACGGCGGTCGACGGGCAGCCGCACGGCGCGGCCCGGCCGGTCGCCGGCCCGGAAGACCAGGCCGGTCTCGAAGAGCGCCAGGTCGTGGCTGCCGCGGCCGTCGTTGCGGCGCAGCGCGGTGAGCAGGCCCGGCAGCAGCGTGGTGCGCAGCGCCGGCTCCTCGTCGGAGATCGGGTTGACCAGCTTGACGACCTTGCGCAGCTCGTCGTCGGCCGCGAGGCCGAGCTGGTCGAAGACCTGCTCGCCGATGAACGGGTAGTTCAGCGCCTCGACGTACCCGGCACCGGCCAGCGCCCGGCCGACCCGGCGGTGCACCCGCTGGCGCTCGGTCAGGCCGCGGCCCGCGGGGGGCTTGGGCAGCGTGGAGGGCAGGTTCTCGTACCCCTCCAGCCGGATGACCTCTTCGGCCAGGTCGTTCGGCTCGGCCAGGTCGGGGCGCCAGGACGGGACGGTGACGACCAGCTCGTCCTGGCCGTAGACGTCGCAGCCGATCTGCTGCAGGCGCCGCACGACCGTCTCGCGGCCGTACTCCACGCCCGCGACGCGGTCCGGGTGGTCGGCGGGCATCGTGACCGTGCGCGGCGCGAACGGGGCGATGACCTCGGTGACGCCGGCCTCGGCCGTGCCGCCCGCGAGCAGGACGAGCAGGTCGACGGTGCGCTGCGCGGCAGCGGCGGCGGCCTGCGGGTCCACGCCCCGCTCGAAGCGCCGGGACGCCTCGGAGGAGAGCTTGTGGCGGCGGGCGGTGCGGGCGATGGAGATCGCGTCGAAGTGCGCGGCCTCGACCACGACCTCGGTGGTGCCGCGGACCTCGCCGGTCGCCGCGTCCGTCTCGGCGTCGGCGATCTCGGTGTTGGCGCCGCCCATGACGCCCGCGAGGCCGATGACGCCGCGGTTGTCGGTGATGACCAGGTCGGCGGCGTCCAGGACGCGCTGGGTGCCGTCCAGCGTGGTGAGCTTCTCGCCCTGCTCGGCGCGGCGGACCCCGATGGGTCCGTCGACACGCGAGCGGTCGTAGGCGTGCAGCGGCTGGCCGAGTTCGAGCATCACGTAGTTGGTGACGTCGACGGCGAGCGAGATCGGGCGCATGCCCGCCTTCTGCAGCCGGCGCTGGAGCCAGATCGGGGAGCGCGCCTCGGGGTCGAGGCCGACGACGGTGCGCGCGGTGAAGCGGTCGCAGCCGAGCGGGTCGCCGACGCGCACCGGGTAGCCGTACGAGTTGGGCGCGGGCACGTCCAGGAGCGCAGGGTCGCGCAGCGGCAGGCCGTAGGCGGTGGCGGCCTCGCGGGCGACGCCGCGCATCGAGAGGCAGTAGCCGCGGTCGGGCGTGACGGCGATGTCCAGGACCTCGTCGAACAGCTCGAGCAGCTCGGCGGCGTCGATGCCGACCTCGTGCTCCGGCGGGAGCACGATGATGCCGTGCGAGGAGTCCTCGCCCATGCCGAGCTCGTCCGTGGAGCAGATCATGCCGCGGGACATCCGGCCGTACGTCTTGCGCTCGGCGATCTGGAAGTCACCGGGCAGCACGGCGCCGGGCAGCGCCACGACGACCTTGTCGCCCTCGGCGAAGTTGCGCGCGCCGCAGATGATCTCCTGCGGCTCGCCGGTGCCGTTGGCCGCGCCGACGTCGACCGTGCAGAAGCGGATCGGCTTCTTGAAGTCGGTCAGCTCCTCGATCGTGAGGACCTTGCCGACGACCAGGGGGCCCTTGAGGCCGGCGCCGAGCTGCTCGACGGTCTCGACCTCGAGGCCGACGGCCACGAGCTTCTCCTGTACGTCCCGGCCGGTCTGGTTCGCCGGCAGGTCGACGTACTCCCGCAGCCAGGAAAGCGGGACCCGCATCAGATCTCCATCCCGAAGGGCCGGGTGAACCGGACGTCACCCTCGACCATGTCTCGCATGTCTTCGACGTTGTGGCGGAACATCAGCATCCGCTCGATGCCGAACCCGAAGGCGAATCCGCTGTACTTCCGGGGGTCCACACCGCAGGCGACGAGCACCTTCGGGTTGACCATGCCGCAGCCGCCCAGCTCGATCCAGCCCTCGCTGCCGCAGGTGCGGCAGGGGCGGTCCGGGTTGCCGACGGACTCGCCGCGGCAGACGTAGCACACCATGTCCATCTCGGCGGACGGCTCGGTGAACGGGAAGAAGTTCGGCCGCAGCCGGGTCTTCATGTCCGGGCCGAACAGCGCCTGGACCATGTGGTCCAGGGTGCCCTTGAGGTCCGCCATGGTCAGGCCCTCGTCGATGGCGAGGAGCTCGATCTGGTGGAACACCGGGGTGTGCGTGGCGTCCAGCTCGTCGGTGCGGAACACCCGGCCGGGGCACACGACGTAGACCGGGGGCTCCCGGTCGATCAGCGTGCGGGCCTGCACCGGGGAGGTGTGGGTGCGCAGCACGACGCCGGACTCGTCGCCCGAGGTGCCCTCGGGGCCCTGGACGAAGAAGGTGTCCTGCATCTGGCGGGCCGGGTGGTCGGGCACGAAGTTCAGGGCGTCGAAGTTGAACCACTCCGCCTCGACCTCGGGGCCCTCCGCGATCTCGTACCCCATGGAGACGAAGACGTCCGCGACGCGCTCCATGATGGTGGTCAGCGGGTGGCGGGCGCCGGCCGGTACCCGGTCGTAGGGCAGCGTGACGTCCACGGCCTCCTCGACCAGGACGCGCGCGTCGCGCTCCTCCTCCAGCTCGGCCTGGCGGCCGGCCAGTGCCTTGGAGACGGCGCCGCGGGCCTGGCCCACGAGCTTGCCCGCCTGGGCCTTGGCCTGCGGGGGCAGGGCGCCGATCTCCCGGTTGGCGAGCGCGAGCGGCGAGGTGCCGCCGGTGTGCGCGGTCTTCGCCTGGGCCAGCGCGTCGAGGTCGCCCGCGGCGGCGAAGGCGGCGAGCGCCTCGTCCCGCATGCGCTCGATCTCTTCCGGTTTCAGTGCCTCGACCTCGACCGGGTCGTACGACTTGTTGGGTGCCGACATCTCTTCCCGTGCTTCCGTTTGGCTTGCTGGGCGCGGCCCCGCTCGACGACCGGTCCGCAAACGTGCCAAAGGTCGAGTCTAACGGGGTGCGAGGACGCGAATGAGCCCGTGGGCTGCCCGGACGGTCCCTACTGGAGGTAGGCCGGGGCGCCGACGGGCAGGATAAATCGGAATTCGGCCCCGCCTCCGGGGCCTCGTCCGACGGTGATGGTGCCGCCGTGGGCCTCGACGATGCCCTTGACGATGTACAGGCCCAGGCCGGTGCCGCCGCGCTTGCTGCCCCGCCAGAAGCGGGTGAAGACGCGCCCCATCGACTCCTCGGGGATGCCGGGGCCCTCGTCGCTCACGGTGACTGCCGTCCCTTGCTCGTCGTGGCCGCCGTCCGTGGTGCCGGCGGGTGCCACCTCGATGGTGACGGTTCCCTCGCCGTGGCGCACGGCGTTTTCCAGGAGGTTCCCCAGGATCTGGTCGATCTTGTCCGGGTCCGCCCACAGATCGGGCAGCGCGCGCTGGACGCTGACGAAGAAGCGGCCGGGGTCCTGTCCGCCCGCGGTGTGGGCCTGGACGTGGCGGCCGACGGCGGCGGCGATGTCGACGGGCTGACGGCGCACCTCCAGGCGGCCTGAGTCGATGCGGGAGATGTCGAGGAGCTCGGCGATCAGCCGGGTGACCCGGTTGGCGTCGGCGTCGACGGTCTCCAGCATCAGCCGCTTCTGGTCGTCGGTGAAGCGCTCCCACTTGGCCAGCAGGGTGGCGGTGAAGCCCTTCACCGAGGTGAGCGGCGAGCGCAGCTCGTGGGCGACGGTGGCGATGAGCTCGGCGTGCGAGCGCTCGGTGCGGCGGCGGGCCTCGGTGGAGCGCAGGCTGACGACGACCCGGCGCACCGGCCCGGTGGGCTCGTCGCGCACGTAGCGGGCGGAGACCAGGACCTCGCGGCCGCCGGGCAGCAGCAGGTTGCGCTCGGGCTGGCCGCGCCGGGTGGCGAGGCCGCCGTAGGGGTCGGTCAGCGGCCACCAGCGGCGGCCCTTGAGGTCCTCCAGGGGCAGCGCCTGCTCCAGCGGGCGGCCCAGGGCCCGCTCGCCGGGTACGGCGGTGATGCGGACGGCCGCGGCGTTGAAGCACACGACCCGGCCGGTCTCGTCGGCGACGACCAGGCCGTCGGGCAGCTCGTCGGGGTCGACGCCGAAGGCGGGCGGCGGTTCGGCGGGGCGCGCGGGGGCGCCCGGTGTCCGTGCCGGCCTGCTGGTCCCGACCGTCATCCCCCTACCCCGCCCCTCCGAGTCACGCAGTGGGCCCCCGAGCCCGTCACCCTACTAGTTCTGGGTGACGGAGCGGCACCCTCCGGCCGCGCGCTGTGCCCGGGCGGACGCGTAGAGGCACACGGCGGCGGCGGTGGCCAGGTTGAGGCTCTCGGCCTTGCCGTGGATGGGCACGCGCACGACGGCGTCCGCCAGCGCGCGGGTCTCCTCCGGGAGCCCCCAGGCCTCGTTGCCGAAGATCCAGGCGGTGGGGCCGCCCATGGTGCCCGCGTCGAGCTCGGCGTCGAGGTCGTCGGTGCCCGCGCCGTCGGCGGCGAGGATCCGGACCCCGGCGGCCTTCAGTCCGGCGACGGCCTCCGCCACCGGGACCCCGACCGCGACGGGCAGGTGGAAGTGCGAACCGACCGACGCCCGTACGGACTTGGGGTTGTAGAGGTCCACCGAGGCATCCGTGAGGACCACGGCGTCGGCGCCCGCGGCGTCCGCGCAGCGCAGTACGGTGCCGGCGTTCCCGGGGTCGCGCACGTGGGCCAGCACGGCGACCAGGCGGGGCTTCGCGGCGAGGATCTCCTCGAAGGGCGAGTCCAGGAAGTGGCAGACGCCGACCAGGCCCTGCGGCGTGACGGTCTGCGAGACCTCGGCGAGGACGGTGTCGGCGGCGTAGTGGACGCGGGCCCCGGCGGCCCGGGCGGCGTCGACGATGTCGGGGTAGCGCTCGGCCGCCTCGACGGTGGTGAACAGCTCGACCAGGGTGGTGCGCCCGCCGGTGCGGTGGTCGACGGCCTCGCGGACGGCCTGCGGCCCCTCGGCGATGAACAGGCGTTCCTTGGAGCGGAAGTTCCGCTTGGCCAGCCGCCGGGCGGCGACGACGCGCGGCGAACGCGGGGAGATCAGCTCGGGGGTGCCCATGGGCGGCGGCGCTCCGTGTCTCGTACGGGGGTGGAACGGGGTGCTGAGGGGGTGCTCAGGGGGGCGGAACGAGCCGGACCCGCAGGCCGCGGGGCCTGCGGGTCCGGATCAAGCCGAGGTCAAGCCTGGGCGAAGGGCCTGGATCAGGCGGCCTTCGGGGCGTTGACGTCGCTCGGGAGAGCCTTCTGGGCCACCTCGACGAGCGCGGCGAACGCGTTGGCGTCGTTGACCGCGAGCTCGGCCAGGATCTTGCGGTCCACCTCGATGTTGGCGGCCTTCAGACCCTGGATGAGGCGGTTGTACGTCATGCCGTTCAGGCGGGCAGCGGCGTTGATGCGCTGGATCCACAGCTGACGGAAGTCGCCCTTGCGCTTCTTGCGGTCGTTGTAGTTGTAGACCAGCGAGTGGGTGACCTGCTCCTTGGCCTTGCGGTACAGGCGCGAACGCTGACCGCGGTAGCCCGAGGCCTGCTCGAGGATCGCCCGGCGCTTCTTGTGGGCGTTGACTGCCCGCTTGACGCGTGCCACTTGTTAACTCCTTGTAGCGGGGCCGTGGTTGGACTCACACGACCCGGAAACGATATGGGTCCGGGGGTGCCCGGTTGCCCTCGTCGCCGAGGGCGGGTGGATCAAGCTCAGATGCCCAGCATCTTCTTGATCTTGGCAGCGTCACCCGGGGCCATCTCGGCGTTGCCGGTGAGGCGACGCGTCAGCTTGGACGACTTGTGCTCCAGCAGGTGGCGCTTGCCGGCGCGCTCGCGCAGGATCTTGCCGGAGCCGGTGACCTTGAAGCGCTTCTTGGCACCGGAGTGCGTCTTGTTCTTCGGCATGGCGCCGTTCTCTCCTCGTCAGTGGCGCCCCCGGCCGGTCCGTGCGGACCGGTGTCCGGGAGCGTCAGATGTATCGGGTTGATGTCCGGGACAACGCCCCGGAATCAGGCCTCGGCGGGCTCCTCGGCGGGAACCTCGACCTCGGCGGGAGCGTCGACCCCGTCGGGGGCGTCAGCCTGGACGGCGTGGCCCTGGCGCTCCGCCTTGCGGGCGGCCTGCGCCTCGCGGGCCTCGGCCATGGCCTCGGTCTTCTTCTTGTGCGGACCGAGGACCATGATCATGTTTCGGCCGTCCTGCTTCGGGTTCGACTCCACGAAACCGAGGTCCTGGACGTCCTCCGCGAGGCGCTGCAGCAGTCGGTAGCCGAGCTCCGGCCGGGACTGCTCGCGACCACGGAACATGATCGTGATCTTGACCTTGTCGCCCTGCTTGAGGAACCGGACGACATGACCCTTCTTGGTGTCATAGTCGTGCGGGTCGATCTTCGGCCGGAGCTTCATTTCCTTGATGACCGTGTGCGCCTGGTTCTTGCGCGCCTCACGGGCCTTCATGGCCGACTCGTACTTGAACTTGCCGTAGTCCATGAGCTTGCAGACGGGCGGCCTCGCGGACGCCGCGACCTCGACCAGGTCGAGGTCGTACTCCTGGGCAAGCTCCAGGGCCTTGGCAAGCGGAACAATCCCGACCTGCTCGCCGCTGGGACCGACGAGTCGCACCTCGGGAACGCGAATCCGGTCGTTGATGCGGGGCTCGGTGCTGATGGATCCTCCTCGGTTAGCACCACGCGACCGTCTGGGTGACGGACACGTTCACGTCTGTTACGTGTAGACCAACCGCGCCGGAGCATGAAAAATGCCCCGGACGGGACACAGGCAGGGCTCCACGTGATACCGGAGCACCGCCACGAGATACCCGCGGGGCGCATGGGGCGGTTCCATCGTCCGTACGGAACGATGGGGACCGCCTGACCGGTGACCCGCCGCCCTCGGGGGGCGGCAAGGTGGGAGATCGGAGCCTCCACTTGCGGGCCGTACACACAAGGGTGTCCGGCCGGTCGTTACACAAGGTTAGCAGCTACCGGGGGCGGGGCCCAAACGGGTGGCACGGGCCCTTATCGTGGGGGCCATGAGCGAGACGCCCACCACCGAGAACCCCGACGCCCCCGACTTCGACGCCATGGCCCGCGACATCGCGGAGGTCCCGGCGGTCGAGGTCATCGTGACCGTCGCCGTCAACCTGATGAGCGCCGCCGCGGTGAAGCTCGGGCTCACCGAGGAGGGCGACGTCCACAAGGACCTGGACGAGGCCAGGAAGCTGGTGCACGCGCTGGCCGGCCTGCTCGACGCCGGGGCGACCGAGATCAGCTCGTTCCACGCGGCGCCGCTGCGCGACGGCCTGAAGTCCCTGCAGCTGGCCTTCCGCGAGGCGTCCCTGGTGCCGGACGAGCCGGGCCAGGGCCCCGGCGAGAAGTACACGGGCCCGGTCTTCGGCTGAGCCGCGCCACCCGCGACGACGCGCAGGGCCCCTTCCCGGACGGGAAGGGGCCCTGCGGCCGTTCCGGCGCGCTATCCGCGCGCGTACAGCGCGTCACCCGGGGGCGTCGCGTGCTCCGGGAGCACCGCCAGGTCCAGGCCGCGCACCAGGCGGGCCCTGAGCGTCTCGTCCGCCGCGAGCGCCTCGGCCACCCGCCGGGCCGCCTCCGCCGGGACCGCGTCGGCCGCGAGCACCAGCGCCAGCGTGCCGTCCGCGCTGCCCGGCCCGAGGTGGGCCCGGAGCACGGCGGGCTCGGCGGCCACCACGCCCCGTACCGCGTCGGCGACCGCGGGGTCGGCCAGCGGGTCGGTGCTGGTGCGCCCCTCGGCCAGGGCCAGCAGGGCGCGGCCGGACAGCTGGTAGGGCACCGGGCCGGCCAGGTCGAGGACGACCGTGTCGGCCTTCTCGTGCGCGGCGGCCCGCAGCGCCTGCGACAGCGGGACGGCGACCGGCCGGGCCGCGGGATCCCAGGCGGCGAGCGAGGCGATCGAGGTGAAGGCGGGCAGCGCGCGGCGGTCGCCCGCGGTCAGCGTGGGCACGGCCATGTCGCTGGTCTTCTCGCGCTTGAGGCCGTTCTCGTCGACCTCCACCTCGCCGAGCACGGCGACCACCGGCACGAGCAGCCGGGCGGAGGTGAGGGCCTCCAGGACCCGGGGTTCGGCCGCGCGGTCCTCGGCCCAGGCGGCGAGCGCCGCGCTGAGGGCCGGGTCGGCGGTGCCGTCGTCGTCGGAGAAGCCTGGGTCCGGGATGTTCTTGAGCGCCACGCCACGAGCCTAACCTCCTTGCCATGACTGCTTCTGTATCGGTCGGACTGCTGGACCCCCGCAGCGGCCTGCGGCTGTTACGCGGGGAGGACCGCGGCTACCCGTGCGCGTCCGTGGTGAAGGTCTCCATCCTGGTGGCGCTGCTGCTGCGGGCCCGTGACGAGGGGCGGGCGCTGGGCGAGCGCGAGCGGTCCTGCGCCCGGGCCATGATCGAGCGCAGCGACAACGACACCGCCTCCGAGCTGTACGCGGCGGTGGGCGGCCCCGCCGGCCTGGACGCGGCGCACGCGCGCCTGGGCCTGACCGCGACCCGGGCGCACCGGGCGTGGGGGCTGACCCGGACCACGGTGGCGGACCAGCTGGTGCTGCTGGACGCGGTGTTCCGGGACTTCCCGTACGCGGCGCTGCTCATGGGGCGCGTGGTGGACGGCCAGAGCTGGGGGGTGTCGGTCGCGGGCTGCGACTGGGCGCTGAAGAACGGCTGGATGCCGATGAAGGCCGAGGACGACCGCTGGGTGGTGCACTCGGTCGGGCGGGCCGGGGGCGCGCTGATCGCGGTGCTCTCGGACGGGCACCCGGACCGGGACAGCGGCATCGCCGCGGTGGAGGCGGCGGTACGGGACGTGGTGCGGGAGGCGGGTCCGTAGGGCCCCTCGTCCGGATCAGGCGCGCCGGCCGCCGCGCCACAGGGCCACCGCGGCGACCAGCAGCAGGGCCCCGGCCGCGCCGACCGCGGGGGCCAGCCAGCCCGCGGGCTCGGCGGGCCCGGCCGTCTTCACCGGCCCCGGGCCGAAGTACTTCTTGCCGTACCCGGCCTTGGCGGTGCGCGTCCCGGCGGTGTCGAGGGAGCCCGCGGCGCGGATCGCGGCGGCCGGGTCCACGAATCCGTACCCCTCTGCGTCGTCGCGGCCGCCCTCGGGGCGGTCCCGCGCGGTGTCGACGAGCAGCTTCTTGACCTGCGCCGGAGTCAGGCCGGGATGGGCGGCGCGGACCAGGGCGACGGCGCCGGAGACGAAGGCGGCGGCGGCGCTGGTGCCCCAGCCCTCGTAGTACTTGCGGTCGGGGTCGGCGATGACGACGTCGACACCGGGCGCGCTGACGGTGGCGTACCAGCGGCGGGTGGAGAAGGAGGCGTGGGTGCCGAACTGGTCGACGGCGGCGACCGCGATCACCCCGGGGTAGGCGGCCGGGTAGGAGATGTGGTCGCCCTTGCCGCCGCCGTTGCCCGCGGAGGCGACGACGACGGAGCCCTTGGCGAGGGCGTACCGCACGGCGGCGTCCTCGCCGGGCTCGGGGTGCGCGGACTCGCTGTCGTCGCCCAGGGAGAGGTTGATGACGTCGGCGCCCTGGTCGGCGGCCCAGCGGATGCCGTCGGCGAGCGCGCCGCCCTTGGACTCGCGGGCCTTGGAGCGGGCCGGGTCGGTGCCCTCCAGGATCACCCGCACCGGCAGGATCCTGGCCTCGGGCGCGATGCCGAGGACGCCGTCCTCGCGGCCCGCGCCGTGGCCGTGCCCGGCGATGATCCCGGCCATGGCGGTGCCGTGCCGGGCCCAGGCGCGGCTGCCGCGCCCGGCGCCGAAGCCGATCAGGTCGCGGCCCTCGACGACGTTGCCCTGGAGGTCGGGGTGGCTGCTGTCGACGCCGGTGTCGAGGACGGCGACGGTGATCCCGCCGCCCTTGGTGGTGCGCCAGGCCTCGGTGGTGTGCATGGCCTGCAGGGCCCAGGCCTGGCGGCCGCGGATGACGTCCGCGTGGGCGGGGGCCGCGGTCGGCAGCAGGGTGAGGGCGGCGACCGCGAGGGCGGCGGCCGGGCGGCGGGCGCGGGCGGCTCTCACTTCGGCTGCTCCGTGGCGTGTTCGAGGGTGGCGCGCAGGGCCTTCTCGACGTGTTCGGCCAGGCCCTCGGCCTCGTGCCCGAGGCCGGCCTGGGCGGGGGCGGAGGTGGCGCCGGCGGCCGTCGCCCGGGCGGCGGGCTGGGGGTCGTCGACCGGGCGGCCGTCGGCGAAGCCGGAGACGGCGTAGACGACGACGGGCACGTCGGTGAGGACCGAGATCCGCCAGCTGGCGCGCTGGGCGTCGCCGAAGGTCTCGGCGACGGTGCCGGGGACGGCGAAGGCGCGGGGCATCAGGTCGGTGCGCTCGTCGAGGGACTCGTGCGCGAAGCGGTCGCGCAGCGCGGTCATGGCGGCCGCGTCGCCCTGGGTGAAGACCAGGCCGACGGTGGTGACGCTGCTGGAGGTGGCGTCGGCGTAGGTGGCCCGCACCACGCGGGTGCAGCCGACCGGCTTGAGGACGGTGGCCAGGAGCGGGTCGAGGGCACCGGAGCAGGGGCCGTCGGGGGCGGCGGCGACCCGGGTCCAGACCCGGTCGGCACCGCCGGGGCCGGCGCCCTTGCCCTGGAGGGTGCGCGGGAAGAGCGAGTCCACGGGGGCGCTGTGCCAGAGGGTCCGGGTGGCGGTGTAGGCGTCGCGCCCGGGGACGTGGGCGGAGGAGTCGCCGGTGAGCCAACTGCCGGTCGCGGCGCCGCCGATGAGCCCGAGGCCGAGGACGACGCAGGCGAGCGCGGCGGCGGCGCGCACGGGGTGGCGCACCGGGACGGGCCGCGCCCGGGGGGTGGTTCCCGCGGGGCTGCCGAAGGCGGGGGCGTACGGGGGTGCCGCGGGCGGCGCGCCGCCCGCGGGGACGGTGGGCGGGGGCGCGGCGGGCCGGGGCGGGGCGGCGGGGACCTCGGGCGGCAGCGGGACGCGGCCGGGCGGGGCGAGCCGGAGCCGGGCCGTGGGGTCCTCGGGCGCGTCCGGGGTGATCCGCAGGCGCGCGGTCGGGTCGTCCGTACCGGCGAGCGCCTCGATCCGGGACGGCCGCGCGGGCGGCCCCGGGGGCAGGGCGGGGCGCGCCGGGGCACCGGGGAGCTGGGGACGGGCGGGCGGCGGGGCCGTGCGGCCGGACGCGTCCGCGCGTACGGGAGGGTCGGCCGGGCGGGCCGGTGCCGGGGCGTCCGGGAGGAGGGCGTCGGTGATGCGGGACGTGCGCTGCGGCGGGACAGCTTCGGTGCTCATCGGCCCCCCTGTCGTGTCGTCACCGCCTCGTCGTCACTCTAAGGGTTGGGGCACCCGCACCGGCAACGCGGCGGGGCCTCGGGACGGATCTGCCCGGAACGTCCCCCTACCGTGCGGTAATCGGGTCTGGCAAGCTCGGCGCATGACTCCCCGTGCCGCTGACCGTGCCCGGTACGACCGGGCCACCGCCCATCTCGACGCGCCCGTCGCGATCGTCGACCTGGAGGCGTTCGACGCCAACGCCGACGACCTGGTGCGCCGGGCGGGCGGCAAACCGGTCCGGGTGGCCAGCAAGTCGGTGCGCTGCCGCGCCCTGCTCGAACGGGTGCTGGCCCGCCCGGGGTTCGCCGGGATCATGTCCTTCACGCTCGCCGAGTCGCTGTGGCTGGCGCGCGCCGGGTTCGAGGACGTGCTGCTCGCCTACCCGTCGGCCGACCGCACCGCGTTCGCCGAGCTGGCCGCCGATCCGAAGCTGGCCGCCGCGGTGACCGTGATGGTCGACGACACCTCCCAGCTGGACCTGATCGACGCGGCCCGCGCGGGCGGCACCGAGGAGGTCCGGGTCTGCCTGGAGCTGGACACCTCGCTGCGCCTGCTCGGCGGCCGGGTGCGGATCGGCGCGCTGCGCTCTCCGCTGCGCGAACCGGCCCAACTGGCCGAACTGGCCCGCTCGGTGGCCCGGCGCCCCGGCTTCCGGCTGGTCGGCCTGATGGCGTACGAGGGGCACGTCGCCGGGGTCGGCGACGACGTGGCGGGCAGTCCGCTGCGGTCCCGGGCCATCCGGCTGATGCAGTCCGCCGCGCGCAAGGAGCTCGCCGTGCGGCGGGCCGCCGTGGTGCGCGCCGTGCGCGCGGTCGCGCCGGACCTGGAGTTCGTCAACGGCGGCGGCACCGGCAGCGTGCAGCACACGGCGGCGGAGGCGGCGGTCACGGAGATCGCCGCGGGTTCCGGGCTGTACGTGCCGCGCCTGTTCGACAACTACACCTCGTTCAGGGGCCGTCCGGCCGCACTGTTCGCCCAGCCGGTGGTGCGGCGCCCCGGGGTGGGCGTGGTCACCGTGCTCGGCGGCGGCTACCCGGCGTCCGGCGCGCCCGGCGTGGACCGGCTCCCGGTCCCGTACCTGCCCGAGGGCCTGCGCTACGACCCGCAGGAGGGTCCGGGCGAGGTGCAGACGCCGCTGATCGGGGCTCCGGCCGACGACCTGCTGATCGGCGACAAGGTGTGGTTCCGGCACGCCAAGGCCGGGGAGCTGTGCGAGCGGTTCGACGAGCTGCACCTGGTGGAGGGCGACCGGGTGACGGGGGTGGCGCCCACCTACCGGGGCGAGGGCCGTACGTTCCTGTGAGCCCCGCCCGTGCGCCCCGGTCCGGGGCGCACGGGTCCGTGCCTAGCGGGCCGCCTCCACCAGACCCCGCATGACCCGCGGGTCGGTGCCCATCTCCGGGTGCCACTGGACGCCCAGCACCCAGCCCTCGGGCAGCTCGACCGCCTCCACGGTGCCGTCCTCGGCGTGGGCCGAGGGCAGCAGGTCGCGGCCCAGCCGGTCCACCGCCTGGTGGTGGAAGGTGGGCACCCCGGTCGCCTCCGGGACCAGTCCCCCGTACAGCGTGCCCGGCACCGGCTTGACCAGGTGCTCGCCGAACGCCCCCGGCTCGCCCCGGTGTCCGTCCAGGTGCTGCACCAGCGTCCCGCCCAGGGCCACGTTGAGGACCTGCATCCCCCGGCAGATGCCGAGCAGCGGCTTGCCCGCCGCCAGCGCGGCCTCGGTCAGGGCCAGTTCCCAGGCGTCCCGGCCCCGGGCGGGCGGGCCGGTGCGGGGGTCGGGCTCGGCCCCGTACCGCACCGGCTCCACGTCCGGGCCCCCGGCGATGACGACCGCGTCGAGCCGCGCCACCACCCGCGCCGCCTCGGCCGGGTCGTCCGGCGGCAGCAGCGCGGCGAGGCCGCCCGCCTCCTGCACCAGGCGGTGGTAGCCCTCGGGCAGCAGCGCGGCGGGCAGGTCCCACAGCCCCCAGCGGGCCGATGCCTCCAGGTACGTCGACACGCCGATCAGCGGCTTGGTCACCTTCAACTCCCTCTGCGGGCGGGCCCGGTCGGCTGGTGCGACGGGCAGGACACTTGTGCGTGCGGCAACGGCGCCGAGCGTAGTGCGCTCAGCTCACCGCTCCAGCTCCGCCTCGGCCGCGGCCAGCGCCGCGAACTCCTCCTCCGGGGCGCCGGCCACCAGGTGGTGGCGGCTGTAGAAGGCGAAGTAGGCGAGCGCGACCACGTACACCCCGAGCGCGATGAACGCCGCGTCCTTGTCCACCAGGAAGGTCGCGACCAGCGCCGAGAGGGCGAGGACGAAGGCGACCGAGGAGGTCACGATGCCGCCCGGGGTGCGGTACGGGCGCGGCAGTCCGGGCTCGCGGCGGCGCAGCACGATGTGGGAGAGCGCCATCAGCGCATACGAGATGGTGGCGCCGAAGACCGCGATGTTCAGCATCCGGGCGCCGTTCCCGGTGCCCGCGGCCAGCGCGAAGCCGATCGCGCCGGGGATCAGCAGGCCCAGGTAGGGCGACTTGCGGCGGCTGGTGAGGGACAGGAAGCGGGGCAGGTAGCCCGCGCGGGACAGCGCGAAGAGCTGGCGCGAGCCCGCGTAGATGAGGGAGAAGAAGGACGCCACCAGGCCCGCCAGGCCCGCGTAGTTGACGAACCGGCTCAGCGCGGTCGGGTCGCCGTCGCCCTGGAGCGCCACCACCAGCGGGTTGCCCGCCTCCTGGAGGGCGGCCGAGCCGCGCGCCCCGGTCGAGGCGAAGAAGGTGAGCACGGCGAGCAGCACCAGGATCGACATGGAGATCGCCAGGGCGCGCGGCATCGAGCGCACCGGGTCCTTGGCCTCCTCGGCGGCCAGCGGCACGCCCTCCACGCCGAGGAAGAACCACATGCCGAACGGGAAGGCGGCCCAGATGCCGAGGAGCCCGAACGGCAGCCAGGAGCTGGAGCCGAAGGCGTCGTGGTCGACCGGGATGTCGTTCAGGCCGGAGGCCTGGAAGTCGGTGAACGCGCCGACGGCGAAGACCAGCAGCGCCGCGACGGCGATGGCCGTCACGACCAGGCTGAAGCGCAGCGCCTCGCCGACGCCCCACAGGTGGATGCCGATGAAGACCGCGAAGCAGGCCAGGTAGACGGGCCAGCCGGACTCCAGGCCGAACAGTCCGAGCGACTCGACGTAGTCGCCGATGAAGATGGAGATCGCGGCGGGCGCCAGGATGTACTCGATGAGGATCGCCGTGCCGGTCAGGAAGCCGCCCCAGGTGCCGAGCGCCCGGCGGGCGAAGCCGTAGCCGCCGCCCGCGGTCGGCAGGATCGCGGACAGCTCGGCGAGCGCGAAGACCAGGCAGGCGTACATCGTGCCCATCAGCACGGTGGCGATGGCGAGTCCGGCGAAGCCGCCCTTGGCCAGGCCGATGTTCCAGCCGGAGAAGTCGCCCGAGACGACGTACGCGACGCCGAGTCCGGTCAGCAGCAGCCAGCCCGCGCTGCCGCGCCGCAGCGTCCTGCGCCGCAGGTAGTCGTCCGTCGGTGGTGTTCCGGCGCTTCCGGCGCCCCCGGTCGTGTCTTCGAGCGTCATACCAGCACAGCTCCCGCATCCGACCCAATGGAATGGATGCATACCTTTGCGGTGCGGGTCGGGGGAGCGCAAGTCCCCTGCGTTACTTTCGGGTTACGCGCCGGGGCGCCCCGGACGCCGTCGCCGGCGGCGCGGGCGGTACGTCACCCGTATCCCGCGCCGCCGTCCGCGAAACCCTCCGCGCCCTCACGCCAGGAAGCCGCGCAGCAGCGCCGCCGTGCCCGCGCAGTGCTCCCGCATCACCTCGCGGGCCGCGTCCGCGTCCCCGTCGAGCACCGCCTCCACCAGGACGGCGTGCTGGTGCTGCGAGTGCTCCAGGTTGCGCACGAGCAGCGGGATGCAGTCGAGCAGGTCGTTCACGGTCGCCCGGACGGCCGCGTACTGGGCCGTCAGGGTGGGCGAGCCGGAGAGCTCGGCGAGCGTGAGGTGCAGCAGGGTGTCCTGGCGGCGGTAGTCGCCCAGCGGGGCGTCCTGGGTGGCCGCCAGGGCCGTGCGCAGCCGGGCGGCGCCCTCGTCCGACAGGCCGTGCGCGGCGCACAGGCCCGCCGCCCCCACCTCCAGGACCTCGCGGAAGCGCAGGGTGTCCTCGACGTCCACCGAGGCGGTGCGGCGGCGCAGTTCGTCCTCGCCGGCCAGCCGCTCGTCGCGGGGCAGTACGAACGTGCCGCCGTAGCGGCCGCGCCGGCTCTCCACCAGGCCCTGGTCCTGGAGCACCTTCAGGACCTCGCGCAGGGTGACCCGGCTGATGCCCATCCGGTCGGCCAGGTCCCGTTCGGCGGGCAGCCGTTCGCCGCCCGGCACCAGGCCGAGCCGGACGACCTGGAGGATCTGCTCCAGCGCCTCCTCGAAGCCGTTGCCCGCCCGCACCGGGCGCAGGACGGGGGCGAGCCTGTCCTCCGTCCCGTCGATCTTCGTGCCGTCTTTCGCCACGTCGCGGTTTCCCCTTCCCAAGCAAAGGTCTTCGGCAATACCTTATGGCTTCCGGCTGATCCAAGGAGGCACAACCCCGTGGCAGACCGCAAAGCCCCGCTGGCCGTCGAGGAGCTGCGCGCCCTCGTCGCCGGTGGTGAGATCGACACAGTCGTCCTGGCCTTCCCCGACATGCAGGGGCGGCTCCAGGGCAAGCGGTTCGCCGCTCCGTTCTTCCTGGACGAGGTGCTGGAGCACGGCACCGAGGGCTGCAACTACCTGCTCGCCGTCGACACCGAGATGAACACCGTCGACGGCTACGCGATGTCCAGCTGGGACCGGGGCTACGGCGACTTCGCCATGCGCCCCGACCTCACCACCCTGCGCCGCGTCCCGTGGAACGACGGCACC
This sequence comes from Streptomyces sp. NPDC001941, assembly GCF_040296945.1. NCBI lineage: Bacteria > Bacillati > Actinomycetota > Actinomycetes > Kitasatosporales > Streptomycetaceae > Streptomyces > Streptomyces sp. NPDC001941. Next base: position 55,301 of record NZ_JBEOYE010000024.1, on the reverse strand, counting down.
GCGATGCTCATCGCCGACCTCGGCTGGAACGACGGCTCCCCCGTCGTCGCCGCCCCCCGCCAGATCCTGCGCCGCCAGCTGGAGCGCCTCGCGGAGCACGGGTACACCGCGCACGTCGGCACCGAGCTGGAGTTCATCGTCTTCAAGGACACCTACGAGCAGGCCTGGGACTCCGGTTACCGGGGCCTGACCCCCGCCAACCAGTACAACATCGACTACTCCGTCCTCGGCACCGGCCGCATCGAGCCCCTGCTGCGCCGCATCCGCAACGAGATGGCGGGCGCGGGCCTGACCGTGGAGTCCGCCAAGGGCGAGTGCAACCCCGGCCAGCACGAGATCGCCTTCCGCTACGACGAGGCGCTGACCACCTGCGACCAGCACTCCGTCTACAAGACCGGCGCCAAGGAGATCGCCTCGCAGGAGGGCGTCTCGCTGACCTTCATGGCCAAGTACAACGAGCGCGAGGGCAACTCCTGCCACATCCACCTCTCGCTCCAGGACGCCGAGGGCCGCAACGCCATGGCGGGCGAGGGACCCGACGGGATGTCCCCGGTCATGCGCCACTTCCTGGCCGGACAGCTCGCCGCGCTCCGCGAGTTCTCCCTGCTCTACGCCCCGAACATCAACTCGTACAAGCGCTTCCAGCCCGGCTCGTTCGCCCCCACCGCCGTCGCCTGGGGCCACGACAACCGCACCTGCGCCCTGCGCGTGGTCGGCCACGGCCGCTCGATGCGCTTCGAGAACCGGCTGCCCGGCGGCGACGTCAACCCCTACCTGGCCGTCGCGGGACTGGTCGCGGCCGGCATCCACGGCATCGAGCAGAAGCTGGAGCTGCCCGACGCCTGCCCGGGCAACGCCTACGCCGCCGACTACGCGCACGTGCCCACCACCCTGCGCGAGGCCGCCCGCCTCTGGGAGGAGAGCACGGTGGCCAGGGACGCCTTCGGGGACGAGGTCGTCGCCCACTACCGCAACATGGCGCGGGTCGAACTCGACGCGTTCGACGCCGCGGTGACCGACTGGGAGCTGCGCCGCTCCTTCGAACGCATGTGAGGAACACCCCCTTGCTCCAGGAACTCCAGGTTCTGAACCCGGCGACCGAGGAGGTCGTCGCGACCGTCCCGGCGGCCACCGCCGCCGACGTGGACACGGCCGTCGCCCGGGCCGCGCGCGCCCAGCGCGGCTGGGCCGCGGCCGCCCCCGCCGACCGGGCCCGGCTGCTGCGCCGCTTCGCCGCCGTCGTCGACGCGCACCGCGAGGAACTGGCCCTGCTCGAAGTGCGCGAGGCCGGGCACACCATCGGCAACGCCCGCTGGGAGGCGGGCAACGTCCGCGACCTGCTCGACTTCAGCGCGGGTGGCGTCGAGCGGCTGAGCGGCCGTCAGATCCCGGTCGCCGGCGGCCTCGACGTCACGATCCTCGAACCGCTCGGCGTCATCGGCGTGATCGCCCCGTGGAACTTCCCGATGCCGATCGCCGCCTGGGGCACCGCCCCGGCGCTCGCCGCGGGCAACGCGGTGATCCTCAAGCCCGCCGAGACCACCCCGCTGACCGCGCTGCGGCTGGCCGAACTGGCCCTGGAGGCGGGGCTGCCCGAGCACCTCTTCCAGGTGCTGCCCGGCGAGGGCGCCGTCGCGGGCAACGCCCTGGTCGAGCACCCCGGCGTCGCCAAGATCGTGTTCACCGGCTCCACCAGGATCGGCAAGCAGATCATGGCCAGGGGCGCCGAGCGGCTCAAGCGCGTCACCCTGGAGCTGGGCGGCAAGAGCCCCAACATCGTCTTCGCCGACGCGGACGTCGAGGCCGCCGCCGCGGCCGCCCCGATGTCCTTCCTCGACAACAGCGGCCAGGACTGCTGCGCCCGCACCCGGATCCTGGTGCAGCGGGCGGTGTACGACAGGTTCCTCGACCTGCTCGTGCCCGCGGTGCGCTCCGTGGTGGTCGGCGACCCGGCCGACGAGAAGACCCAGATGGGCCCGCTGATCTCAGCCGTGCAGCGCGAGCGTGTGCGGTCGTACGTCACCGGTGACCTCACCGTGGCCCGCGGCACCGCGCCCGAGGGCCCCGGCTTCTGGTACCCGCCCACCCTGGTCACCGACGTCGCGCCGGACGCGCGCGTCGCCGTGGAGGAGGTCTTCGGACCGGTCGCCGTGGTGCTGCCCTTCGAGGACGAGGCCGACGCGGTGCGCCTGGCCAACGCCACCGACTACGGCCTGGCCGGCTCGCTGTGGACCCGCGACGTGGGCCGCGCGCTGCGCGTCTCGCGCGCCGTCCGGGCGGGCAACCTGTCGGTCAACTCCCACTCCAGCGTGCGCTACTGGACCCCCTTCGGCGGCTTCAAGCAGTCCGGCCTCGGCCGGGAGCTCGGACCCGACGCCCTCACCGCCTTCACCGAGACCAAGAACGTCTTCATCAGCACGGAGGAACCCGCACAGTGACCGAAGAGATCATCTGCCGCCGCCTGGTCGGCCGCACCGCCGTCATCACCGGGGCGGGCAGCGGCATCGGCCTCGCCACCGCCAGGCGCCTGGCCTCCGAGGGCGCCAACGTCGTCTGCGGCGACATCGACGAGACCGCGGGCAAGGCCGCCGCCGAGGCCGTCGGCGGGACCTTCGTCAAGGTCGACGTCACCGACGCCGAGCAGGTCGAGGCCCTGTTCAAGACCGCCTTCGACACCTACGGCAGCGTCGACGTCGCCTTCAACAACGCCGGCATCTCGCCGCCCGACGACGACTCCATCCTCACCACGGGCCTGGACGCCTGGCGGCGGGTCCAGGAGGTCAACCTGACCTCCGTGTACCTGTGCTGCAAGGCCGCGCTGCCCTACATGCAGCGGCAGGGCCGGGGCTCCATCATCAACACCGCCTCGTTCGTGGCGATCATGGGCGCGGCCACCTCGCAGATCTCGTACACCGCCTCCAAGGGCGGCGTGCTCGCCATGTCCCGCGAGCTGGGCGTGCAGTTCGCCCGCGAGGGCATCCGGGTCAACGCGCTCTGCCCGGGGCCGGTCAACACCCCGCTGCTCCAGGAGCTGTTCGCCAAGGACCCGGAGCGCGCCGCGCGCCGCCTGGTGCACATCCCGGTGGGCCGGTTCGCCGAGGCCGACGAGATCGCGGCCGCCGTGGCGTTCCTGGCCAGCGACGACTCCTCGTTCGTCAACGCGACCGACTTCCTGGTCGACGGCGGCATCTCGGGCGCGTACGTCACCCCGCTCTAGGCACCCCGTTCCGCGACCCTTCGCCCCTTCGACCCTTCGAGCGGCCACGGCCGTTCACCTCGAGATCACCACCCCGACAGCCGGGCGTCGCACGACGCCCGGCTGTCGCGCGTAGATCAGGAGCGTGCACATGAACACGACCCACCGCCGGACCGCGGCCGCGGCCCTGACCCTCGCCGCCGCCGGACTCGTCACCGCCCCGCCCGCCCAGGCCCACCACCGCCCGCGCCCCGCCGCGTGCGCCGAACTGGAGGTCTCCCAGGGCTGGTACGGGGAGAACAAGGCCCGGCTCCAGCAGCTCATCGACACCTACGGCCGCTGCGGGGGCCGCGAACGCGACCGCGGCGCCAAGCCGGTCGCCGTCTTCGACTGGGACAACACCGTCATCAAGAACGACGTCGGTGACGCCACCATGTTCTGGCTGCTGCGCAACGGCCGGCTGCGCGCCCCGCAGCACGGCGACTGGCGCACCACCAGCCGCTACCTGACCGCCGACGCCTCCGCCGCGCTCTCCGCCGCCTGCCCCACCCGCACCGCCCTGCTGCCCACGGCCACCGACACGCGCTGCGCCGACGAGGTGCGTTCGGTGTACGCGGACGGGCGCACGAGCACCGGGGGGACCGCGTTCTCCGGCTACGACCGCCGCCGCATGGAGCCCCAGTACGCCTGGCTCGCGCAGCTGCTGCACGGCTGGACCACCCGCCAGGTCGAGTCCTTCGCCGCGGCGGCCCGCGCCGAGAACCTCGCCGCGCCGGTCGGCGCCGAACAGAAGGTCGGCAGCGCGTCGGTCACCGGCTGGGCCCGCTACTACGACCAGCAGCGCGACCTGATACGTACGCTCCAGAGGTCCGGCTTCGACGTGTGGATCACCTCCGCCTCGCCGGAGCCCGTCGTGGACGTGTGGGCGCGGGGCGTCGGCATCGACCGGGCGCACGCCGTGGGCATCCGCAACACCACCGAACACGGCCGTCTGACCAGCCACTTGAAGGGGTGCGGCAGCGTCCGCGACGGCCAGGACTCGATGATCACGTACATCGACGGCAAGCGCTGCTGGATCAACCAGGAGGTCTTCGGGGTGCGCGGCCCCGCGGCCGAGCGGGTCCAGCCGGCGGCGCGCCGCCAGGTGTTCGCCGCGGGCGACTCCGACACCGACGTGTCGTTCCTGCGCGACGCGACGGGGCTGCGGCTGGTGCTGAACCGGAACAAGAACGAGCTGATGTGCCGGGCGTACGACAACGCGGACGGGCGCTGGGTGGTGAACCCGATGTTCATCGAGCCGAAGAAGCGGAAGGCCGCCCCCTACCCGTGCGCCACGACGGGCTACACGTCCCCGGACGGCACCGGGTCGCCGGTCCTCCGCACCGACGGGACACCGATCCCGGACCAACGGGACACGGTGTACGCCCCCTGACCCCACACCCTCCCAGGCCGGGGGCCCCTGGGGCGCGGGCCCCGAGGCCAAGGCCCGCGCCCCCGCGGCCTACCCCCGCGTCAGCCCCAGCAGCTCCCTCGCCGGTCCCCCGGGTCGCTGCCCGCGCGGCCACACCGCCCGCAGGCTCCTGCGCAGCGTCACGCCCGCCACCTCGACCCGTACCAGGCGCCTCCCCGCCAGCTCCTCCGTCACCGCCAGCTCGCTCAGCACCGCCACCCCCGCCCCGCTCACCGCCGCCGACTTCACCGCCGTGGTGGAGGCGAGTTCGAGCAGAGGGTCCGCGAGCCCGCCCAGCTCCGCCTCCAGGACCTGGCGCGTCCCGGAGCCGCGTTCGCGCAGGATCAGCGGCGTGGCGGCCAGTTCCGCGGCGGGCACGGGCGCCCGGCGGCGGGCCCAGGGGTGCGTCGGCGCGGTCACCACGGCCAGGCGGTCGTGCGCCACCGTCGCCGCGTCGAGCCCCGGCGGCACGTCGAGCCCCTCCACGAAGCCGAGGTCCGCCTCCCCCGCGAGCACCCGCCCGGCCACCGTCGCGGAGTTCCCGGCGTGCAGCGACACCGCCGTCCCCGGGAGGCGTTCGCGCAGCGCGACCAGCCAGCCGGGCAGCAGGTACTCGGCGATGGTCATCGACGCGGCGACCCGCAGCCGCGAGTCCCGGCGGTCGCGCAGCGCCTGCGCGCCCGCGTCGAACGCCTCCGCCGCCTCCAGGACCCGTACCGCCCAGTCCGTGACGAGCGCCCCCTCGCCGGTCAGCCGCGAGCCGCGCGGCGAGCGCTCCACCAGGGCGACGCCGAGCTGCCGCTCCATGGAGCGGATGCGGCTGCTCGCGGCCGGCTGGGTGATCCCGACCTCCCGGGCGGCCCGCCCCAGGCTCCCCAGCCGCGCCACCGCGACCAGCAGCTCCAGCGCGCCGAGGTCGGGCACCCGGTGGGACAGGGGCGACGGCGGGGAGGGCGGAAGCGGGGGATCACTCATAAGCCCAGGTTATGCCCTCATAGATACGTGGTGGCTACCGCCATCCCCCGCCGCGCGGGACCGTGGACCCATGGTCACCGTCGCCCAGCCCCGAACCAGCCGAGCCACCGGTCACACCGGCCCCCGGACCCCGGCCGCCGCCCCGCGCCCCTTCCCCGGCGTCCGCCACCTCGGTCCGAACTGGTACGCCGCCGTCATGGGCACCGCCGTCATCGCCAACGCGGGCGCCTCCCTGCCGGTGGACCTGCCCGGCCTGCGCATCGTCTGCACCGCCTTCTGGGCGCTCTCGCTGGCGATGCTGCTGGCCCTGCTCACCGCCCGCGCCCTGCACTGGGCGCACCACCGCGACCAGGCCCGCGCCCATCTGCTCGACCCCGCGATGGCGCCCTTCTACGGCTGCCTGTCGATGGCGCTGCTGGCGGTCGGCGGCGGCACGATGATCGTCGGGCGCGACTGGATCGGCACCCCGGCTGCCGTCGCCGTGGACTCCGTCCTGTTCACGGCCGGGACCGCCGTGGGGCTCGCGGCCGCGGTCGCCGTCCCGTACCTGATGATCGCCCACCACCGGATCGAGCACGCCGCCCCGTCCTGGCTGCTCCCGGTGGTCGCCCCGATGGTCTCCGCGGCGCTCGGTCCGCTGCTGCTGCCCCACCTGGCCGCCGGGCAGCCCCGCCAGACGCTGCTGCTCGCCTGCTACGCGATGTTCGGGATCAGCCTGCTCGCCACCCTGGTGATGGTGCCCCTGGTCTTCGGAAGGCTGGTCACCGGGCCGACGCTGCCGCTGGCCCTGACCCCCACCCTGTTCCTGGTGCTCGGCCCGCTGGGCCAGTCCACCACCGCCGCCGACAAGTTCGCCGACACCGCGGGCGACGTCCTGCCCGCCTACGGGCGCGCCTTCACCGGCTTCGCCGTCCTCTACGGCGTCCCCGTCATGGGCTTCGCCCTGCTGTGGCTGGCGCTGGCCGGGGTGCTGGTGCTGCGGGCCCGCCGCCAGGGCATGGGCTTCGCGATGACCTGGTGGGCCTTCACCTTCCCGGTCGGCACCTGCGTGACCGGTGCCGAGGGCCTGGCCCGGCACACCGGTGTGACCGCGCTGCGCTGGCTGGCGGTCGCCCTGTACGTCCTGCTGGCCGCCGCCTGGCTGGCCGCCGCGCTGAACACCCTGCGGGGCCTGCTCAGCCGAGAGCTGCTCGCAGCACCCGGGGCGCCTCGGCCAGTGACGGCCCGTACCAGGTGAGGTGGCGCCCGCTGACGAGCGCGGCGGGCAGCCCGGGGAACGCCTCGGGCCCGTCCTGCGCGCTGAAGCGGTACGGCTCGTCCGGCAGCACCACCAGGTCCGCGCCCGCGTCCCGCAGCTCCTCGACCGGCACCCGCGGATAGCGCTCGGCGTGGTCCTCGTAGGCGTTGCGCACACCGAGGCGGGCCAGCAGGTCCCCGGCGAAGGTGTCGCGCCCCAGGACCATCCAGGGCCGCCGCCAGACGGGCACGACGGCCGTGCGGTACGCGGCCGGGGTCACCGCCGCCCAGGCCGCCTCCGCCTCGTCGAGCCAGCGCGGCCGGGTCCGCCCGCAGGCGCGCAGGACCCGCTCCAGCTCGCGGAAGGCCCCGGGGAGGTCCCGTACGTGCGTCACCAGGACGTCGAGGCCGGCGGCCCGCAGCGCGGCCAGGTCCGGCTCCCGGTTCTCCTCCTCGTTGGCCAGCACCAGGTCGGGCCGCAGGGCGACGACGGCCGCCGGGTCGGGGTTCTTGGTGCCGCCGATCCGGGTGACCGCCAGGCCCGCCGGGCGCTCGCACCAGTCGGTCGCGCCGACCAGCACCCCCGGGGCGCTCTCGGCGACCGCCTCGGTGAGCGAGGGGACCAGCGACACCACCCGCATCAGGCGTCCGTGACCTCGACGTGGTCGGAGACGGCGACCACGAGCAGCCGGGTGCCCGGCTCGGTGGCGCGCCAGCGGTGCCGCACCCCGCCGGACAGGTACAGGCTGTCGCCGCGCTCCAGGCGGTGGGCGCGGCCCTCGGCCTCGACCTCGGCCGCGCCGTCGGCGACGTACAGGATCTCGTCGTTGCGGTGCAGGAACTCGCGGCCCGCGTCCTGTTCGCCGGTGTACTCCACGGCGTGCAGCTGGTGGCGGCCCCGCACCAGCGGGCGCACCCCCGCGGCGCCGGTGTCCCGGGCCGACTCGGCGGCCCGCACGACGTCGACGACGCGCGCGCTCTCGGCGTCGGCGAGCAGCTGGGCGTCGGTGGTGCCCAGGGCGTCGGCGACGCGCTGCAGGGAGCGGCCCGAGGGACGGGCGCGCTCGTTCTCGACCTGGCTGAGGAACGGGACGGACAGGCCGCTGCGCGCGGCGACCTGGGCCAGGGTGAGCTCCAGTGCCCGGCGCCGCCTGCGGACGGCCACGCCCACCCGGAGTGACTCCTTGTCGTCCATCTGTGCGGCTCCCTCCCTCTGGTGCTCGGTCCCGTGGCCGCACCGCGCGTTCCTTGGTGCGTTCACCTTACGCAGCTTCGGCGCGCCGTCCCGCCGGATCAGCCACGCACGTTCCTCCAGGACACCAGGTGCGTACTGGAGTACGGCTCGAACCGGCCCCGTTCCTGTGGCGGTCCTCGACCGGGCGCCGGGCGGGCACGCGCGGAGGGCCGGTCCCCGCCACCGCGGGGACCGGCCCTCAGGACCGTTCGTCGTGCGTGCGCCTACCGGGCGTCGGCGGGCACGTTCTTGGCCTGTTCCTTGCTCTCGCCCTTGCCCACCGGGGTCCAGGCATCGGCGAGCTCGGGGTTGGCGTCCAGCCAGGCGCGGACGGCCTCCTGCTCCTTGCCCTTGCCGGTCTCCTGGATCTTCGCCTCCAGGTCGGTGAGCTGCTTCTCGGTCATCTTGAAGTCCGAGAGCCACTTGCCGACCTCGGGGTGGTCGGCGGAGAAGCCCTTGCGCGCCAGGGTGTGCACCCCGTCGCCCTTGCCCCAGGTGCCCTGCGGGTCCTCGAGCTTCTTCAGGTCGTACGAGGAGTACGCCCAGTGCGGCGACCACAGGGTCACCACGACGGGCTCCTTCTTGTCGTACGCGCGCTTCAGCTCGGCGAGCATGCCGGGCGTGGAGCCGTCGACGACCTTGTACTCGCCCTCCAGGCCGTAGCTCTTGAGGACCTTGTCCTTGAGGATGCCCATCATCCCGGCGCTCGGCTCGATGCCGATGATGCGGCCCTTGAACTTCCCGGCCTTGCCCTTGAGGTCGGCCAGCGAGTTCACGTCCTTGACGTAGGACGGGACGGTCAGCTCCAGCGAGGTGGGGCCGTACCAGGAGCCCTTGTCCTCCAGCCGGTCCTTGTACTTCTCCCAGTACTGGGCGTGGGTGACGGGCAGCCAGGAGTCGGTCTCGAAGTCGATCTGGCCGCCGGCCATGCCGGTGTAGAGCGCTCCGGCCTCCAGCTGGCGGGCGTCGACCTTGTAGCCGCGGCGCTCCAGGAGCTCCTTCCAGAGGAAGGTGGAGGCGATGCCCTCGTCCCACGGGATGTAGCCCATGGAGATCTTCTGGCCCTTGCCGACGTTCTCGCGGCCCGAGGCCTGCTCGGACTTGGCGCCGCCGAAGACGCCCATGCCGCCCGCGACGAGCGCGAGGACGACCACGCCGACCACGGCGACGGCGGGCTGCGGGCGGTGGGACCAGATCTTCAGGCCGCCCGCCGCGGCGCGGGCCTTGGCCATCGCGCGGCGGCCCAGCGGCGAGACCTGGCGGCCCAGTGCGCCGGTCATCCGGTCCAGGTACATGGCGAGGACGACGATGGAGACGCCCGCCTCGAAGCCGAGGCCGATGTCGACGTTGCCGATGGCGCGGTAGACGGCGCCGCCGAGGCCGCCGCCGCCGACCATGCCCGCGATGACGACCATGGACAGGCCCAGCATGATGACCTGGTTGACGCCCGCCATGATGGTGGGCAGGGCCAGCGGGAGCTGGACGCGCACCAGGGTGTTGCGCGGGGTGGTGCCGAACGCCTCGGCGGCCTCGACGAGTTCCCCGTCGACCTGGCGGATGCCGAGTTCGGTCATGCGCACGCCCGGGGGCAGCGCGAAGATGATCGTGGCGATGATGCCGGGGACCACGCCGACGCCGAAGAAGATGATGCCGGGGATCAGGTAGACCATCGCGGGCATCGTCTGCATGAAGTCCAGGACCGGGCGCAGCACGGCGCTGACCGTCTTGGAGCGGGCCGCCCAGATGCCGAGCGGGACCGCGATCACCAGCGTGACGAGGGTGGCGACGAGCACCAGCGAGAGGGTCGACATGGCGTCGTCCCACAGCTCGACGGAGTCGATGAGCGCGAAGCCCGCGAAGGCGAGGACGCCCGCGAGCAGGCCGCGCAGCCACCAGGCGACCACGGCGAGGATGCCCGCGAAGAGCAGGGCGGGCGGCGCGGAGAGGACCGCGTCGATCGCGTCGTACAGACCGGTGACGACGCTGGTGACGGCGTCGAAGAGCCAGGACAGGTGGGACTGGAGCCAGTCCACACCGCTGTCGACCCACTGGCCGAGGTGGAGCCTAGGCATGCGCGGACACCTCCCGGGCGCTGCAGGAGCCGGGTTCGCCGTGCTCGTCGCCGATCAGTCCGACCAGGCTGGACTGGCGTACGACTCCGACGACCTTCCCGCCGGTCTCCTTGACGGCCACCGGGTGCGGCACGCGCGCGCTGACGGCGCACAGCTCGGCGACCAGGGTGTCGGGGGTGACGGTCTCGCAGCGGCAGTCGTCGGCGTCCGGGGCGGCCTCCTCCATGACGGCGGCGGCGGTGAGCACCCGGGCGCGGTCGACGTCCTGGATGAAGGACGCGACGTAGTCGTTGGCGGGGCGGACCAGGATGTCCTCGGCGGAGCCGAGCTGGACGATCCGGCCGTCGCGCATGACCGCGATGCGGTCGCCCAGGCGCATGGCCTCGTTGAGGTCGTGGGTGATGAAGACGATGGTCTTCTTCAGCCGCTTCTGCAGCTCCAGGAGCTGGTCCTGCATGTCGCGCCGGATCAGCGGGTCGAGCGCGCTGAAGGACTCGTCCATGAGCAGGATGTCGGCGTCGGTGGCGAGCGCGCGGGCGAGGCCCACGCGCTGCTGCATGCCGCCGGAGAGCTCGTCGGGCCAGGACTTCTCCCAGCCGCCCAGGCCGCACAGCTCCAGGGACTCGGCGGCCCGGCGCTCGCGCTCCTTGCGCGCGACGCCCTGCACCTCCAGGCCGTAGGCGGCGTTCTCCAGCACGCTGCGGTGCGGGAAGAGCGCGAAGTGCTGGAACACCATGCTGATCTTGGTGGAGCGCACGGTGCGCAGGTCCGCGGGGCTCAGCGCGGTCAGGTCGCGGCCGTCGAAGAGCACGCGCCCGGCGGTGGGCTCCAGGAGCCCGTTGAGCATCCGCAGGAGCGTGGACTTGCCGGACCCGGACAGGCCCATGACGACGAAGATCTGGCCCGGCTCGACGGTGAACGAGGCGTCGATCACCGCCGCCGTCGTGCCGTCGGCGCGCAGCTCGTCGCGGCCGGCGCCGCCTTCGAGCCTGCGGACCGCTTCCTCGGGTCGTCTGCCGAACACCTTGTACAAGTGCTCGGCCTGAAGCCTGGACACATACACCTCACGGGTCGTACCGAAAGACGGCCCGCCACCCCCGCGAGCAGGCCGTGGAGCGGGCGGGGTCGGCCCGCGTCACGTGTCCCGGATCACGGCCTGCGGCCGCAACCGGGGTGGTTGAAACCGGGACGGTGTCCGCTCCGGGGCGGCGCCTTCCCGAGCCCGGCGGGGGCAAACGGAAAAGTGACCCAGTTCACGCGGGTCCCTCTTGTACCCAGCGCCACTCCCGTCACACCCGGGCGGTGGTCCCGCGGCGCCCCTGTCAGTGGGCTGCGGCATCATTCGGGGTGTGACGCGACGCCTGATGCTCCTCGACACCGCCTCCCTCTACTACCGCGCCTACTTCGGCGTCCCCGACTCGGTCCGGGCGCCCGACGGCACCCCGGTGAACGCCGTGCGCGGCCTGCTCGACTTCATCGGCCGACTGGTCCAGGACCACCGCCCGGACGACCTGGTGGCCTGCTGGGACGACGACTGGCGGCCCGAGTGGCGGGTCTCCCTGATCCCCTCGTACAAGGCGCACCGGGTCGCCGAGGAGGTGGCGGCGGGCCCCGACCAGGAGGAGACCCCGGACACGCTGGCCCCGCAGGTCCCGGTGATCGAGGAGGTCCTCGCGGCGCTGGGCATCGCCCGGGTGGGCTCCCCCGGCTTCGAGGCGGACGACGTGATCGGCACGCTGTCGGCGCGCGCGAAGGGCCCGGTCGACATCGTGACCGGCGACCGCGACCTGTTCCAGCTGGTGGACGACGCGCGCGGGGTGCGCGTGCTCTACCCGCGCAAGGGCGTCGGCGACTGCGACCTGGTGGTGGAGGAGCTGATCGCGGAGAAGTACGGGGTGCGGGCCGACCAGTACGCGGACTTCGCGGCGCTGCGCGGCGACGCCAGCGACGGGCTGCCCGGGGTCAAGGGCATCGGCGAGAAGACGGCCGCCCAGCTGATCACGGAGTACGGCGACCTGGCGGGGGTGCGCGCGGCGGCGCAGGACCCGGCGTCCAGGCTCACGCCGGCCAAGCGGCGGGGCATCGTCGAGGCCGCGGAGTACCTGGACGTGGCGCCGAAGGTGGTGCGGGTGGCGCTGGACGCGCCGCTGGCGGACTTCGACCCGGCGCTGCCCGCGGGCCCCCGCGACCCGGCGGCGCTCGCCGAGCTGATGAAGCGCTGGGGCCTCACGGGAGCAGTTGAACGGCTGCTGGCCACGCTGGCCCGGTGAGGTGTTAGCTTAGGCAAGCCTAAGTATGCGCTGGGCGCGCGATATTTCACGGGACACTCAGGGGAGACCGCCATGGCAGAGCAGCAGGCCCGCAAGGCCCGCAAGGCCCACCTCGCACGGGTGGTGCGCACCGAGCGCCTCACGCCGCACATGGTGCGGGTGACCTTCGGCGGCGAGGGGCTGGCGGAGTTCGCCACCAACGGGCACACCGACAGCTACGTGAAGGTGCTGTTCCCGCCCGAGGGCGTGACCTACCCCGAGCCGTTCGACATCGAGCAGATCTGGGCCGACTTCCCGCGCGAGCAGTGGCCGCTCAACCGCACCTACACGGTACGGAACTGGGACCCGGCCGCGCGCGAGCTCGACGTGGACTTCGTGGTGCACGGCGACGAGGGCCTCGCGGGCCCGTGGGCGGCGCGCGCCACCCCCGGCGAGGAGGTCCACCTGCTGGGCCCCGGCGGCGACTACACGCCGGACGCGACGGCGGACTGGCACCTGCTGGTCGGCGACGAGAGCGCGCTGCCCGCCGTGGCCGCGGCCCTGGAGGCGCTCCCCGCGGGCGCCCTGGTGCACGCCTTCGTCGAGGTCTCGGGCCCCGAGGAGGAGCAGGAGATCGCCGCGCCCGAGGGCGTGTCGGTGACCTGGCTGCACCGCGGCGACGCCCCGGTGGGCGAGGCGCTGGTGAAGTCCGTACGGGAGCTTGAGTTCCCCGAGGGCCGGCTGCACGCCTTCGTCCACGGCGAGGCGGGCGTCGTCAAGGAGCTCCGCCGCCACCTGCGCCTGGAGCGCGAGGTCCCGCGCGAGCGGCTGTCGATCTCGGGCTACTGGCGCCTGGGCCAGAACGACGAGGCGTGGCGCGCGGTGAAGCGCGAGTGGAACGCCCAGGTGGAACAGGAGCAGGAGACCTCGTCTTCCTGACGCCCCCACCGCTCCTACGAATCCCAGCCCGGGCGGCGTTTGAGGACGGACCCGCAGCGGGGCCCGGCCGCCCGGGCATCTCCGACCCACCCAACTCCCCCAGCCCGTCCGGCGCTTGAGGACAGGACCGGCCCCTCACCGCCGGAGGCTTTCGGGAAGGGGCGGGTCGGGGACCCCAGGGCGCCCACCCCGGAGCCCCGCACCCCAAAGCACCCCGCCCCACGGGCCCACGCCCGCCCCGGCACCCCGCACCCCAAAGCACCCCGCCCCCGGCGCACCCCCACACGGCCCCGCCCCCTACCCCCCGTACACCCGCGCCGACGCGTCCACGTGCGCCATCCTCCGCAGCGCGTCCAGCATCGACGCCCCGAGCACCGTCCCCACCACCGTGCTCCGCACCATGTCCTCCCGGGCCACCCGGCGCGCCACGTACTCCAGGTCCACCCGGGCCACCCCCTGCGCCGCGTCCGCGTACTCCTCGATGACCGCGTCCGCGAACTCCTCCGCGCCCACCCGGGTCATCGCCGCCAGCGACGCCGCCAGCGCCTCGGCCTGCGGCTCGCAGGCGTCCACCAGCCAGCCGCGCCGCTCGATGAGCGCGGCCACCTTCGCCCGGGCCGCCACCATCGCCGCGTCACCCTCCTCCTCGTACCGCGGCAGGATCCGGTGCGCCGCCTCGCCGAGCACCTTGTGCACCGGCTGCTCCGGGTCGTCGACGGCCGCGAGCACCGCGCCGATCCCGGCCACCGAGAGCCCTCCGACGTCGAGCAGCGCCCGGATCAACCTGAGCCGCTGCTCGTGCGTCTGGTCGTACGAAGCCTGGTTCGGACTCGTCAACTGCCCGGCCGGCAGCAGCCCTTCGCGTACGTAGTACTTGATCGTCGGAACGGACACCCCGGTCCGGCGACTCAACTCCCCGATGCGCACCCTGCGTTCACCTCTCCACCCTTGCCAACGATCCACCCATCATAGATAGTCCCACTATCGGATAGCGGACAGTGCTGCTATCCATAATGACCGGGGGTCACCATGTCTCTCTCCCGCACGTCACGCACGCCCCGCCCCTTACGCCCCTCCACCTCCCCCTCCCCCTCTCCCTCCCGCACGCCCTCCCTCCGCCACACCCTCGCCACCTGGCACCGCCCCCTGGTCCTGTTCGCGGGCTCCATGGCGGTCCTCGCCGTGGTCAGCGCGGTCGGCATGGCCGTCGACGACCGCGTCCTCGTCGGCTCGCCGATCTGGTTCAAGCCCTTCAAGTTCTCGGTGTCGTTCGCCGCGTACTCCCTCTCGCTCGCCTGGATGCTCTCGCTGCTCCCCCGCGCCCGCCGCACCGGCTGGTGGGCGGGCACGGTCGTGGCGGTGGCGAGCGCGATCGAGATGGTGGCCATCACCGGCCAGGTGGTGCGGGGCACCCGGAGCCACTTCAACAACACGACCCCGTTCGACGAGACGGTGTACCAGGTCATGGCCAACACCGTCGTCGTGCTCTGGACGGCCACCCTGGTCATCGCCGTGCTGATGTTCCGCTCCGCGCTCCCCGACCGCGCGTCGAGCTGGGCCGTCCGGTGCGGCTCGCTGCTGGCCCTGGCCGGGGCCGCGCTCGGCTTCCTGATGACCCTGCCCACGGCGGAGCAGCAGCGCACCGCCTCCACGATCGTGGGCGCGCACAGCGTGGGCGTCCCCGACGGCGGCCCCTCGATGCCGCTGACCGGCTGGTCCACCACCGGCGGCGACCTGCGCGTCCCGCACTTCTTCGGGATGCACGCCCTCCAGCTCCTGCCGCTGTTCCTGCTGCTGACGGTCGCGCTCGCGCCGCGCGTCCCGGCGCTGCGGGACGCCGGGACGCGGCTGCGCCTGGTCCTGGTCGCCTCCGGCGGTTACGCGGCGCTGCTCGCCCTGCTCACCTGGCAGGCCCTGCGCGGCCAGTCGCTGGTCCACCCGGACGGCACCACCGTGGCCGCCCTCGGCGCGATCGCCCTCGTGACGCTCCTCGCCACGGCCCTGGTGCTGCGCCGTTCGCCGGCCCGGCGCGCGGACGCCGACACGGCCGTACGGGAGCCGGAGAGCGTGCCGTAGGCTTCCGTGGCTTATGGTCACGAATCGGCAAAGCCGCTCGTGGCACCCCATCCGGAGGGCACCCGGCACCGAATCATCTGCGCAACCCCCTCCCCCTGTCACAGGAGTGCGTGTGAAGGAAGCCGTGCACATCAGCGGGGCCCCACCGGCCGGTCCCGGCCTGGACGAGCTGCTCGTCCGGGTCGCCCGCGGCGACCAGGAGGCCTTCTCCTCGCTGTACGACGGGCTCAGCGGGCCCGTGCTCGGCCTCGTCCGGCACGTGCTGCGCGACCCGGCGCAGTCCGAGGAGGTCGCCCAGGAGGTGCTGGTAGAGGTGTGGCGCACCGCCGCCCGCTACCAGCCCTCCCGGGGCTCCGCCCTCGGCTGGGCCCTCACCCTGGCCCACCGCCGCGCCGTGGACCGGGTCCGCTCCGCGCAGGCCGCCGCCACCCGCGAGCAGAAGGCGGCCCTGCTCGAACGCACCCCCGCCTACGACGAGGTGGTCGAGCAGGTGGAGGCGCGGCTCGAACGCGAGCAGGTACGCCGCTGCCTGCGCACCCTGACCGAGGTCCAGCGCCAGTCGGTCACCCTCGCCTACTACCGCGGCCTCACCTACCGGGAAGTGGCCGAACTCCTCTCCGTACCGCTCGGAACCATCAAGACCCGTCTGCGCGACGGTCTGATCCGGCTCCGCGACTGCCTGGGGGTGACCGCGTGAGCGCCGCCGAACTGCACACCCTGACCGGGGCGTACGCCCTGCACGCGCTCGACGCGGACGAGCGTGCCGCGTTCGAGACGCACCTGGCGGAGTGCTCCGCCTGCACCGAGGAGGTCCACGAGCTCTCCGCCACCGCGGCGAGACTCGGCCTCGCCATGACCGAGACCCCCGCGCCGGCCTTCAAGGACGAGGTGCTGCGCAGGATCGCGACCGTGCGGCAGGACCCGCCGCACGTCACCCCCGAACCCGTCACCACCGCGGTGCCGGCCCCCCGCGCCGGCCGGACCAGGCGCGCCACCCGCTTCGCGCTCGCGGCCTGTCTCGCCGCGGCGGCCGGTCTCGGCGGCGTCGCCGTCTGGCAGCACGACGCGGCCCGCGACGCGGAGGACCGCGCGGCCCAGGCGCGCGGCGAGGCGGACGCGCTGACCCGCGTCCTCGCGGCTCCCGACGCCCGTACCACCGTGGCCCGCCTGTCGGGCGGCGCGACGGGCACGGTCGTGGTGTCGCGGCAGCAGAACCGGGCCGCGTTCCTGGCGACGGGCCTGGCCGCGCCGCCCGGGGGCCGGGTCTACCAGCTGTGGTTCGACGACGGGGGCACCATGCGCCCGGCGGGCCTGCTGGACCCGGCCCGGGGCACCGAGGCGGTCCTGATGGACGGCGCGGTGGACGGGGCGACGGGCATGGGCGTCACGGTGGAGCCGGCCGGCGGCTCCGCGCAGCCCACCTCCAACCCGGTGGCCCTGATGAACTTCGCGGCCGCCTAGCGAATGCCACACCGGACCGCCGTGCCGGAGAGGGCCGAGGGAGCCGGTACGGCACAGGGGCGGTGCGCGGGTCAGGGCCCGGGCACCGCCCCGCTCCACATCTCGGCCACCCGGGCCCGGGACGCGGCGCCCGGCACGGGCGCTCGCGGCGTGGTCGGCATGACCGGCCGGGCCCCGGCCCACGTCTCGGGCCGGGCTGCGCCCGGCTACCCCACCGAGCTGTACGCCACCACCCCGCGCAGCAGCGCGTCGACGGCCTTGCGCGCGTTCTTCGCGACCGTGGAGTCCGCCCGAGCACCGGACGAAGGGGCCGCCGCGGCGATCTGGCCCAGCACGTCGATGACCTGCTTGCACCAGCGCACGAAGTCGCCCGCGGGCATCTCCGCCTCGCGCAGCACCTCGTCCAGGCCCTTGCCCGACGCCCACTCGTAGGCCGCCCAGGCGAAGCCCAGGTCGGGCTCGCGCTGCCCGACCCCCTCCGCCTGGTTGATCTTGAACTCCTCCTCCAGGGCGTCGAGCCGGCCCCAGATCCGCACCATCTCGCCCAGCGCGGTCTTCGCCGGACCCGACGGCACCTTGGGCGCCACCGCGTCGTCCGACTGGCGCGCCTCGTACACCAGCGCCGAGACGCAGGCGGCCAGTTCGGCGGGGGCCAGGCCCTCCCACACGCCGTCCCGCAGGCACTCACTGGCCAGCAGGTCCAGCTCGCCGTAGAGCCGCGCGAGCCGCTTGCCGTGCTCGGTGACCTCGTCGCCGCGCAGGTAGTCCATCTCGGTCAGCAGCGCCACGATCCGGTCGAAGGTGCGGGCGATGGTGTTCGTCCGGCCCTCGATGCGGCGCTCCAGCTGCTTGGTGTCCCGCTGGAGGCGGAAGTAGCGCTCGGCCCAGCGGGCGTGGTCCTCGCGCTCGTCGCAGCCGTGGCAGGGGTGGGCCCTGATCTCGGTGCGCAGCCGGGCGATCTGGCGGTCGTCGGCGGCCTCGGAGCGGCCCTTGCGGTGCCGGTCGGGGACGATGTGACCGGCCTTGGAGCGCAGGGCCGAGGCCAGGTCGCGCCGGGACTGCGGGGAGCGCGGGTTGAACGACTTGGGGATGCGCATCCGCTCCAGCGGCTCCACCGGGACCGGGAAGTCGATCGAGGCGAGCCGCTTGACCTGGCGCTCGGCGGTGAGCACCAGCGGACGCGGCCCGTCGTGGTGCTCGAAGCCGCGGTGCCCGTTGGAGCGGCCCGCGGGCAGGCCGGGGTCGAGGACCAGCGCGAGTCCGGCGAACTTGCCGGTGGGCACGTGG
Organism: Streptomyces sp. NPDC001941; assembly: GCF_040296945.1. Classification (NCBI taxonomy): domain Bacteria; kingdom Bacillati; phylum Actinomycetota; class Actinomycetes; order Kitasatosporales; family Streptomycetaceae; genus Streptomyces; species Streptomyces sp. NPDC001941. Next base: position 37,126 of record NZ_JBEOYE010000024.1, on the reverse strand, counting down.
ATGACGTCGCCGGGCTTGAGCTTCTCCAGCGAGGACGCGGCGGCGGCCCGGCGCTGGGCGGCGCCCTGCTTGGCCAGGTCCGTCTCGCGGTCCTTGAGCTCGCGGCGCAGCCGCGCGTACTCCTGGAAGTCGCCCAGGTGGCAGGTCATGCCCTCCTGGTAGCCCTCCAGGCCCTCCTCGTTGCGCTGGACCTGCCGGGAGATGCCGACCACCGAGCGGTCGGCCTGGAACTGCGCGAAGGACGTCTCCAGGAGCTCGCGCGAGCGGTGCCTGCCGAACTGGTCGACCAGGTTGACCGCCATGTTGTACGACGGGCGGAAGCTGGAGCGCAGCGGGTAGGTGCGGGTGCCGGCCAGGCCCGCCAGGTGCTCGGGGTCGATGCCGCGCTGCCACAGCACGACCGCGTGGCCCTCGACGTCGATGCCGCGGCGCCCCGCGCGGCCGGTGAGCTGGGTGTACTCGCCGGGGGTGATGTCCGCGTGCTGCTCGCCGTTCCACTTGACGAGCTTCTCCAGGACCACCGAGCGGGCCGGCATGTTGATGCCGAGGGCCAGGGTCTCGGTGGCGAACACGGCCTTGACCAGGCCGCGCACGAAGAGCTCCTCGACGACCTCCTTGAAGGTCGGCAGCATGCCCGCGTGGTGGGCGGCGATGCCGCGCTCCAGGCCCTCCAGCCACTCGTAGTACCCCAGGACGTGCAGGTCCTCGGTGGGGATGGAGGCGGTGCGCTCCTCGACGATCTCGCGGACCCTGGCGCGCGCCTCGTCGTCGTTGAGCCGCAGGCCCGCGTAGAGGCACTGCTGGACGGCGGCCTCGCAGGCGGCGCGGCTGAAGATGAAGGTGATGGCGGGCAGCAGGCCCTCGGCGTCCAGCCGCTCGATGACCTCGGGGCGGCCGGGCGTCCAGATCCGGGAGCGCTGGCGGCGCTCGCGCTCGCGGTCGGCCTCGCGGACCATCTTGCCGCGGCGCCGGTCGCGCGGGTTGTACGTGCGCTGGTTCTCCATCCGGGCCAGGCGCACCAGGTCGGGGTTGACCTCGCGGCGGGAGGCGCCCCGGCCGCCGTGGTCGGTCTCCTCCTCGAACAGGTCGTACATCCGGCGCCCGGCCAGCACGTGCTGCCACAGCGGTACCGGACGGGTCTCGGAGACGATCACCTCGGTGTCGCCGCGGACGGTGTCCAGCCAGTCGCCGAACTCCTCCGCGTTGGACACGGTGGCCGACAGCGACACCAGGGTCACCGACTCGGGGAGGTGGATGATCACCTCTTCCCAGACGGCGCCGCGGAAGCGGTCGGAGAGGTAGTGCACCTCGTCCATCACCACGTACCCCAGGCCGGTGAGCGCCGGCGAGCCCGCGTAGAGCATGTTGCGCAGCACCTCGGTGGTCATGACGACCACGGGCGCGTCGGCGTTGACGCTGTTGTCACCGGTGAGCAGGCCGACCTTCTCCGCGCCGTAGCGCTTGACGAGGTCGGCGTACTTCTGGTTCGACAGCGCCTTGATGGGCGTGGTGTAGAAGCACTTGCGGCCCTGGCCCAGCGCCAGGTGCACGGCGAACTCGCCGACGATCGTCTTGCCGGAGCCGGTGGGCGCGGCGACGAGCACGCCCTTGCCGGCCTCCAGCGCCTGGCACGCCTCGATCTGGAAGGGGTCCAGGCCGAACTCGTACATCTCGCGGAACGGGGCGAGCGCGGTGGCCTGCTCGGCGGCTCGGATCCGGGCAGCGGCGTAGCGCTCTGCTGGTGAGAGGTCCTCTGTCATCTTGTCGTCGAGCCTACCCGCCCCCTCTGACACAAGGCGCGATCTTTAACGGCAGATGGGACGGGCGGGCTCACGGGGCCAGGACGCGCGCCGCCCCCGGGACGCAGCGCGCCGTCAGCGGCAGCGGGCCGAGCGGCTCCCCGTCGGCGTAGGCGGTGGTGGCGGGGGCCTCGACGGTGATCTCGCGGACCCGGTGGGTGGTGACGGCGGGGTGGCCGAGGTGGGTGCCCCGGTAGACGCGCGGGAAGACCCGCAGGAGCGTGGTGCGCGAGACGGCACCGACGACGGTGACGTCGAGCAGTCCGTCGTCCGGCTCCGCGCCGGCGCAGATGCGCATCCCGCCGCCGTAGGAGGTGCCGTTGCCGACGGCGACGAGGGTGGCCTCGACCTCGCGCACCTCCGTCCCGTCCAGGACGAGCCGGTAGGGGACGGGGGCGAGGGCGGCGAGCTCGGCGAGGATCGCCAGGTCGTACTTGAAGCGCCCGGCGGGCAGCCGCGTCCGGTTGCCCCGGTCGTTGACGCGGGAGTCGAAGCCGGAGGCGAGCACGGTGCCGAACCAGCGCCCGCCGGCCCGCCCGAGGTCGATGTCGCGCACCCGGCCCTCCTTGAGCGCCGTGGCGGCGAGCCTTCCGGCGGCGGCGGGGGCGCGCACGGGCAGGCCGAGGGTGCGCGCGAAGTCGTTGCCGGTGCCGACGGCGACCACGCCGAGCGGGGTACGGGTCCCGGCGACGGCCTGCAGCGCGAGGGAGACCAGCCCGTCGCCGCCGACGGCGATCAGCGCCCCGGTGCCGCCGGCCACGGCCTCCCTGGCCCGGCGCAGCGCGTCGTCGGCGTCCTCGCCGAGCACGGTGCGCACGGAGAACCCGGCGTCCCGCAGGGCGCGGGCGGCGGGCTGCGCGGCGTGGGCGCCCCGGCCGCGCCCGGCGGTGGGGTTGACGAAGAGGGTGATCTCGCTGGTCACCCGCCGGACCGTACCGCAAGGACCGGTTCCGGCCACACCCCCCGGGGTGAGCGGGAAGGGCCGGGACGAGCGGGAAGGACCGGAGGTGCGCGAAGGGCCCGGCCCCCACGGGGAGCCGGGCCCTTCGGGGGCCGTCGGGGCGTCAGGTGACGTCGTCGTAGCCGTTGAGCCGCTGGGCGCGGCCGGCCTCGGTGTCACCGGTGGCCTGCTCGGGCAGGGCCGTGCGCCCGGCGCTCACCGGCCGTACGTCGTCGATGTCACTCGGGGTCAGGTCCAGCTCGGAGGCCTCGTCGTCGGACAGGTGCGCGTCGGGGTTGTTGCGCACCCTGCGCCGGTCGTTGAGCAGCGAGAAGCCGACGGCCATGAAGTAGAGGACGCTGATCGGCCCGGCCAGGGCGATCATGCCGACGGGGTCCGTGGTCGGGGTGATCACGGCGCCGAAGATGAACACGCCCATGATCACGCCGCGCCACCAGCGGGCCATCCGCTTGCCGCTGAGCACGCCGGTCAGGTTGAGCATCACCAGCACGAGCGGCAGCTCGAAGGCGAGGCCGAAGACCAGCACCATGCGCAGGGTGAAGTCGAGGACGTCGGCCAGCGACAGGATGTTGGCCGACCCTTCGGGCGTGAGGCTGATGAGCACCTTCACGCTGACGGGCAGGATCAGGTACGCGAGGTAGGCACCGGCGAAGAACAGCGGTACGGCCGCGCCCACGAAGGCGTAGGTGTAGCGCTTCTCGCTGCGGTGCAGGCCGGGGGCGACGAACGCCCACAGCTGGTACAGCCAGATCGGGCTCGCGACGACCAGACCGGTCGTCAGGGAGATCTGGATGGTCGTGCTGAACGGCGCCATCAGGGTGTTGAAGGAGATGATCGCGCAGTTGCCGCCGCTGCTCGTCACGCCCGGGGGGCACTTGGGCACCGACTTCGTCAGGAACGTCATCAGCTGTTCGCTGTAGTACAGCGCCACCACCGTGACCGCCGTGATGGCGAGCAACCCCTTGGCGAGCCGGTTGCGCAGCTCACGCAGGTGCTCCACGAGGGGCATCCGGCCCTCGGGGTCCTTCTCCTGCTTGCGGGCAGACTTGAGCAACCCACGTCCTCATCTCGTGCGGCAGGCCGTCACCGCGGTCATCGCACCGGCGACGGCCCTGGGGCGTCAGCGCTTGGTGGTGTCGGTGGGCTCGGTCACGGGGCGCGAGCTGGTCACGTCGCCCGGGGCGGCCTGGATGGTGCGGGGAGCGGTCTGGTCCCCGGGGTGCGGCGGGTCCGCGGGGGCGCTCTCCTTGTCGTCCGACTTCATCGCCTTGGCCTCGCTCTTGAGGATGCGGGCCGACTTGCCCAGCGAACGGGCCATGTCCGGAAGCTTCTTCGCACCGAAGAGCAGGACGACGACGACGAGGATGAGGATGATCTCGGTGGGGCCGAGCCTACCCATAGCTGTTTACCTTCTTCACCGAGGCGACAGGGGGACTGCGTGTGGTGCCCGGCGGACCGGACACTCGTCCGGACCCCCGCGCTGCCAGCGATCGTAACCCGCAGGGGTAAACGCAGGGCAATGCCCGCGCACACTCCCGGTTGCGAACGACGGCACCGCGTGCAGGGCCGTGACCAGCAGCGTACTCCCGTACCGCAAGGCCAAGGAGAGCGCGTCCGCTACGGCAGGGTTTCGCCGGTCCTGGCCAGGTTCGTCGCCGCCTTCTCCAGGTCCTCGGCGGCCGAGTTGATCTCCCGCGTGGTGCGGGCGACCTGCCGTCCCAGGCGCTGGGCCTCGATGAACACCCGGATTCCGAGCACTCCGAGGACGGCGATCCCGAGGAACCCCAGGGCGATGGCGGTCATGGGCCAGAACATGCGCAGAGCCTAGACGCTTTCAGACGGTCGAGTGGAGCCGGAGCGTCCGTACACCGCCGCCCGTGAGGAGTTCGACGATCCGCTCCCCCGCGGGCTTGCGGACGGCGGTGCCGCACTCGGGGCAGGTGAAGGAGTAGAAGGTCGTACGGCGGCTGCCGCCGATCGCCAGCCGCAGCGCCCCCGCGGACAGCTCGAAGCGGGCCCGGCAGTCGGGGCACGCGGCCTTGAAGAGGACCGGACCCACGGCCACCGGCACTCCCGGCAGCACGGACGCCTCCGTCATGCGAACCGACTCCCTCTACTCGAGGCGCGCCGCGCCGTCGTAGGCGGCGAGCGCCTCGGTGGCCGCCCGGCGCGCACTCTCCGCGAGCTCGGTGGGCGCCGTGATCCGGCCGTCCTGCCCCAGCCGCAGCGCCAGCCTGCGCAGCGAGGCCGGGTCGGGGGTGCGCAGCGTGATGCGCAGTCCGCCGTCGGCCAGCTCCTCGGCGCTGTCGTGCGGGTAGTACTCGGCGACCCAGCGTCCGCCGGGGCCGACCTCGACCACCACCTCCGGGTCCTCGGCCGAGGGCTGCACGAGCCCCTCCGACAGGTCCCGCAGTTCGATCTCCGGCGGCGCGGACGCCTCGTCGAGCAGCCGGATCTCGGCCACCCGGTCGAGCCGGAAGGTGCGCCGGGCCTCGGACAGGCGGCACCAGGCCTCCATGTACGTGTGGCCCACGGCGAACAGCCGGATCGGGTCGACCTCGCGCTCGGTCAGCTCGTCGCGCGCGGGCGAGTAGTACTTCACCCACAGCCTGCGCCGCTCGGAGATGGCCCGGTCGACCTCGGCGAAGACGCCGCCCTCGGACTCGAAGGTCACCGACAGGCGCGCGCTGGCCCCGGCCACCTCGCCGGCGGCGGCCTCCAGCTTCGCGGTGGCGCGCAGCAGCGCCTCGCGGTCGCCCTCGCGCAGCCCGGGCAGGGTGGCGACGGCGCGCGCGGCGACCAGCAGGGCGGTCGCCTCGTCGGCGGCCAGCCGCAGCGGGGCGGCGACGTCGTCGGGGTTGTGCCACCAGATCCGGTCGCCGTCGGTGTCGATGTCGAGCAGGTCGCCGCCGCGGAAGCTGGTCCCGCACATGGGCAGCACGTCGAGGTCGGAGATCAGCTCGTCCTCGGTGATGCCGAAGGCCCGGGCGACGTCACCGACGTGCGCGCCGGGGCGCTCGCGCAGGTAGGTCACCAGGGACAGCATCCGCCGGGTCTGGTCGATCGCGTTCGCGGCCACGTTGTACGAGTCCCCCTCAGCCCTTGGCCACGGCGCGCAGCCGGTCCACCACGTCGGCCCGCAGGTCAGCGGGCTCCAGTACGACGACGTCGGGACCGAACTCCACCAGCCAGGCGTCGAGTCCGTGTCCGTACGGGATCTCCAGCTCGTCCCATCCGTCGCCCAGGTCCCGCACGGACAGGGCGCGGGCGCGCAGCGGGTAGCCGCAGCCGGAGCGCAGCCGGATGAACGCGGAGCGGGTCGCCGTCTCCCCCGCCCAGGCCTCCACCGTCTCGCGCACGGTGCTGACGTCGGGGACCTCCGCAGTGAACGCCCCGGCGCGCGAGCGCACCCGTCCGGTGATCCGGGAGAGCCGGAAGACGCGCTCGGCGGCCCGGTCGCGGTCCCAGCCGGCCAGGTACCAGTGGCCGCGCCAGCACTCCAGCGTCCACGGCTCGACGTGGCGCTGCTCGGGGCGGGCGGCGGTGGACTTGCGGTAGTCGAAGACGACCGGGCGGCGGTCGCGGCAGGCCAGCATCAGGGGCTCGAAGGCCGCCTCGTGCACCGGGATGCGCGGCTCCAGGGCGCTGTGCTGGATCTCGTACGCGTCCTCCGCCTCGGGCATCCCGGCGGCGCGGAGCTTCTGCAGGGCGCCGCTGGCGGCGCCGGCCAGCCGGGCCTGCTGCCAGACCTTGGCGGCCAGGCCGAGGGCGGCGGCCTCCTCGGCGTCGAAGTGGATGGGCGGCAGCCGGTTGGAGTCGCGGCGGGCCAGGTAGCCGGTCTCGCCGTCGAGGTTCTCGACGGTCTCGATGACCAGGCCGAGCTCTCGCAGGTCGTCCTTGTCGCGCTCGAACATGCGGTTGAACGCGTCGTCCCCCGCGGCCTCCAGGTAGGCCTCGATGGAGCCGCGCAGTTCACGCTTGCTGAGCGGACGCCGGGTCCCCAGCAGGCACAGCGCCAGATTCATCAGCCGCTCGGCCTTGGCAATGGCCATCGACGCCCCGCACCCGCCTGTTCCTGTGGAGTTCGGACTTCCCCGATGACCGTACCGCTCCGCGCTCCCGTGGCAAAAGCCGAGGGCCCTTGCCAACGGAGGCAAGGGCCCTCGGAACAGCCGGTTCCGGCCGGGCGGGGTCAGCGCTTGGCGACACCCGTCAGGTCGCAGACGAAGATCAGCGTCTCGCCCGGGGCGATGGCGCCGCCGGCGCCGCGGTCGCCGTACGCGAGGTTCGCGGGGATGATCAGCTGGCGGCGGCCGCCGACCTTCATGCCCTGCACGCCCTTGTCCCAGCCCTGGATGACCTGGCCGACACCGAGCTGGAACTGCAGCGGGGTGCCGCGGTTCCAGGAGGCGTCGAACTCCTCGCCGGTGGAGAAGGCCACGCCCACGTAGTGGACCTGGACGACGTCGCCGGCCTCGGCGACCTCGCCGTCGCCCTCCCAGACGTCCTTGATCTCAAGGTCCTTCGGCGGCTCGCCGCCCGGGAAGTCGATCTCGGGCTTCTCGATGCTCACTGCAGTGTGCTCCTCAAAAATCGTGAACCGGTCAACCGGGACAGTCTGCCATCCCGGCGGGTGCCCGGTGGGTCAGGCCTTCGCCGCGAGGATGTCCACGGTGAACACCAGCGTCGACTTGGCCGGGATCTTCTCGCTGGCCTGGTCGCCGTAGCCCTCGGCCGGCGGGATGACGAGCAGCACGCGGCTGCCGACCTTCTTGCCCGCCAGGCCCTTCTGCCAGCCCTGGATGACCTGGGCGAGCGGGAAGGAGACCGGGGCGCCACCGCGCGCGTAGCTGCTGTCGAACTCCTTGCCGTCCTTCCAGACCTTGCCCTGGTACTGGACGGTGAGGGTGTCGCTGGCCTTCACGGCCGGGCCGGTGCCCTCGATCACGTAGGTGGAGACCAGCTTCGCGGGCGCGTCCTTCTTCGGGATCTCCAGCGAGGGCGCCTTGCCGTCGGTGTTGGTGCCCACCTTCGGCAGGTCGGCGTCCTCCTGCGCGACGTTGGTGCCCTTGGCGGCGGTCGGGATGGTCGCCGCCTTCACGATGTCCATCACGAAGACGAGCGTGGACTTGGGCGGGATGTCGCCCTGGCCCTGGTCCCCGTAACCCAGCTCCGGCGGGATCGAGACCTCCAGGCGACTGCCGACCTTCTGGCCGTCCAGCGCCTTCTGCCAACCCTCGATGACACCGCCGCCGCCGACGTTCACGTCGAACGGCTGGCCGCGGTCGAAGCTGTTGTCGAACGGCTTGTCGCCCGCCCACAGCTGGCCCAGGTAGTTGACCGAGGCCTGGTCGCCCTTCTTGAGCTTGTCGCCCTTGCCCTCGCTGAGGACGTTGATCTTGAGTTCCTTCGGCGGGTCGCCCTCGCCCTTGGCCAGGGTGGGCTTCTCGCCGAACTTCTTGCCCGCGGTGACGGCGGGCAGTCCGTTGCTCATCGAGGTGGAGTTGGAGTCGGAGCCCTTGTCGTCCCCGCACGCCGCTGTCGACAACAGCAGCAGCGGGACGACGAGCAGGCCGGCAAGTCGGCGCACGTGTTCCTCAGATCTCAGACGGCACAGTGGTCAGGGCGCCCACTCTAGGACGTGCCACGGGCCCCGCACGAGGAACGTGCGGGGCCCGCGTCGCGATCGGTGACCGTCTGTCACATTCCGGCGATGAGCTTCTCCACCCGGTCGTCCACCGAGCGGAACGGGTCCTTGCACAGCACCGTGCGCTGCGCCTGGTCGTTCAGCTTCAGGTGCACCCAGTCGACCGTGAAGTCCCGGCGCTGCTCCTGGGCGCGCCGGATGAAGTCGCCGCGCAGCCGCGCCCGGGTGGTCTGCGGGGGCACCGACTTGCCCTCGAAGATCTTCAGGTCGTTGCAGATGCGGGCGGCCTGGCCCTTGCGCTCCAGGAGGTAGTACAGGCCCCGGCGACGGTGGATGTCGTGGTAGGCGAGGTCTATCTGCGCCACGCGCGGGTGCGACATGGTCATGTTGTGCTTGGCCCGGTACCGCTCGATGAGCTGGTACTTCATCACCCAGTCGATCTCGGTGCCGATGCGGTCGAGGTCCTCCGCCTCGATCGCGTCCAGGGTGCGGCCCCACAGCTCCAGGACCTGCTCGACGGTGCCGGTGCGGATGCCGCGCCGGTCGACGAAGTCCACGGCCTTCTCGTAGTACTCGCGCTGCACCTCCAGCGCGGAGGCCTCCCGCCCGCTGGCCAGGCGCACCTTGCGCTGCCCGGTGATGTCGTGGCTGACCTCGCGGATCGCCCGGATCGGGTTCTCCAGGGTCAGGTCGCGCATCACGGTGCCCGCCTCGATCATGCGCAGCACCAGGTCGGTGGCGCCGACCTTGAGCAGCATGGTCGTCTCGGACATGTTGGAGTCGCCGACGATCACGTGCAGCCGACGGTAGCGCTCGGCGTCCGCGTGCGGCTCGTCGCGGGTGTTGATGATCGGGCGCGAGCGGGTGGTGGCGGAGCTGACGCCCTCCCAGATGTGCTCGGCGCGCTGGCTGACGCAGTAGACCGCGCCGCGCGGCGTCTGGAGCACCTTCCCGGCCCCGCAGATGAGCTGACGGGTCACCAGGAACGGGATGAGGATGTCCGCGAGCCGGGAGAACTCCCCGTGCCGGGCCACCAGGTAGTTCTCGTGGCAGCCGTAGGAGTTGCCGGCGGAGTCGGTGTTGTTCTTGAACAGGTAGACGTCCCCCGCGATTCCCTCCTCGTGAAGTCGGCGTTCGGCGTCGACCAGCAGGCCTTCGAGAATGCGCTCGCCCGCCTTGTCGTGGGTGACCAGTTCGGTCACGTTGTCGCATTCGGGTGTTGCGTATTCCGGATGCGATCCCACGTCCAGGTACAGGCGGGCGCCGTTCCGCAGGAAGACGTTGCTGCTGCGGCCCCATGACACGACACGGCGGAAGAGGTAGCGCGCCACTTCGTCAGGTGACAGTCGGCGCTGTCCCCTGAACGTGCACGTGACGCCGTACTCGTTCTCCAGCCCGAAAATGCGGCGGTCCATGACTGAACATTACGCCCGATGGCCTGTGCTGAAACCGGGTTCGACGGCACCGTTTCGATCATTTTCCGATACGGCCGGTACGGCTTTGGCGAGTTCCGTCGTACGGCCGGGAACTGCGAGGACCTTCCGGGTGGCCACCAGGACCAGCAGCGCGGCGAATCCTCCGGCTCCCGCGACGGCGAAACTGGCGGTGGCCCCGGACAGTTCGACGACCGGTCCGGCGACCGCCGAGCCGACGGCCGCGCCCACCCCGAAGGTGGTCACCAGCCAGGAGAAGGCCTCCGTCACGGTGCCGCGCGGTGCGTGCCGGTCCACCACGATGAACGCGCACGCGAGCGCGGGCGCCAGGAACACCCCGGCGAGGGCGGCGAGCGCGGTCATGGCGACGGCGCCGGGGGTGAGCATCAGCGGCAGGTAGCCGACCGCGAGCAGCGCCACGATGGCGCGAAGCCGCCGCTCGGGCGCGCCGGCCCACTGTCGGGCGCCGTAGAACACCCCGCCGACCAGGGCCCCCAAGCCGAGGGCGGCCATCAGCCAGCCGTACACGGCGTCGCCGCCGTTGCCGTCGGAGTACGCCATGGCGGCGACCGCGATGGAGCCGAGGGCGAGGCCCACGAAGAAGAACGCGCCCAGCAGGGCGAGCAGGCCCCGGGAGCGCAGGGCGCCCAGCCAGTGCGCCTCGCGGGGCGCGGAGCGCCAGGTGCGGGACGGCTCGGACACCACCACGGACAGCGCGCCCAGGACGCCGAGGACGTTGATGACCAGCAGCGCGGCGGTCGGCGACCACAGGGAGGCGAGCAGGGTCACCACCAGCGGGCCGACGGTGAACATGACTTCCTGGGCGACCGCGTCCAGCGCGTACGCCCGGTGCACGTGGTCCTCGCGGCCGAGCACGCTGGGCCACAGCGCCCGCAGCCCGCCCTCCAGCGGCGGCGTGAACACACCGGCGACGACGCAGGCGAGGTACGCGACCCAGAGCGGGTCGATGCCGACGGCGGCCAGCAGCACCGTGCCGAGGGCGGACAGGACCGCGGCGGGCAGCTGCACGCGCGGCTGGCCGTACAGGTCCACGGCGCGGCCGAGCAGCGGCTGGCCGACGGCCGTGGCGACGCCGTAGGCCGCGACCAGGCCGCCCGCCAGGGCGTAGCCGCCGCCCTCGGCGCGGACGAAGAGCACGATGGCGATGGACGCGATGCCGTTGGGCAGCCGCCCCACGAGCGTGCCGAGGAGCAGCCGCATCGCGTGCGGCGCCCTCAGGATGTCGGCGTAACCGCTGGCCCCTGCGGCCATCTGCTGCCCCTCTCGCCCGGCCGGGGGCCGGATCGTCCGGCACGGCGACCGGAGTGTTACGTATAACGTGCTCCGTTATACGTACCATGGGCGCATTCCGCGGGTCCACCCGCGTGCTGGAACCCGGCTGCGAGCAGCCGTCGACCGCGGAGGCACCCGTGCGCACCCCCCAGCCCCACCCCACCGCCGCCGAACCCGGCGCGGCCCGGCCCACCAGCCGCGACGTGGCCCGGGCCGCCGGGGTGTCCCAGGCCACCGTCTCCCTGGTGCTCGGCGACAAGTGGCGCGGCCGGGTCTCCGCCCGCACCGCGGAACTGGTCCGCGGGGCCGCCCAGGAACTGGGCTACCGGCCCAACCTGGCCGCCCGCAGCCTGCGCCTGGGCAGCACCCGCACCGCACTCCTCGTCGTCCCGGCCCTCACCAACGAGTTCTTCGCCCGGGTCTACACCGGCGCCGCCACCGTGGCCGCCGAACACGGCTTCGGCGTCGTGCTCTACCCCTCCCCCGACGGCGTGGGCCCCGCCAGGGACCCCTTCGCCTCCGCCCGGGCCGCGCTCGACGGCGTCATCGCCTCCTCGATGGCCGCCGAGGCCCTCACCGCGATCCGGGGCAGCGACCTGCCGCTGGTGATGCTCGACAGCGACCCGGCCGACGGGGCCGCCGCGGCCCGGGTGAACCTCGACATCGCCGACGGCATGCGCCAGGTGACGGACCATCTGCTGGCCCTGGGCCACCGCGACTTCCTCCACCTGGCCTCGGCGGTGCCGTCCTGGACCTTCGACGTGCGCGCCGAGGCCCTGGCGCGGGCGCTGCGCGGGGCGAACCTGCGCACCGAACGCTCCCCGCTGCACGTCCACGACGCCCTGGAGCACACCGTCCGCGCCCTGGCCGCCCCCGGCCCCGCCCCGACCGCGATCGTCTGCGACGACGACATCCTTGCCGCCGGGGCCTGCAAGGCCGCCCGCCGGCTCGGCCTGCGGGTCCCCGAGGACGTCTCGGTGACCGGCTTCGACGACCTCGCCCTGGCGACCGCGGTGGAGCCGGAGCTCACCACGCTGCGGCTGCCCGCCGAGCGGGTCGGCGAGCGCGGCATGACGGCCCTCCTCGCCGTCCTGGCGGGCGAACGGCCCGAGGACGGGGACCTGCCGGTGGAGCTGGTGGTCCGGGGCTCCACGGGCCCCGCACGCCCCCGCCCGGCCCCCTGACGGCCCGGTGCCCCGGTCCGCGCACGAGGCGGGCCGGGGCACCGGGGTCAGGCATCGGGGTCAGCGCACCGGGCTCAGGACCCGGTGCGGGAGCGGGGTGTCACTCCTCGACGTCGTCGGACGGGTCGTCCGTCTTCGTCACGGCCGCGTTGTCCGCCTCCAGGAGGCGGGACAGCTGGCGGCCCACGATCCGCTTGAACTTGCGCTGCTGCGGACGGGTCCGGTCCAGCACCGCCACCTCGAGGCGCTCCGCGGGGATCTCCCGCTCGCTGCCGTTGGTGTCCCGGGACAGGGCCTGCACCGCGAGCTTCAGCGCCTCGGCGAGCGACATGCCGTCGCGGTGGCGCTGGTCCAGGTAGTTGCTGATCTGCTCGGCGTTGCCACCGACCGCGACCGAGCCGTGCTCGTCCACGATCGAGCCGTCGTGCGGCAGCCGGTAGATCTGGTCGCCCTCGGGCGACTGCCCGACCTCGGCGACGACCAGCTCCACCTCGTAGGGCTTCTCGCCGGCGCTGGAGAAGATCGTGCCCAGCGTCTGCGCGTACACGTTGGCCAGGCCGCGCGCGGTCACGTCGTCGCGGTCGTAGGTGTACCCGCGCAGGTCGGCGTAGCGCACGCCGCCGATGCGGAGGTTCTCGTACTCGTTGTACTTGCCGGCGGCGGCGAAGCCGATCCGGTCGTAGATCTCGCTGAACTTGTGCAGCGCGCGGGACGGGTTCTCACCGACGAAGACGATGCCGTCGGTGTACTGCAGCACGACGAGGCTGCGGCCGCGGGCGATGCCCTTGCGGGCGTACTCCGCCCGGTCCTGCATGGCCTGTGCGGGTGAGACGTAGAACGGCGTAGTCACCGGCTGTCCGTCCCTTTCTTCAGTGGCGAGTTCATCAGAGGAGGGCGGCGCGCGGACCGTCGGGCTGTTCCATCCGCCGGTCGAGGACCGAGCGGGCGATCCCGGAGGACTCCTCGTCGGTGAGGCGGCGGTAGCCCTCGTCCGTGATGACCGTGACGATCGGGAAGATCCGCCGGGCCATGTCGGGGCCGCCGGTCGCCGAGTCGTCGTCGGCCGCGTCGTACAGCGCCTGCACGACCAGGGTGGTGGCCTGCTCCTCCGTGAGGTCCTCGCGGTAGAGCTTCTTCATGGAGCCGCGGGCGAAGACCGAGCCGGAGCCCGTCGCCGCGTACCCCGTCTCCTCGGAACGGCCGCCGGTCACGTCGTACGAGAAGATGCGGCCCTTCTCCTTGTCCACGTCGAAGCCCGCGAACAGCGGGACGACCGCGAGGCCCTGCATCGCCATGCCGAGGTTGCTGCGGATCATGGTGGAGAGACGGTTCGCCTTGCCCTCGAGGGACAGCTGGACGCCCTCCACCTTCTCGAAGTGCTCCAGCTCCAGCTGGAAGAGCTTGACCATCTCCACCGCGAGGCCCGCGGTGCCCGCGATGCCCACCGCGGAGTACTCGTCGGCCGGGAACACCTTCTCGATGTCCCGCTGCGCGATCATGTTGCCCATCGTGGCGCGCCGGTCACCGGCGAGCACCACGCCCCCGGGGAACGTGACCGCGACGATGGTGGTGCCGTGCGGCGCCTCGATGTGGCCCTGCACGGGCGGCAGCGACCGCTTGCCGGGCAGCATCTCCGGCGCGTGCCCGGACAGGAAGTCCATGAAGGACGACGACCCGGGCGTCAGGAAGGCCGCCGGCAGACGCCCGGTGCTACGAGGGTTGGCTTCCACGCGATTCCTTCCGGATAGGCGGCGGCCCGCCGCGTCGAGCGGCCGGCCGATCTTGCTCTCGTGCACGGACCTTACCCGTGCGCTCGCCGGTCATCCGTCCCGGTGCGGCCGGCTCCGGCCGACGGCCCCGGGACGGACAACGAGCTTTACTGTCCGCCCTTTTGCACGAAGCTTCGTACGAAGTCCTCGGCATTTTCCTCGAGCACGTCGTCGATCTCGTCGAGAACGGAGTCCACGTCGTCCGACAGCTTCTCCTGGCGCTCCTTGAGGTCCTCCGAAGCCTGCGCCTCCTGCGCCTGCTCCTCGACCTCCTCGGTGGAACGCGTGGCCTTCTGCTGTCCGCCGCCGGTGTCCTTGGTCGCCATATCCCTCACCCCGCTCGGTTAGACCGCTTGGTTCGGTGTCTCAAGATCAGACCCTACAAGCAGGTGCTGACATCGGCCCCGTAGTTACTGCAACGTCCGGGGGCCAACCCGATGATTCCCAGCCCCCGGGACTTTCAGCCGGTCTTTCGCCCTCGGCTTGAACGTTTGGCCGGGGCGGCCCCTGCCGGGCCGCCCCGGAGCGGCTCAGCCGCCGCTCAGCACGCGTACCAGGTCCTCCGCCGTGCGGCAGCGGTCCAGCAGCTCCTTGACGTGGTTGCGGGTGCCCCGCAGCGGCTCCAGGGTGGGGACCCGCTGGAGCGAGTCGCGCCCGGGCAGGTCGAAGATGACCGAGTCCCAGGAGGCCGCGGCCACGTCGTCCGCGTACTGCTCCAGACAGCGGCCGCGGAAGTACGCGCGGGTGTCCTCGGGGGGCGCCGTCTCGGCCCGCTCGACCTCGTCCTCGGTCAGCAGCCGCTTCATCTTGCCGCGGGCCACCAGACGGTTGTAGAGGCCCTTCTCCGGGCGCACGTCGGCGTACTGCAGGTCCACCAGGTGCAGCCGGGCGGCGTCCCAGTCCAGCGAGTCGCGGCGCCGGTAGCCCTCCAGGATCTCCCGCTTGGCGATCCAGTCGAGCTCGCCGGACAGGCTCATCGGGTCGTTCTCGAGCCGGTTGAGGGTGTCCTCCCAGCGGCTCAGGACGTCCTTGGTCTGCTCGTCCGCATCGGCCCCGAAGCGCTCCTCGACGTACTTGCGGGCCAGCTCGTAGTACTCCATCTGGAGCTGTACGGCGGTCAGCGTCCGGCCGCTGCGCAGCGTCACCAGCCGGGTGAGCGACGGGTCGTGGGAGACCTGGTGCAGGGTGCGCACCGGCTGGTCCACGGCCAGGTCGACGTTGATGAAGGAGTCCTCGATCATGGAGAGCACCAGCGAGGTGGTGCCCAGCTTGAGGTAGGTCGAGATCTCGGAGAGGTTGGCGTCGCCGATGATCACGTGGAGCCTGCGGTACTTCTCGGCGTCCGCGTGCGGCTCGTCGCGGGTGTTGATGATGGGCCGCTTGAGCGTGGTCTCCAGGCCGACCTCGACCTCGAAGTAGTCGGCGCGCTGGCTGATCTGGAAGCCGTGCTCGTGGCCGTCCTGGCCGATGCCGACGCGGCCCGCGCCGGCGAAGACCTGGCGCGAGACGAAGAACGGCGTCAGGTGGCGCACGATGTCCGAGAAGGGGGTCTCCCGCTTCATCAGGTAGTTCTCGTGCGTGCCGTAGGATGCGCCCTTGTTGTCGGTGTTGTTCTTGTACAGGTGGATGGGCTGCGCGCCGGGCAGCTGTGCCGCGCGCTCCGCCGCCTCCGCCATGATCCGCTCGCCCGCCTTGTCCCACAGCACGGCGTCGCGCGGGTTGGTGATCTCCGGCGAGCTGTACTCCGGGTGCGCGTGGTCGACGTACAGCCGCGCGCCGTTGGTGAGGATGACGTTGGCCAGGCCGATGTCCTCGTCGGTGAGCTGGCTGGAGTCGGCGGCCTCGCGGGCGAGGTCGAAGCCGCGGGCGTCCCGCAGCGGGTTCTCCTCCTCGAAGTCCCAGCGGGCGCGGCGCGCCCGGTGCATCGCCGCCGCGTAGGCGTTGACGATCTGGGACGAGGTGAGCATGGCATTGGCGTTCGGGTGCCCGGGAACGGAGATGCCGTACTCCGTCTCGATGCCCATTACTCGCCGTACGGTCATGCGGCCCTCCTTGCCCGGCGGCGCCCGCGTTCGGGGGCGTCGCTCAAGTACCGCTGTTTCTCCGGTGCGTGTGCGGTGCCCGTCCCCGCACTGCGCGCTCGGCGGTACGGAAGAGCCTAGAACGCCTTTGCGCTGGTGGGGAGATCAATTCCGTCATTGCTCTGGTGTGGTTCAAGCCCCGTGGAAAGCAACAGGCTGCGGATGCCCGAGTGGCGGACATCCGCAGCCGGTCTCTGCTCTACAGGTACTGACCGGTGTTGGCCACCGTGTCGATGGAGCGTCCGGTGTCCGCGCCCTGCTTGCCGGTGACGAGCGTGCGGATGAACACGATCCGCTCGCCCTTCTTGCCGGAGATGCGGGCCCAGTCGTCCGGGTTGGTGGTGTTGGGCAGGTCCTCGTTCTCCTTGAACTCGTCCACGCACGCCTGGAGGAGGTGGGAGACCCGGATGCCCTTCTGGTTGTGGTCGAGGAAGGCCTTGATGGCCATCTTCTTCGCCCGGTCCACGATGTTCTGGATCATGGCGCCGGAGTTGAAGTCCTTGAAGTACAGGACTTCCTTGTCGCCGTTGGCGTACGTGACCTCGAGGAAGCGGTTCTCCTCGGACTCCGCGTACATCTGCTCCACGACCGACTGGATCATGGCGTGGGCGGCGCCCTCCTTCGACCCGCTGTGCTCGGACAGGTCGTCCGCGTGCAGCGGGAGGGTGGCGGTGAGGTACTTGGCGAAGATGTCCTTCGCCGCCTCCGCGTCCGGGCGCTCGATCTTGATCTTCACGTCGAGCCGGCCGGGCCGCAGGATCGCGGGGTCGATCATGTCCTCGCGGTTGGAGGCGCCGATGACGATGACGTTCTCCAGCCCCTCCACGCCGTCGATCTCGGCGAGCAGCTGCGGGACGATGGTGTTCTCCACGTCCGAGCTGACACCGGATCCGCGGGTGCGGAAGAGGGATTCCATCTCGTCGAAGAAGACGATGACGGGGGTGCCCTCGCTCGCCTTCTCCCTGGCCCGCTGGAAGACCAGGCGGATGTGCCGCTCGGTCTCGCCGACGTACTTGTTGAGGAGCTCGGGGCCCTTGATATTGAGGAAGTAGGACTTCCCCTGGGGCTGCCCGGTCACCTCGGCGACCTTCTTGGCGAGCGAGTTGGCCACGGCCTTCGCGATCAGCGTCTTGCCGCAACCGGGCGGGCCGTAGAGCAGGATGCCCTTCGGCGGCCGCAGTTCGTGCTCCTTGAAGAGGTCGGGGTAGAGGTACGGCAGCTCGACCGCGTCGCGGATCAGTTCGATCTGGTTGCCCAGACCGCCGATCTTGTCGTAGTCGACGTCCGGGACCTCTTCGAGGACGAGCTCCTCGACCTCGCTCTTCGGGACCACCTCGTACACGTAGCCGGACCTGGGTTCCAGCAGGAGGGCGTCGCCGGGGCGGATGGTGACGTCCAGCAGCGGCTCGGCGAGCCTGACCACCCGTTCCTCGTCCGTGTGCCCCACCACCAGGGCCCGCTCGCCGTCCTCGAGGATCTCCTTGAGGGTGACGATGTCCCCGGCGCGCTCGAACGCCATGGCCTCGACCACGTTCAGCGCTTCGTTGAGCATGACTTCCTGGCCGCGCCTGAGCTCTTCGAGCTCGACGCTGGGGCTGACGTTCACCCGGAGCTTGCGGCCCCCGGTGAAGATGTCCGCCGTGCCGTCCTCGTTGGCCGTCAGGAACACTCCGAAGCCGGCCGGCGGCTGCGCGAGCCGGTCGACTTCCTCCTTGAGGGCCACGATCTGGTCTCGTGCCTCACGGAGCGTGTTGGCGAGCCGCTCGTTCTGCGCGGACACGCCGGCCAGGTTGGTCTGCAGCTCGACGATCCGCTCTTCGAGAATCCTCGTATGACGCGGAGAGTCGGCGAGCTTGCGTCGCAGGACGGCGATTTCCTGCTCGAGATAGGCAACCTGACCGGCGGGGTCGTCGGACCCCCGTCCGGGCCGGATGCCGCGGTTGATGTCGTCGTCGTGGGCTGCCACGGTCCTCACCTCCTCCAAGGGGAGCTGGACGCTTCCTGACCCTACCTGGGCGGGTGGTGATTGAAACCCCTAGATCACAAAGACTGCGGGGCGTGTCCGATCTTCACCCTTGCGCTCTCCCTCACGCCAGGGGAATACCCACCCATCAACATCGGAAAGCGGGCGGAGGTATCGTCGAACCAGTCAACACCCGTCAGGGCTGGCCCGACTTACATCACTTTGCTCCACTCCGACGCAGGAAACGGCAGGCGGATATGACCGTGCGGCACGAGGCTCCCTCCACCGAAGCCGGAGAGGCCCTCGAGGTCTGGATCGACCAGGACCTGTGCACCGGCGACGGGATCTGCGCGCAGTACGCGCCGGAGGTCTTCGAGCTCGACATCGACGGACTCGCTTACGTGAAGAGTTCCGACGACGAACTCCTCCAGGACCCGGGCGCCACCACCCCGGTGCCCCTGCCGCTGCTGCGGGACGTCGTGGACTCCGCCAAGGAGTGCCCCGGCGACTGCATCCACGTGCGTCGGGTTTCGGACAGGGTCGAGGTCTACGGGCCCGACGCCGACTGACCGGCCGGGCGCGCGCCCGGGCGCCGGACCGCGCGCTCAGACCGTGCGGTCCGCGGTCCGCGCCGCGCGCACGAAGGCGCCGCCGCGCCAGGTCCAGCTGACCGCGTCCTCGCGGTCCGGGCTGGAGCGCGGCACGCTCGCCGACGAGTAGCCGAACAGCGTGGCGTCCACCACACCGGCGCGCAGGGTCAGCTCGCCGACGCTCAGGCCCTCCTTGGGCTCCAGGAGCGTGGCGACCACGCGCGCGTGCCCGTCGCGGCCCCGGGTGAGCACGTAGAGGCCGCTGGGCGGGGTGCCCGAGCCCGCGTCGCAGCGGGCCGCCGCGACCGTCTCCGGGACGCCGTCGCCGTCCAGGTCGCCCGACACCCTCTTGGTCACCACCGCGGGCGCCCCTCCGCACTCCAGCGGGAGGCGTACGCCCGCGGGGTCGGGCGCGGGCAGCACGGCCGCCCGGGCGCCGCCCGCGGCCTTCGCCGTCGTGGAGGCGGTGGCGGCGTCGGGCTGGAGCAGGGCCGCGCCGGCCACCACGGCGGCCATCGCCGCGGCGGTGGCCAGCCAGTGCACCGGACCGGGGTGGGTGTGCGCGAGGTCCGGGAGGGCGGAGGGCTGCACGCGGAGTGTCTCCTGTGGATGGTGCGGCGAGGGGTGCCCAGCATGGTGCCACACGTCACACCGGGGCGCAGCAGCGGGGTGCGGACCCGTTCGCGTACGCCAATGCCGGGCGCCAACGTGAAGGCGCCGCCGTCCGGTTCCCCGCGCGGAGGCGGGAACCGGGCGGCGGCGCCGGTGCGTTGTGCGGGTCAGCCCTTGTTGGGGCCCTCGTAGTCCTCGCCGTACGCGCCCTTGGCGGGGCGGCGGCGGCGCATCGGGGGCTCCACGCCGTCGGCGAGGCGGCGGGCGGTGACCAGGAAGCCGGTGTGGCCGATCATGCGGTGGTCCGGGCGGACCGCGAGGCCCTCCACGTGCCAGTTGCGGATCATCGACTCCCAGGGCTGCGGCTCGGCGAAGCAGCCGATCTCGCGGATCGACTCGACGGTCCGGGCGAGCTGGGTGGTCGTGGCCACGTAGCAGCAGAGGATGCCGCCGGGCACGAGCGCCTTGGAGACGGCGTCCAGGCACTCCCAGGGGGCGAGCATGTCCAGGATGACGCGGTCGACGTCGGTGTCGGACAGGTTGTCCTGGAGGTCGCCGACGGTCAGCTCCCACGCCGGGTGGGGGCCGCCGAAGTAGCGCTCGACGTTCCCCTTCGCGATCTCCGCGAAGTCCTCACGGCGCTCGTAGGAGTGCAGCATGCCCTGGTCGCCGATGGCGCGGAGCAGGAAGGAGCTCAGCGAACCGGAGCCCACCCCCGCCTCGACGACGCGCGCGCCGGGGAAGATGTCGGCGAAGGCCAGGATCTGCCCCGCGTCCTTGGGGTAGACCACGGCGGCGCCGCGGGGCATGGACAGGACGTAGTCGGGGAGCAGGGGGCGCAGCGCGAGGTAGGCGACGTTTCCCGTGGTACGGACAACACTGCCCTCGGGAGCACCGATCAGCTCGTCGTGGGGGAAAGAACCCTTGTGGGTGTGGAAGTTCTTTCCCTCTTCGAGCGTGAACGTGTAGTGGCGTCCCTTGGGGTCGGTGAGCTGGACCTGGTCCCCGACCTTGAAGGGCCCGCGACGGCGGGCGGCACCGGTCGGTTCGGACATGTGACCAGAGTACCGGGGTCAGGAGGAGGGTCGTGCCATGGCCTTCACGAAGGCCCGCTCCACGTCCGTTGCGGACAGCACCCCGTAGATCTCGCCGCCGTCCTCGACGACCAGGTACTCGCTGGCGGGGCTGGCGCGCAGGTGGTCCAGGAGCGCCTCGCCGGCCAGCTCGGCGGGGACCCGCATGCCGTCGGTGAGGTCCTTGGCCAGGCCGCTGACGGCGACCCAGGGGCGGCGGTGGACGGGGACGCCGGCGATGGCGGTCTCGCGGACCAGGGCGGTGGGCTCGCCGTGGCCGTCGACGACGACGAGCGCGCTGGCGCCCGCCTCGTTGGCGCGGCGCAGCGCCTCGGAGAGCGGGGTGTCGGAGGTGACCGGGACGGCGCGCCGGGTGAGGGCGCGGGCGCGCAGCTCGGGCAGGTGCTCGCGCAGCCGGGCCATGCGCAGGCTGTTGCCCGCGCCGGTCCAGATGATCGCGGCGAGGATCGCGGCGAGCAGCGCGTCGGTGACGGTGTCCACGCCGGTGATCTCGTCGGTGGAGTTGCCCAGGGCGCCGGTGTGGGTGAGCAGGGGCAGGCCGATCAGTACGGTGACGGCGAGCGCGCGGCCGACCCAGGCGGCGGCGACGGTGCCGCTCATCGGGCTTCCGGTGAGCTTCCACACTACGGCGCGCAGCATCCGGCCGCCGTCCAGCGGGAGGCCGGGCAGGAAGTTGAACACGGCGACGATCAGGTTGGAGATCATCAGGCCCGCGAGGAGCACGCCGGGGACGGTGCCGGGGTCGACGGCCTTCATGCCGAGGTAGAAGACGCCGGACAGGACCAGCGAGAGCAGCGGTCCGACGAAGGCGAGGACGAACTCGCGGCCGGGGGTCTCGGTCTCCTTCTCGATCTCGGAGACGCCGCCGAAGAACTGGAGCTGGATGCGGCGCACGGGCAGCTTGAAGCGCAGCGCGGCCACGGTGTGGGCCAGCTCGTGGACGAGCACGGAGGCGTAGAAGGCGACGGCGAAGAAGAGCGAGACGAGGTAGCGGAAGCCTCCGAGCTCGGGGAGCACCCGGTCGAGCTGGCCGCCGAAGACCCAGGTGATCAGGGCCGCGACCAGGAACCAGCTGGGGGCCACGTAGACCGGCACGCCGAAGATGCGGCCCATCAGGATGCCGCCGCCGGGTTCGTCCGCGCGCTTGGGCGCGGCGCCGTCGCCGCCGGGGCCGTCCGGGCCCTGGTGCTGCTCGTGGCCCGTGGTGGGGCCGGCCCCGTCAGCGCGTGTTCCCGCCGTGTCGGACCGCGGCCGCGTGCCTTCGCCGCTCTTGTCGTCCTCGTTCACGGGTTCCCTTCGTTACGAAGCGTCACTCGACCGATCATGCAATGGGAGGGGGTCGTGCGTCGATGGTATTCCGCTCGCTGTCAGTGGCGGGTCGTAGGGTCTGTGTCATGACTACGAGCCAGCAGCAGCCGGCGGGCGCCCGGCCGCCCGCGTCGCTGTCCCCGTCGCGGGCCGGCGACTTCATGCAGTGCCCCTTGCTGTACCGGTTCCGGGTCATCGACAAGCTGCCGGAGAAGCCCAGCGAGGCGGCGACGCGCGGGACGCTGGTGCACGCGGTCCTGGAGCGGCTCTTCGACGCGCCGGCGGCGGACCGCACGGCGCCGCGGGCGAAGTCGCTGGTGCCCGGGCAGTGGGACCGGCTCCTGGAGTCGCGCCCGGAGCTGGCGGAGCTGTTCGGGCAGGAGGGCGGGGACGAGCGCCTGGCGCGCTGGCTGGGCGAGGCGGAGCAGCTGGTGGAGCGGTGGTTCACGCTGGAGGACCCGACGCGCCTCGAGCCGGCGGAGCGGGAGCTGTTCGTCGAGACGGAGCTGGAATCGGGGCTGCGGCTGCGGGGTGTCATCGACCGGGTGGACGTGGCGCCGACGGGCGAGGTGCGGATCGTCGACTACAAGACGGGCAAGGCGCCGCGCCCGGAGTACAGCGAGGGCGCGCTGTTCCAGATGAAGTTCTACGCCCTGGTGGTGTGGCGGCTGAAGAAGGTGGTGCCCCGGCGGCTGCAGCTGGTGTACCTGGGCAGCGGGGACGTGCTGACGTACGACCCGGTGGAGGCGGACCTGGAGCGGGTGGAGCGCAAGCTGCACGCGCTGTGGGAGGCGATCAGGCTGGCCACCGAGACGGGCGACTGGCGGCCGCGGCCGACGAAGCTGTGCGGCTGGTGCGACCACCAGGCGGTGTGCCCGGAGTTCGGCGGGACTCCCCCGGTCTATCCGCTGCCGGTGGTCCCGGCGCGCACCGGGGAGTGACGCGGACCACGTGCCCGCGGCGGTGCGGGCGCCGGGGTCCGCGTACCGGGCGCAGGGCAGAATGGGGCGGGTCCAGGTACAGCTGCAAGAGGAGATCCCGTGGCGATCCGCGTCCTACTGGTCGACGACCAGCCGCTTCTGCGCACCGGTTTCCGGATGATCCTGGAAGCGGAGCAGGACATCGCGGTCGTCGGCGAGGCCGGTGACGGCCTGCAGGCGCTGGACCAGGTGCGGGCGCTGCAGCCCGACGTGGTGCTGATGGACATCCGCATGCCGCGGATGGACGGGGTGGAGGCGACCCGGCAGATCACCGGTCCCGGGCGGGACGGCCCGGCGAAGGTGCTGGTGCTGACCACCTTCGACCTCGACGAGTACGTGGTGGAGGCGCTGCGCGCGGGGGCCAGCGGCTTCCTGCTGAAGGACGCCCCGGCCAATGAGCTGGTGCAGGCGATCCGGGTGGTCGCGGCGGGCGAGGCGATGCTCGCGCCGAGCATCACGCGCCGGCTGCTCGACAAGTACGCGGGGCACCTGCCGTCCGGCGAGGAGCCGGTGCCGGACGCGCTCAACACGCTGACCGAGCGCGAGGTCGAGGTGCTGAAGCTGGTGGCGCGCGGCCTGTCGAACGCGGAGATCGCCGCCGACCTGTTCGTCAGCGAGACGACCGTGAAGACGCACGTGGGCCATGTGCTGACCAAGCTGGGTCTGCGCGACCGGGTGCAGGCGGCGGTGTACGCGTACGAGAGCGGTCTGGTGCGCCCCGGCGCCCAGTGAGGGCGCCCGTGGGGGCGGCGAGGACGTGACGCGTGTGGGGCCCGGGACGTCGTCCCGGGCCCCGCGCACGTCACGCGGCGGGCCGGTCAGCCCTTCTTGATCTCCCAGAAGCGGAAGACCGTGGAGGCGTCCAGGGTCCACTCCAGGCCGGTCACGTCGTCGCGGGCGACGGCGTACTGCTTGCCCTGCCACAGCGGCAGGATCGGCAGGTCGGCGGCGACGACGTCCTGGAGCTCGGCGAAGTCGGCGTCGGCCTTGGAGCGGTCGGTGGCGGCGGCGGTCGCCGGGATGAGCCTTCCGGTGATCTTCGCGTTGTCGTAGCCGTTGCCCAGGACGTTGCCCTCGCCGAAGAACGGCGCGGTGAAGTTGTCCGGGTCCGGGTAGTCGGGCACCCAGCCCTTGACGTACACGCCGTACTTGCCGGCCTTGACGTCCTTCTCGTACTGGCCGATCTCGACGGACTTGACCGTGGCGTCGAACAGGCCGCTGGAGTTGAGCTGCTTGGCGATCGCCTTGAACTCCTGGTCCGTGGCGGGGCCGTAGCGGCTCGGCGTGGACCACAGCGTGAGCTTGACCTTGCCCTTGACGCCCGCGTCCTGGAGCGCCTTGCGGGCCTTGGCGGGCTGCGGGCGGTCGCCGTAGGCGTCGAAGAAGGCGGTGTTGTGGCCCGCGATGCCGGCCGGGACGATCGAGTACAGCGGGCTCGCGGTGGACCGGTGGACGTCCCGGACCAGCGCGTCGCGGTCGACGAGGTACGCGATGGCCTGGCGGACGCCCTTCTTGCCGACGACGGGGTCCTTGACGTTGAAGACCAGGTGCTGGACCTCGGCGCTGCTGCCCTCGACGACCTTGACGCCGCTGCCGGTGCCGGTGTCGGCCTGCAGGGCGGCGATGTCGTCGGCGGCCAGGCCGCGGTAGGCGACGTCGACGTCGCCCTTCTTCAGGGCGGCGGCGAGCGCCTCGCGGTCGCCCTTGAAGAACTTCAGCGTGACGCCGGTGTTCTTGGGCTTGGCCGTGCCCTTGTACTCGGGGTTGACCGAGAAGGCGGCCTCGCCGTCGGAGAAGGAGTCGAGCTTGTACGGACCCGAGCCGACGGCCTTGCCGTCGGTGCGCAGCTTGCCGTCGTCGTACGAGTGGTGGTCGACGATCGAGCCGGCGCCGGAGGCTATCTTGCTCGGGAAGGTGGCGTCGGGGACCTTGAGGCGGAAGACGACGGTCTTCGCGTCGGGGGTCTCGATCGCCCCGATGGTGCTGAGCAGCGGCGCCGGGCCGGCGTCGTCGTCGATCTTCAGCGCGCGCTCGAAGGAGAACTTCACGTCCTCGCTGGTGAGTTCGGAGCCGTTGCTGAACTTCAGGCCGTCGCGCAGGGTGCAGCGGTAGACCTTGCTGCCGCCCTTGTCGAAGGCGCAGTTCTCGGCGGCGTCCGGCTGGGGCTTGGAGCCGCCCTTGGGGAAGGCCATCAGGGACTGGAAGACGTTGTTGAACAGCAGCCAGGAGCCGGGGTCGTAGCCCGCGGCGGGGTCGGTCGCCAGGACCTCGTCGGACATGCCGACCCGGACGGAGTCGCCGGAGCCGGACGAGCCGCCCTTCTCCGTACCGCAACCGCTCAGCAGTGCGGCCGCGACGCCCGCGGCGAGCGGGGCCGTCAGCCACTTGTTGTGTGCCTTCACAGAACCTTGCCTTTGGCTCTCAGGGATCCGGTGATCGCGTGAGCCGGCCGCGCCGGGTGGCGCGGCCGGGGTACTGAAACTGCGGGGTGACCGACCGCGGCGCGGGTGCCGGCCGGATCAGGCGTTGCCGCGGGCCAGCTCCCACAGCAGCAGGTCGGAGGAGGAGTTCAGGGAGAACTCGACCCCGGTCAGCCCGTCGCGGGCGGCGACGTACTGCTTGCCCTGCCACAGCGGCAGCACCGGCACGTCGTCGGCGACGATCTTCTGGAGCTGGGTGAACGCCGGGGAGGCGGCGTTGCGGTCGGCGGGGCGGCGCGACTGCGGGATGAGCTTGCCGCGCGCCTCGGCGTTCACGTACGGCGTGTTGAGGAAGTTGTCGACGTCCAGGAACGGCGCGATGTAGTTGTCCGGGTCCGGGTAGTCGGGGAACCAGCCGAGGCCGTAGACCGCGTAGTCGCCGCGCTTCTGGGCGGGCCGGAACTCGGCCCACTCGGTGCCCTTGACCTGCACGTCGAACAGCTTGGTCGCGTTGAGCTGGTCGCGCAGGGAGGCGAACTCCTCGGCGGTGCCGGAGCCGTAGTGGTCGGTCGTGTAGTGGAGCGTCAGCTTGACGGGGGTCTTCACGCCCGCGTCACGCAGGATGCCCTGGGCCTTCTTCTGGTCGGGCTCGCCGTACTTGTTGAAGAAGGAGTTGGAGTGGGCGGCGATGCTGGAGGGGATCAGCGAGTAGAGCGGCTCGGCGGTGTTGCCGTACACCTTCCCGGTGATCTTCGAGCGGTCGACGACGGCGGCCATGGCCTGGCGGACGGCCTTGTCCTTGACCTCGGGCGCCTTGGTGTTGAAGCCCAGGTAGCGGATCTCCAGGCCGGGCACCTCGGTGACGCGCACGCCCTTGACCGGCTTGTCGTTCATGTCCTTGACCTGCTCGGGGGACATGGTGCGGGCCATCATGTCGATGCCGCCGTCCTCGAGCGCCGCGCCCATGGCGCCGGCGTCGGCGAAGGAGCGCAGTTCGACCTTGTCGTTGCGGAGCTTGATGTCGCCGCGGTAGTTCGGGTTCCTGGTGAAGACGGCCTTGGTGAGCTGCCCGTCCTTCACCTCGGCCTTGAGGGTGTACGGGCCGGAGCCGCTCACGTCGAAGCCGGTGCGCAGCTTCTTCGCCGGGTAGTCGTCGCGGCTGAGGATGCCGGCGACGGGCGTGGAGAGCTTGTACGGGAACGTGGCGTCGGAGGTCTTCAGGTGGAAGACGACCTCCCGGTCGCCCTTGGTGTCGACCCCGGCGACGTTGGCGAGCAGTGCGGCCGTTCCGTTGTCGGACTTGATGTCCAGGACGCGCTCGACGGAGTACTTCACGTCCTCGGCGGTGATGGCCTTGCCGTTGGCGAACTTCAGGCCCTCGCGCAGCTCGCAGCGGTAGGTGCGGCTGGCGGAGTCGGTGAAGGCGCAGCTCTCGGCGGCCTCGGGGACCGGGACGCCCTCGCCGCGCGGGGTGTGCATCAGGGTCTGGACGGTCTGGCGGAGCACGTTCCAGGTGCCGGTGTCGTACGCGAACGCCGGGTCGAAGGGCGCCGGGGCGTCGTCGGTGGCGACGAACTGGTCCGTGGTGCCCACGACAATGGTCTTGCCTCCGCTCGCGGTGCCTTCCGTGGTGCCGCACGCGGCGAGCACGGGGGCGAGCAGACCGACGGCAGCCGGCAGCACCCATGTCTTGCGGTTCATCCTGGGGACCTTCTCCTCATCCGGCACTGGGTACAGCGGTGGTTCGATGCGCTCCGCCGCGGCCGCCCGGTCGGGGCGGGTGATCGGGCCGGGATGTCATGCGATCAAACCTGTGAACACGGCGGCGTGCGGGCCGCCGGGGCACACGGAGAGTGCGGCGAAGTTCTCGCGAAGAGCCTAGTAGGCGCACCAGGTCGGCTTGACCGGCCGGGAGTTGGGCCCTGTTCGGACAGCGATCGGGCATGCGGGCGGATCGATGACCATGCGCGGGAACGTTTCGTGCAGGTGATCACCAATCAGGACACATGGACGCGCCGAAAGGGCCGGATGACGCTTTCCGGCCGTGTTGATCCGGCCGGGTGGGCGCGACTGTGGGTGAGCAAGGTCACGCGTGAAGTACGGCATGGGAGCTGTCGCCCCGGAGCTGCGGAAACGGGCCGGGCGCGCCCCGTCGGGGGCGCGCCCGGTCACGTTCCGTAGTGGGGGCCGAGGCCCCGGCGGGCTCAGGCGGTGGGCACCAGCGTCCTCAGGAAGCCCAGGTCGACCTCTTCCAGCGAGGAGACGACGACCCGGCCCTCGGCGGGCGCGATGGGCGCCACCGACGGCACGGCCACCACCCGGCAGCCGGCCGCCTCGGCCGCGGCCACCCCGGTCGCGGTGTCCTCCACGACCGCGCAGCGGGCCGGGTCGGCGCCGACGCCCCGGGCGGCGAAGAGGTACGGGTCGGGGTGCGGCTTGGTGCGGGGCACCTCGTCACCGGCCACGGTGAGGGTGAAGCGGTCCGGGCCCAGCGAGTGCAGCACCCGGTCGATGATGCGCCGGTGCGAGGCGGAGACCAGGGCGGTCGGCACCCGGTGCAGGGCCAGTTCGGCCAGCAGCCGCTCGGCGCCCGGCATCAGGGGCACGCCCCGGCCGATGCGCCGCTCGAAGCGCTCGTTGAGCAGGACGGTCAGCTCGTCGAGCGTGACGTCGGCGCCGGTGGACTCGATGAGGAACCCGGCGCTGCGGGTCATCGGGCCGCCCACCACCACGTCGCGCCAGGACTCGTCGAGCCGGTGGCCGAGGTCGGCGAAGACCTCGACCTCGGCGTCCCACCAGAACCCCTCGGTGTCGACGAGGGTGCCGTCCATGTCGAGGAAGACGGCCTGCAGGGCCGAACCCCCGGCGGTACGGACAAGGGACGCGGGGACCGTACTGGTCATCCGGCACACCTCCAAGGCTCAAGAGGGACGAGAAGGCCGGCCGTCCTCCCAGTTCGGGAGGGCGACCGGCCTGCACTGGACCGACCAGTGTACGTCCCGCCCCTCGTGGCCGCCTGGAGATACGGCGGCGGCCGGGCGACGGTCCGGTTACCTCGCGTTGAAGTACTTGGCGTCGGGGTGGTGGATGACGATGGCGTCGGTGGACTGCTCCGGGTGCAGCTGGAACTCCTCGGAGAGGTGCACGCCGATCCGCTCGGGCCGCAGCAGCTCGGCGATCTTCGCCCGGTCCTCCAGGTCCGGGCAGGCGCCGTAGCCGAGGGAGAAGCGGGCGCCGCGGTACTTCAGCGCGAACATGTCCTCGACGTCCTGCGGGTCCTCGCCGCCGAAGCCGAGCTCGGAACGGACCCGGGCGTGCCAGTACTCGGCCAGGGCCTCGGCCAACTGCACGGAGAGGCCGTGCAGTTCGAGGTAGTCGCGGTAGGAGTCGGCCTCGAAGAGCTGGGCCGTGGCCTCGCCGATCTTGGAGCCGACGGTGACGACCTGCAGGCCCACCACGTCGGTCTCGCCGGACTCCTCGGGGCGGAAGAAGTCCGCGAGGCAGAGCCGGCGGCCGCGGCGCTGGCGCGGGAAGGTGAAGCGGGTGCGCTCGGTGCCGTCGTCGTTGAGCAGGACCAGGTCGTCGCCCTTGGAGTAGCAGGGGAAGTAGCCGTGCACCACGGCCGCCTCCAGCAGGTTCCTGGTGTGCAGCTGCTCCAGCCAGCCGCGCAGCCGGGGCCTGCCCTCGGTCTCCACCAGCTCCTCGTAGCTGGGCCCGTCACCGGCCCGGGCCTGCTTCAGCCCCCACTGGCCCTTGAAGAGCGCGCCCTCGTCCAGCCAGGACGCGTACTCCTTGAGCGGGATGCCCTTGACCACGCGGGTGCCCCAGAACGGCGGCTCGGGGATCCGGTTGTCCACGGCGACGTCCGAGCGCACCGCGCCCTCGGGCTCCTCGACCTCCAGGACGGCGGTGTCGCGCTTGGGCACCCGGCGCTGCTTGAGCTCGGGCAGGGTCGCCCCGGGCACACCGCGCTTGACCGCGATCAGGGCGTCCATCAGGCGCAGCCCCTCGAACGCGTCGCGGGCGTAGCGCACCTCGCCCTCGTAGATCTCGTGCAGGTCCTGCTCGACGTAGGCCCGGGTCAGGGCCGCGCCACCGAGGATGACCGGGTAGTCCGCGGCCATCTTGCGCTGGTTCAGCTCTTCCAGGTTCTCCTTCATGATGACCGTGGACTTCACCAGCAGGCCGGACATGCCGATCACGTCGGCCTTGTGCTCCTCGGCGGCCTCCAGGATCGCCGAGACGGGCTGCTTGATCCCCAGGTTCACCACGTTGTAGCCGTTGTTGGACAGGATGATGTCCACCAGGTTCTTGCCGATGTCGTGCACGTCGCCGCGGACCGTGGCCAGCACGATGGTGCCCTTGCCCTCCGCGTCCGACTTCTCCATGTGCGGCTCCAGGTGCGCCACGGCGTTCTTCATCACCTCGGCGGACTGGAGCACGAACGGCAGCTGCATCTGGCCCGAGCCGAACAGCTCGCCCACGACCTTCATGCCCTCCAGGAGGGTGTCGTTGACGATGTCGAGGGCGGGGCGCTCGGTGAGGGCCTCGTCGAGGTCGGCCTCCAGGCCGTTGCGCTCGCCGTCGATGATCCGGCGCCGCAGCCGCTCCTCGAGCGGCAGCGCGGCCAGTTCCTCCGCCTTGCCCGCCTTCAGCGACTTCGCGGTGGCGCCCTCGAACAGGGCCATGAGCTTCTGCAGCGGGTCGTAGCCCTCGGCGCGCCGGTCGTAGATCAGGTCGAGGGCGGTGGTGACCTGCTCCTCCTCGAACCGCGCGATGGGCAGGATCTTGGAGGCGTGCACGATGGCCGAGTCCAGGCCCGCCTTGACGCACTCGTCCAGGAAGACCGAGTTGAGCAGGATGCGGGCGGCCGGGTTGAGGCCGAAGGAGATGTTCGACAGGCCGAGCGTGGTCTGCACGTCCGGGTGGCGGCGCTTGAGCTCGCGGATCGCCTCGATGGTGGCGATGCCGTCCTTGCGGGACTCCTCCTGGCCGGTGCAGATGGTGAAGGTCAGGGTGTCCATCAGGATGTCGGACTCGTGGATGCCCCAGTTGGCGGTGAGGTCGTCGATCAGGCGCTCGGCGATCTCGACCTTCTTCTCCGGGGTGCGGGCCTGGCCCTCCTCGTCGATGGTCAGCGCGATCAGCGCGGCGCCGTGCTCCTGGGCCAGGCGGGTGACCTTGGCGAAGCGGGACTCGGGGCCGTCGCCGTCCTCGTAGTTGACCGAGTTGATGACGGCGCGCCCGCCGAGCTTCTCCAGACCGGCCTGCAGGACCTCGACCTCGGTGGAGTCCAGCACGATCGGCAGGGTGGAGGCGGTGGCGAACCGGCCGGCCAGCTCGGCCATGTCGGCCACGCCGTCACGGCCCACGTAGTCCACGCACAGGTCCAGCATGTGCGCGCCCTCGCGGATCTGGTCGCGCGCCATCTCCACGCAGTCGTCCCAGCGGGCCTCCAGCATCGCCTCGCGGAACTTCTTCGACCCGTTCGCGTTCGTCCGCTCACCGATCGCCATGTACGCCGTGTCCTGCCGGAACGGCACCGTCTGGTACAGCGACGCCGCACCCGGCTCGGGCTGCGGGGTGCGGGGGGTGGGCTGTGCGCCGCGCACCCGCTCCACGACCTGGCGCAGGTGCTCCGGGGTCGTACCGCAGCAGCCGCCGACCAGCGACAGGCCGTACTCGCGGACGAACGTCTCCTGGGCGTCGGCCAGTTCGGCGGCCGACAGCGGGTAGTGGGCGCCGTCCTTGCCGAGCACGGGCAGACCGGCGTTGGGCATGCAGGACAGCGGGACGCGCGAGTGGCGGGCGAGGTAGCGCAGGTGCTCGCTCATCTCGGCGGGGCCGGTGGCGCAGTTGAGGCCGATCATGTCGATGCCCAGCGGCTCCAGGGCCGTCAGGGCCGCACCGATCTCCGAGCCGAGCAGCATGGTGCCGGTCGTCTCGACGGTGACGGAGACGATGAGGGGGACCCGCAGGCCGGTGGTCTCCAGGGCGCGGCGGGCGCCGAGGACGGAGGCCTTGGTCTGGAGGAGGTCCTGGGTGGTCTCGACGAGCAGCGCGTCGGCGCCGCCCGCGATCAGGCCCTCGGCGTTCTGCTGGTAGGCGTCGCGCAGCGCCCGGTACGGGGCGTGCCCCAGGGTCGGCAGCTTGGTGCCCGGACCCATCGAGCCCAGCACCCACCGCTGCTGCCCCGTCGAGGCGGTGAACTCGTCCGCCACCTCACGAGCGACCCGCGCACCGGACTCCGACAGCTCGAAGACCCGCTCGGGAATGTCGTACTCCCCCAGCGCCGCCAGGTTCGCCCCGAAGGTGTTGGTCTCCACGCAGTCCACGCCGACGGCGAAGTACGCCTCGTGCACCGAGCGCACGATGTCGGGACGGGTGACGTTGAGGATCTCGTTGCAGCCTTCGAGCTGCTCGAAGTCGTCGAGGGAGGGGTCCTGCGCCTGGAGCATCGTGCCCATCGCGCCGTCGGCCACCACCACCCGGGTGGCGAGCGCTTCGCGCAGCGCGTCGGCGCGGGTCCTGCTGTCAGCGGAAGGGGTCGGCGACGAGGCCATGGATGTGCTCCCTGGGATGCGACGGCTGTCGGCTTTGCGCCTTCGGGGGAAGGCGCACCGGGCCAGGGTAACGGTGCGGGCCCCGGCGTGGACACGGTGTCCCAACCGGCGGACCGCGCGTCGCGGCCGGTACGGTGCGGCCGGATTCGGCCGTTGGAGTGCCGGGGCCGGATCCGCGCTGATGACACACAGGTCGACATGGACCGATAGTGTTCAGCATTGTCGAACCACAGATGAAGACAGTGCAGACGGACGACGAAGCGGAGAGAGGCCGACCGATGGCGAAGAACATCCAGTCGCTCGAACGGGCGGCGGCGATGCTGCGGTTGCTCGCCGGCGGCGAGCGCCGCCTCGGCCTGTCC
Organism: Streptomyces sp. NPDC001941; assembly: GCF_040296945.1. NCBI lineage: Bacteria > Bacillati > Actinomycetota > Actinomycetes > Kitasatosporales > Streptomycetaceae > Streptomyces > Streptomyces sp. NPDC001941. The sequence goes on along the minus strand of NZ_JBEOYE010000024.1, from coordinate 5,067 downwards.
GACATCGCCTCCTCGCTGGGCCTCGCCAAGGGCACCGCGCACGGCATCCTGCGCACCCTCCAGGCGGAGGGCTTCGTCGAGCAGGACAGCGCCTCGGGCCGCTACCAGCTGGGCGCGGAGCTGCTCCGGCTCGGCAACAGCTACCTGGACGTGCACGAGCTGCGGGCCCGCGCCCTGGTGTGGACCGACGACCTGGCCCGCTCCAGCGGCGAGAGCGTCCACCTGGGCGTGCTGCACCAGCAGGGCGTACTGATCGTGCACCACGTCTTCCGGCCGGACGACAGCCGCCAGGTCCTGGAGGTGGGGGCCATGCAGCCGCTGCACTCCACGGCCCTGGGCAAGGTGCTCTCGGCCTTCGACCCGGTGGCGCACAGCGAGGCGCTGGAGGTGGAGCGCGAGGCGTTCACCCCGCGCACGGTGACCGGCGCGGAGGACTTCGAGGCGGTGCTCGACCTGGCCCGCGCGCGGGGCTGGGCCGCGGACGTCGAGGAGACCTGGGAGGGCGTGGCCTCGGTGGCCGCGCCGGTGCACGACCGGCACCGGATGCCGGTCGGCGCGGTCGCCATCACGGGGGCCGTGGAGCGGGTCTGCCAGGGCGCGGAGCTGCGCCCCGAGCTGGTCGCGGCGGTACGGGACTGTGCCCGCGCGGTCTCCAGGGATCTGGGCGCCCGGCGTTTCTAACGAATCGGGTTTGAGCCACACGGAGTCTTGACTCACTGGTAACCCGGGGCAAGACTTTCGTACATCGGTCGGCATTGTCGAACACCTACCGGCTATACGCGCTAGAGTGTGACAACGCCACGGGCCGGAACGCCCTCACCTGAGGGCGCGGACCACCGGAGGGAACCCGGGGTCCGCCTTCCCCTGGACGAAGGACAAAGGAGTCGCGGGTGTCCAGCTCCGACATCTTCATCGGCGAGACCATCGGTACCGCCGTACTCATCCTGCTCGGCGGTGGCGTCTGCGCCGCGGTCACGCTCAAGAGCTCCAAGGCGCGCGGCGCCGGATGGCTGGCCATCACCTTCGGGTGGGGCTTCGCGGTGCTCACCGGCGCCTACATCTCCGCCCCGCTCTCGGGCGCGCACCTCAACCCGGCGGTCACCGTCGGCCTCGCCGTCAAGAGCGGTGAGTGGGGCGACGTACCGCTGTACATCGCCTCGCAGATGTTCGGCGCGCTGATCGGCGCCACGCTGGTGTGGCTCGCCTACTACGGCCAGTTCCGCGCCCACCTGACCGACCACGAGATCGTCGGCGGCCCGGGCTCCCAGGCCACCAAGTCGGTCGAGGCCCAGGAGTCGGCGGCCGGCCCGGTGCTCGGGATCTTCTCCACCGGCCCCGAGATCCGCAACCCCGTGCAGAACCTGGCCACCGAGGTCATCGGCACGTTCGTGCTGGTCCTGGCGATCCTCACGCAGGGCCTGAACGGCGACGGCAAGGGCCTGGGCACGATAGGCGTCCTGATCACCTCCCTCGTCGTGGTCGGCATCGGCCTCTCGCTGGGCGGCCCCACCGGGTACGCCATCAACCCGGCCCGCGACCTCGGCCCCCGCATCGTCCACGCACTGCTGCCCCTGCCCAACAAGGGCGGCTCCGACTGGGGCTACGCGTACGTCCCCGTGATCGGCCCGCTCGTCGGCGCCGCCCTCGCGGGCGGCCTCTACAACGTCGCGTTCGCCTGAGCCGCGGCGCCGTACCTCCCGGCACCACGCAGAGCCGCACCCCGCAGACTTCCCGAGCAGGAGCACACCGTGACCGACGCACACACCACCGGCCCCTTCATCGCGGCGATCGACCAGGGCACCACGTCCAGCCGCTGCATCGTCTTCGACCGCGACGGGCGCATCGTCTCCGTCGACCAGAAGGAGCACGAGCAGATCTTCCCCAAGCCGGGCTGGGTCGAGCACGACGCCACCGAGATCTGGACCAACGTCCAGGAGGTCGTGGCCGGCGCGATCGAGAAGGCCGGCATCACCGCCGCCGACGTCAAGGCGATCGGCATCACCAACCAGCGCGAGACCACCCTGCTGTGGGACCGCCACACCGGCGAGCCGGTGCACAACGCCATCGTCTGGCAGGACACCCGCACCGACGCGCTCTGCCGGGAGCTGGGCCGCAACGTCGGCCAGGACCGCTTCCGCCGCGAGACCGGCCTCCCGCTGGCCTCGTACTTCTCCGGCCCCAAGGTCCGCTGGCTGCTGGACAACGTCGAGGGCCTGCGCGAGCGCGCCGAGGCCGGGGACGTCCTCTTCGGCACCATGGACTCCTGGGTCATCTGGAACCTGACCGGCGGCACCGACGGCGGCGTCCACGTCACCGACGTCACCAACGCCTCGCGCACCATGCTGATGAACCTGCACGAGATGGCCTGGGACGAGCGCATCCTGCACTCGATGGGCATCCCGGCGGCCGTGCTGCCCGAGATCCGCTCCTCCGCCGAGGTGTACGGCGCGGCCAAGGGCGGCGTCCTCGACGGCGTCCCGGTCGCCTCCGCGCTCGGCGACCAGCAGGCGGCCCTGTTCGGCCAGACCTGCTTCTCCGAGGGCGAGGCCAAGTCCACGTACGGCACCGGCACCTTCATGCTGATGAACACCGGTGACAAGCCCGTCAACTCCTACAACGGCCTGCTGACCACCGTCGGCTACCGCATCGGCGACCAGAAGCCGGTGTACGCCCTGGAGGGCTCGATCGCCGTCACCGGCTCGCTGGTGCAGTGGATGCGCGACCAGATGGGCATGATCAAGACCGCCGCGGAGATCGAGACCCTGGCCTCCTCCGTCGAGGACAACGGCGGCGCCTACTTCGTGCCCGCCTTCTCCGGCCTGTTCGCCCCCTACTGGCGCTCCGACGCCCGGGGCGTCATCGCCGGCCTCACCCGGTACGTGACCCGCGCGCACATCGCCCGTGCCGTGCTGGAGGCCACCGCCTGGCAGACCCGCGAGATCACCGACGCCATGACCAAGGACTCCGGCGTCGAGCTGGCCGCCCTGAAGGTCGACGGCGGCATGACCTCCAACAACCTGCTGATGCAGACCCTCTCGGACTTCCTGGACGCCCCCGTGGTGCGCCCGATGGTCGCCGAGACGACCTGCCTCGGCGCCGCCTACGCCGCCGGCCTGGCCGTCGGCTTCTGGCCGGACACCGACGCGCTGCGCGCCAACTGGCGCCGGGCCGCCGAATGGACCCCTCGCATGGACGCCGACCAGCGTGAGAGCGAGTACAAGAACTGGCTCAAGGCCGTGGAGCGGACCATGGGCTGGATCGAGGACGAGGAGTAATCGACATGACCACCCTGCAGAGCGTCCCGTCGCTCGGGACGCACCCGGCCTCCGGCTCGAACCCGAGCCGCGCCGAAACCCGGGAGCGACTCGGCAAGGCGACGTACGACCTCCTGGTCATAGGCGGCGGCATCCTGGGCATCTCCACCGCCTGGCACGCCGCGCAGTCCGGTCTGCGGGTGGCCCTGGTGGACGCCGGCGACTTCGCCGGCGCCACCTCCTCCGCCTCCTCCAAGCTGCTCCACGGCGGTCTGCGCTACCTGCAGACCGGCGCGGTGAAGCTGGTCGCGGAGAACCACTTCGAGCGGCGCGCGGTCTCCCGCCAGGTGGCCCCGCACCTCGCCAACCCGCTCACCTTCTACCTGCCGGTGTACAAGGGCGGCCCGCACGGCGCCGCCAAGCTGGGCGCGGGCGTCTTCGCGTACAGCGCGCTCTCCGCGTTCGGCGACGGCGTCGGGCACCTGCTGTCCCCGGCCAAGGCCGCCCAGGACGTGCCGGAGCTGCGCACCGACAACCTCAGGGCCGTGGCCGTGTACGGCGACGACCAGATGAACGACGCGCGCATGGCGCTGATGACCGTGCGCGCCGCGGTCGAGTCCGGCGCGACCGTGCTCAACCACGCCGAGGTCACCGGACTGCGCTTCACCCGCGGCCGGGTCACCGGCGCCGAGCTGCGCGACCGGCTGTCCGGCGAGGAGTTCGGCGTCGACGCCCGCCTGGTGCTCAACGCGACCGGCCCGTGGGTGGACCACCTGCGCAAGCTGGAGGACCCCGGCGCGGCGCCGTCGATCCGGCTGTCCAAGGGCGCGCACCTGGTCCTCAAGCGCACCGCCCCCTGGAAGGCCGCGCTGGCCACGCCGATCGACAAGTACCGCATCACCTTCGCGCTGCCGTGGGAGGACATGCTCCTGCTCGGCACCACCGACGAGGAGTTCGAGGGCGACCCGCGCGACGTGGCCGTCAACGACAAGGACGTCACCCAGATCCTGGACGAGGCCGCGTTCTCCATCCGCGACCAGCAGCTGTCCCGCGACCTGATCACGTACTCCTTCGCCGGCCTGCGGGTGCTGCCCGGCGGGCCCGGCGACACCTCCAAGGCCAAGCGCGAGACGGTGGTGACCGAGGGCCGCGGCGGGATGCTGTCGGTGGCCGGCGGCAAGTGGACGACCTTCCGCCACATCGGCCGCACGGTCATGAAGAAGCTGCAGGAGCTGCCCGGCCACCCGCTCGGCGAGGACCACGAGTCGGTGTCCGCGCTGCCGAAGAAGCTGCCGCTGCCCGGCATCGCCAACCCGCGCGCGGTGGCCCACCGGCTGCTCGTGGACGGCCCGGCGCCCGGTCCGCGGATGGCGGCCGACACCGCCAGGCACCTGGCCACGCACTACGGTTCGCTCTCCTTCGACATCGCGCGGCTGGCGAACGAGAACCCGGAGCTGGCCGAGCGGGTGCACCCGGACGCGCCGGAGATCTGGGCGCAGGTCGTGTACGCGCGCGACCACGAGTGGGCCGAGACGGCGGACGACGTGCTGCGCCGCCGCACCACGCTGACCATCCGCGGCCTGGCGACGGACGACGTCCGCGCGAAGGTCGAGGACCTGCTCGGCAAGGAGTAGCCAGGAGCGGGCGGTACGGAGGTCCCGAGGGGGCGGCCACCGTGGTGGCCGCCCCCTCGGCGCGGGCGGGGGCCCCGCACCCCGGGGGCCCCCGGCCGGGGCCCCCCCCCCCCCCCCCCACCCCACACCCCCCGGGGGCAGACCCAACAATAAATTTAAAATGCTAACTCAAAAACGAA